>JARROD010000029.1:0-18214 GCA_037384225.1 Exilibacterium sp.
GTGACATACTGGCCGATTTTTAACGGCAGGCGGCCCGACATTTTTTCCCCGTAGGGGTCATCGATCTGGGCAATGACATGCAACTGATGACTTTGGTCGTCGATTGCCCCGGCGGTGCGCACCAGCTTGCCGTCCCAGTGCTGCTCAGTGCCGCCGAGGTCGCTGTGGATAAAGACATCGGGGTTGTCACCGAAACGTTCGTCCAGCGCCTGGCTTTGAAAGCGGTTTAATTCCGGAAGTTCGATAAAATTCAGTTCACTGTTTTGCAATGGCAGGCGAACCTCGACAAAATCGATGGCGTAGATATCCGCAAGTGCGGTGTTTTGCGATACCACCTGGCCGACATCGACATTCTTATTGAGAATGCGTCCGGCGTAGGGCGCTTTAATCTGCGTGCGCTCTCGGTTCAGGCGCGCCTGGCGCAGGTTGGCGCTGGCCGAGGCCACCTGGGCTTTGGCGGCGGCCACCTGGGGTTTGCGCAGGACAAAATCAGTGGCTTTGGTGGCGGCGCTATTATTGGCGCTGCTGGTCCATTCCCGGCGCGCCTGCTGAGCCCGGGCCTGTTCCTCCAGCAACGCCACCTCGGTGCTGGCGAGTTCAGCGGCGGCGGTTTCAATGGCGATATCGTAATCGCGGGGGTCAATGGAAACGAGCACATCCCCCTGGTTAAAAAAACCGCCGTTGCGGAAATTGGGACTGATTTCAATCACCTGGCCGGATACCTGGGAGACCAACTGGCTCTGGGTGCGGGGCTGAACAGTGCCGAAGGATTCAATTTCCACTTGATAGAACTGGGGTTTGATGGTGTAGGTTTCCACGCTGAGATGGGATACGGGCGGAGCGGTACGCCGGTTGCTGGAAGGTTTGTTTGCGGTGATAAGCAGCGTCAGCGCCACGAAACCCCCAAGTACTACTACAGGCAGGAATCTCTTCATTAATCCATTCATAAAACTCGTACTTTTTTCAATGGCTCTTTTAGGTGACAGCGTAGAAGTAAAGCGGTTGCATTATATACCCAAAGCACCGCTAATTTAGGTGCCACTGTCGTATTGAAATGTGTAAGTCGATGAGCCCCATGGCAGACCGCTGCCGGTGGTCACTGCCGCTGGCTGAAAACTCGCTCCGTTTTCGGTACCGTCAAGTAACTCTTAAATAACTTAACAAGTTATTTTCTAATCTGTGGCCGCGGAGCGGTCTGAGTCGGCTTCTCAATAACCCGGGTTATTGAGAAGTTAGGGTCCAAATCGTTAAGCATTAATTATTATTAAACCACTACTTAAACGCACACGGTATTTTGAAGATTTAAACCCTGCCCGTAAAATAACGATAGGGTAAATAAGCGACTTGTAATTGCCACCGTGGCTGGGATATCCCATGAGCAAGCCAGCAGTCTCTACGCCAGTCGACAGCGCTCGTACCGCAGCGGAGGAATTGATCAACCAATTGACACTTCTGCGCATTGAGCTGCAACAGCGGCAATCCCAAACCCCTGTGACGCTGGATGCGAATCTGGAGTCCGATCTGGGCTTTGACAGTCTGGCCCGGGCTGAGATGATGCAAAGAATCGAAAAACACTTTGATGTGCGTCTACCACTGCAAACCGTGACCACAGTGGAAACACCCCGGGATTTGCTCAGGGAGATTCTCAAGTGCGACAAAAGGGAACAGGCGGCGATTGACGAGCGTGCCCTCGTCAAAATCGAGCTGGGGTCGGTGGAATCAGAACCCCGCTTCGAAACCACCCTGCAGGGTGTTCTGCAGTGGCACCTCGACAAGCACCGCCACCGCACTCATCTGTTTCTCTATGACGACGCCGATCAGGTGATTGAAGTCAGCTATGGGGAGTTGCACCGTCAGGCGGCTCGGATTGCAGAGGCGTTGCTGGCAAGGGGGCTTGAGCCGGGGCAGACGGTGGCGGTTATGCTGCCGACCTGTAAAGACTATTTTACGAGTTTTTTCGGTGTGCTGTTGGCACGGGGTGTGCCGGTGCCGATTTACCCTCCGGCCCGCCCCTCTCAACTGGAATCCCATCTGCGGCGCCATATCGGCATCTTGAATAATTGTCTGGCGCGTTTCATGATCACCGTTGCGGAAGCGTTGCTGTTATCTCAATTTCTCCGTTCCCAGATAGACAGTCTGCAGCATATCACCACTCCGACGGCTTTGCTCAGCGACGATTCCCGACACCGTCACGCAGAGCAACTGAATCTGCAGCCACAACATACCGACACCTGTATGCTTCAATATACCTCGGGCAGTACCGGCAATCCGAAGGGTGTCATTCTTTCCCATGACAATGTGCTGGCCAATATCCGTTGTGTTGGCCAGGCGTTAGAGATCAGTGCCGAGGACATTGTTGTCAGTTGGCTTCCCCTCTACCACGATATGGGGTTGATCGGCGCCTGGTTTGGCAGCCTTTATTTTGCCGCGCCGTTAGTGGTGATGTCGCCGCTGCGTTTTTTATCCAATCCCGGACACTGGCTCTGGGCTGTCCATCGTTATCGCGGCACGATATCACCGGCTCCCAACTTTGCCTATGAGCTATGTCTGCGGCTTGAGGAAAAGCACTTGGAAGGGCTGGATTTGAGCAGTTGGCGGTTGACGTTGAACGGCGCCGAGCCGGTTAGCCCGAATACCATTGCCCGCTTTAGCCAGCGTTTCAGCCGCTACGGTTTTCGCCCTGACGCCATGGCGCCGGTTTACGGCCTGGCCGAATCCTCCGTGGGACTCGCATTCCCGCCCCTCGGCAGACGGCCACTTATCGATAGCATTGAGCGCAGCGCCCTTCAGCGTTATGGCAGAGCCATACCGTCGACCTGCGTTGATGGGGCGATAGAGTGTGTCGCCCTCGGCCAGCCGCTGCCCGGCCACGAGGTTCGCATTGTCGATGCGGCGGGGCGGGAGTTGCCGGAACGAGAGGAGGGAGAACTGCAGTTTCGAGGGCCTTCCTGCACCAGTGGATATTTTCGCAACCCGGAGCAAAACGCGCGCCTGTTCGACGGCAGTTGGCTCAATTCCGGTGATCGCGCCTACCTGGCCGGCGGCGAAATATATATCACGGGGCGCAGTAAAGACATTATTATCCGCGCCGGGCGCAATATCCACCCCTTTGAGTTGGAGGATGCCGTAGGTAATATCTTTGGTGTTCGCAAAGGCTGCGTTGCCGTATTCGCCGCCACCGACAACCGTTCCAAAACAGAAAAACTGATAGTGCTGGCTGAAACCCGCCTGACTTCCCCACAGCAACAATGGAGTCTGCGTGAAGCTATAAAACAATGCGCTCTGGACGTTGCCGGCATCGCGGCGGATGATGTGGTTATCGCACCACCACACACCGTTCCCAAAACCTCCAGCGGAAAAATTCGCCGCTCGGCTTGCCGTGAACTTTACGAACGTGGGCTGTTGTTTAAACAGCAGCGTTCGGTATTTATGCAACTGGTGCGCTTGGGTCTTTCCGCGTTGTGGCCACAGTTATGGAAAACCTGGCGCAATCTTCGCGATTTGCTCTATGCGGGTTATTCCTGGAGCCTAATGGTCATTATGTCTTGCGTTTGTTGGACTCTGGTGGCAATTATACCGGTTTCCTCTCTGTGCTGGCGCCTGGTGCAGACCTTTGCGCGAACGCTTTTGCGGCTTACGGGTACCCCACTAAAGGTTCGGGGCGTAGAGCAGCTGCCGGTGAGTGGACCCATGATTATGGTCGCCAATCACTCCAGTTATATCGATGGCATGGTGCTGATGGCGGCACTGCCGCACCCGTTCAGTTTTGTTGCCAAGGCGGAATTCAAGAAAAATATCTTTACCCATATTTTTCTATCTCGGCTGAAGACAGAATACGTGGAGCGTTTTGATACTCAAAAGGGCATCGATGATGCGCACCGGATTGTGGCCGCCTCCCAGGACGGCCGCTCACTGTTGTTTTTTCCGGAGGGTACTTTTTATCGTATGCCCGGGTTGCACGGTTTTCATTTGGGCGCCTTCATCGTGGCCGCGGAAGCCGGAATACCGGTTGTGCCTGTCACGGTGGTGGGCACCCGCTCCATATTGCGCGGTGGCACATGGTTTCCACGGCGGGGGGCAATCGACATTGCCATTGGCAGTCCTATTACTCCCACAGGTCAAAACTGGAACGCTGCACTGGATCTGCGCAATAAAGCCAGAAAAATAATTTTAGGCCATTGCGGCGAACCGGATCTTGACGTCCGGGACCATTCCTAGGGGCGTGCACGTTCCTAATGTGAAGATACTTTCAGGGCTGGCACAAACTCATGCCGCGAACCCTTGGATTACCTGTAGCTGGAAAACGGACACTGGGAATTCACGAACAATTGTATTATAATACTATTTATTGCCTTTAGGGGCGCAACCTCTTTCTCTTCAAAACTTCGATATGACAAAAAGCATCAGGAACCCGCAGTCCAGGAGTATACACGGTTGGATCGCCCACGAGTTGGGCACTCGCATCGTTACTGGTGCTTACCCGCCCGGGGTGTACATTCCCAACGAAGCGGCTATTTGCGAAGAGCTGGGTGTTTCCAGAACGGTCTTGCGTGAAGCTTTTAAAAGTCTGAAGGCGAAAGGGCTGCTGGAATCGAGGCCCAAGCTGGGCACTCGTGTCAGGCCCCGGCAGTGCTGGAACATGTTCGACGCCGATATTCTCGCCTGGTATTTTGAATTCGGACCGTCGGCGGAATTTCTGACATCCTTGTTTGAAATGCGCGAGATTATCGAACCCAATGCCGCTGCGCTGGCGGCGCAGCGGGCCACGCAAGAGCAGATTAAAGCGATTGAAAACGCTTACTTCGCCATGGAAGCGGCCAGGGCGGGCACGGATGAAGTCGTATCATCGGATACGGATTTTCATATGGCAATTCTGGTGGCAACCAATAATGAATTTATGATTTCCCTGGGAGAATCGATTAAGTCTGCGTTGATGGGGTTGTTTCGCATAAGCAGCTCGCAGCAGTCCGAGTACAGCAATGCCCTGCCTGGCCATAAAGCGGTTTACCTCGGTATTAAAGACCGGGATCCGGAGCGGGCCAGGTTTGAAATGCAATCCTTGCTTTCAAAATCAATACGCGGCGCCACTGAAATTTTAAGTAAAGGTGCTGAGAGCATAAGCAGGGCTTTGTAAGCAAAGGGACTATCATCGGTTCGTCATCGGTTCGTCATCGGTTCGTCATCGGTTCGTCCGTATTGGTTGCCGCCTTTGGTGGACGAAGCGATGAACAATGCCCTTAAACTACAGTGATCTGAAAACTACAGTGATCTGACACCTGCTGTCGGCCGCTCATCGAGTGTGAGCGTATTTCTTAAAGGTCTGCCAAATATCGAAGCGTCGATTTCAAATATATCGCCAGGCGCGGTTTCAATCCCGTCACCAAAGCTGAGTGTTGCTGTCCCGAAAAAATGGACATTGACATCGCCGGGATTGCAGAAGTTGGAATATTTAAAATGATGGTATTCCAGATTGGCGATGGAGTGAGACATATTCTGCTCGCCGCTTAAAAAACGTTTTTCCCAAATGACGTTGCCGTCGCGAACAATGCGTGATTTTCCCTCTATACTGTCCGGCAGGGGGCCGACTAACAATTCCGGGCCTATGGCACAGGGTCTGAGTTTTGAGTGGGCCAGGTAGAGATAATTCTGCCGTTCGGTTTTATGGTCGGAAAATTCATTGCCCAGTGCGAAACCAATGCGGCAGGGTGTGCCTTTATTGTCATTAATGTAAATACCGGCAATTTCCGGCTCTTCGCCGGCGTCCAGCGCAAAAGCGGGCGATTCGAGACTGGCTTCCGGTCGGGCGATAATGTTGCCATTGCCCTTAAAAAACCACTCCGGTTGAACACCTGTTTCCCCCGCTGCCGGCTTGCCGCCTTCAACGCCCATTTTGAACATTTTCATCGAGTCTGTTAATGGCTCGGATTTCTCACTGTGTCCGCTATTTTTCAAATGCATCGCATCGCGCGTGTCCGCACTGCCGAGGTGAGTGAGCCCGGTTCCGGAAACCAGTAAGTGTGCGGGATCCCGGTGGTCTATTGGCGACAGAATTCGGTGTTGGTGCATGATATCGCCATAGCTATCCCGGTTGTCGGATCGCAACGCCTGGACCTGCGCCTCGATACTTGAGCCGGTTTCAATGGCCTGTACAGCCAATTGATAGAGAGTATTTACTTTTTGTAGACGACAAATAGTATCCGGGTCTAGAACCAGTCCTACGGCCCGCTCGTTCGCTTCGGTGACATATTGGATCAGTCGCATAATCATTCTTTATCAGTGGTTATTATTGAGAATTTGTGGGGGGCTCCCAGCAGGTAATATCTACTTATATAATCATATAATAATATTTAATGCAAGCAAGCTATATATGACTCACAGTTTACCCCACCCGTCGACGGGGTAGGGCAAATGGCGCTTTTAAAGCATAAAAAGCCTGAATTGGCGGTGTATGTGGTTATATGCGAAAGGTGTCTACCCTGGGAAAGTTATCATTTGACATATAATATTATAATATAATATGATCAATGTTCGCTCGGAGGTGCAGTGGTGATGGTACTTTCACACGTCTATCGGCACTGGTTCTATCGGCACTGGTTAAGCGGTGCATGCTAGTGCCTTTAATCGGCTTACCGGAGTCGCACAGAATACAAAGCTGTACAGCCTAGCGTCACAGAGAATAGTCACCGAGAATAGTTGAAACTGGTTTCCAAGGTACCGGTTATGTCAAACGGCAAGAGAAATAAGAACCAGAATAAAAAACCACTGAGATCAGCCAGTTGGTTTGGCAGCAAAGATAAAAATGGTTTTATGTACCGCAGTTGGATGAAAAACCGCGGTATCCCTGAACATCACTTTAACAACAAGCCCATCATCGGTATCTGTAATACCTGGTCCGAACTGACTCCCTGCAACGCCCACTTCAGGGATATTGCCGAGAGAGTCAAGCAGGGCGTCTATGAAGCCGGGGGTGTCCCGGTGGAATTTCCGGTGTTCTCCAACGGTGAATCCAACCTGCGTCCTACCGCCATGCTAACGCGCAACCTGGCGGCCATGGATACCGAAGAGGCGATTCGCGGCAACCCTATTGACGGTGTGGTGCTGCTGGTGGGCTGCGACAAGACCACACCCGCGCTGCTGATGGGGGCGGCCAGCTGCAATTTGCCCACGCTGGTTGTGACTGGCGGTCCTATGCTCAACGGTAAACACAAGGGCGAAGACGTGGGGTCTGGCACGCTGGTGTGGCAAATGCACGAACAATACAAAGCCGGTGATATCTCCCTGCACGAGTTTCTCAGTGCCGAATCCGGCATGTCCCGTTCGGCGGGCAGTTGCAATACCATGGGTACCGCTTCCACCATGGCTTGTATGGCTGAGTCTCTGGGCACCAGCCTGCCGCATAACGCGGCGATTCCGGCTGTGGATTCCCGCCGCTACGCGCTGGCCCATATGTCTGGAATGCGTATCGTCGAGATGGTGCATGAAGATCTTACCCTGTCGAAAATCCTCACTAAAGACGCCTTTCACAATGCCATTCGCACCAATGCCGCCATTGGCGGTTCAACCAATGCGGTGATTCATTTAATCGCTATCGCCGGGCGTATCGATGTAGACCTCAGCCTGGAAGACTGGTCCGAAGGCAAGGGCGTTCCCACCCTGGTCAATCTGCAGCCTTCCGGCCAATATCTGATGGAGGATTTCTATTACGCCGGAGGCTTGCCCGCCGTGCTGCGGCGCCTGGGTGAAATGGGAAGGCTCAATAAGAATACGCTGACAGTCAATGGTAAAACCATTTGGGAAAATACCTGTGATGCCCCCTGCTATAACGACGAGGTGATTCGTTCGTCGGACAATCCGCTGGTGGCCAATGGCGGTATCTGTATTCTCAAGGGCAATCTGGCGCCGCGCGGCGCTGTGCTTAAGCCTTCCGCGGCCTCCCCCGCGCTGATGAACCACCGTGGCAAAGCCGTGGTTTTTGAAAACTTTGATCATTATAAAGAGCGCATCAACGACCCGGCGCTCGATATCGACGAACATAGTGTAATGGTGCTGAAAAACTGCGGGCCAAAAGGCTATCCCGGTATGGCGGAGGTGGGCAATCTGGGGTTGCCGCCGAAACTGTTAAAGCGCGGTATCAAAGATATGGTGCGCATATCCGATGCGCGTATGAGTGGTACCGCGTTTGGCACCGTGGTTTTACATGTGGCTCCGGAAGCGATGGAGCTGGGGCCGCTGGCGGCGGTGAAAGACGGTGACATGATTCATCTGGATGCGGAAAATGGCCGCCTGCATCTGGAAGTGTCTGACAGTGAACTGGCGCTGCGCCTGGAGACGTTGCGGGCTTCGAATGTGATAGCGTCCACCGGGGGCTATCTCGAAATGTACCGCGAGCGTGTACTGCAGGCCGATGAAGGCTGCGATTTCGATTTCCTGGTCGGATGCCGGGGTGCGGAGGTGCCTCCGCATTCACATTGACGCTCGCGCTCACTGCGGGCCCGGGAGTTCATGATTGGCGCGACTGGATTTAATTTCAAAAAAATTTACACGGAGATCAGATGTCTTTTTCAGAAACACAATTGACAGGTAAACAACTTATCGCCGGCGCATGGGTTGTCGGCAATAACGGCACGTTTCAGGCGCTAAACCCCGCCGACGGTAAGGCGTTGGAACCAATAATGACCGCTGCCGATCGGCAGCAGGTCGATGCCGCGGTTGCCGCCGCCACCGACTGTGCTGTTCAATTCGCCAATACCAGTCTGGCCCAGAGAGCTGAATTTCTTAACGCTTGCGCCGATGAAATTATGGCGTTGGGCGATACCCTGACCGCCAGGGTTATGGCGGAAACCGGCTACCCGCAAGCGAGAGCCGAAGGCGAGCGCGGCAGAACCTGTGGACAGTTGAGAATGTTTGCTGACCATCTTCTTAAAGGTGAGCACCTCAATATTCGCATTGATCACGCTCAGCCTGATAGAGCCCCCTTGCCCAGACCGGATATCCGGTTTATCAACCAGGCCATTGGCCCGGTTGCCGTGTTTGGGGCCAGCAATTTCCCGCTGGCCTTTTCCGTCGCCGGTGGCGATACCGCCTCCGCGCTTGCCGCTGGTTGTCCGGTCATCGTGAAAGCGCATAACTCTCACCCCGGCACCAGCGAACTGGTGGCTCAGGCTATCGATCGGGCGGTAAAAAGCTGCGGACTGCCCGGTGGCGTGTTTTCGCTGTTGTTGGGGTCGGGGACTGACGTCGGCGCCGCTCTGGTAAAAGCGCCTGGTATGAAAGCCGTTGGCTTTACCGGTTCATATACCGGTGGCATGGCGCTCTTTAAAATGGCTGCAGAAAGACCGGAACCCATTCCCGTTTTTGCGGAAATGGGCAGCGTTAACCCAGTCGTGTTGTTGCCCCAGGCGCTCAACGAATCCGCCGCGACTATCGCTGAAAACTTTGTTGCTTCTCTCACTCTCGGTGTCGGCCAGTTCTGCGTAAACCCCGGGTTGGTTATTGCCCTGGAAGACAGTGACAGTGGACTTAACCAATTCATTGATGCCGCCGCAGAGGCATTGGCAAAAGTTAATGCCGGTGTCATGTTAAATCAGAACATTCAAAAGTCTTATCTCCACGGCATAGAGCAGTTAAGAGCACAACCGGGCGTCAGCGAAGTGGGGCAGGGCATGAGTGTGAATGCCACTGAGCAGGAGGACGGTTTCCATTGTCAGGCGGGTTTACTCACTGTTAACGCCAACGACTTTTTAAACAATTCGACACTGCGTGAAGAGGTCTTCGGGCCGGTTTCCCTGGTGGTGAAATGTCAGGATTATAAACAACTACTGACTGTTATTGAATCACTGCAAGGGCAGTTAACCGGTACGGTACACTGTACGGAGTCTGAACTGGCTGCATCCGAACAGTTGGTGGCACTACTGCGTCAACGTGTAGGTCGATTGGTGATCAACGGCTTTCCCACCGGCGTGGAAGTCTGCGATGCCATGATGCACGGCGGTCCCTTTCCCGCCGCCACCGACAGCCGATTCACGTCCGTGGGCACGGCGGCAATAGCGCGCTTTTTGCGTCCGATCTGCTTCCAGAATTACCCGCATGCGCTCTTGCCGGATGCATTGAAAGATAGCAATCCGCTACAGTTGCCACGCATTGTCAATGGTTCGCGGGGGTAACTGGGTTGCCCGAACCTCGGGTATCCCAGGCTAATAAGAAAATAATAGTGATGCGAGGAAAATAAAATGAAACATAGCGTCATACTGACAGCTTGTGCCGTCATATTTTTAGCTGTAGCACAAGCCGCCACAGCGCTGACAATCGGTTTTTCTCAAGTGGGCTCCGAAAGTGGCTGGCGCACCAGCTTCAGCGAGTCCATCAAAGCCGAAGCGAAGCGGCGCGGTATAAATTTGAAATTTTCCGATGCTCAGCAAAAACAGGAGAACCAGATTAAAGCCGTACGCAGCTTTATCGCCCAGGGTGTGGACGCCATCATTATCGCGCCCGTCGTGGAAACGGGTTGGAAACCTGTACTCAAAGAAGCCAGGCGTGCCCGCATCCCGGTTGTCATTGTCGATCGCAACATCGCTCTGGACGATGACCGTCTTTTCCTGACCCGCATCGCTTCCGATTTTGTTATTGAGGGGCGCCTTGCCGCCAGCTGGCTGATGGCGGAAACCAGCGGCCACTGCCGCATTGTGGAATTACAGGGAACAGTAGGCGCTACCGCGTCGATTGAACGTATGAAAGGGTTTAACGATATTATTTCGCTGTTCCCCGACGCCACTATCGTGCGCAGTCAGACGGCGGAGTTTACCCGCACAAAAGGCAAGGAGGTGATGGAAAGCTTTCTGAAAAGTGAAAATGGCGGTAAGGATATTTGTGCGCTCTGGGCTCACAATGATGAGATGGCGATTGGCGCCGTACAGGCCATTAAGGAAGCGGGGCTGGATCCGGCACAGGATATTCTGGTGGTCTCCGTGGACGGAGTGAATGATATTTTCAAGGCGATGATGGACGGAGATGTCAACGCGACGGTTGAGCTGAGTCCGCATTTGGGAGGGCCGGCGTTTGATGTCATTGAGCAGTATCTTAAGGGAAAGCGGGATTTCAAAAAATTGATTTCTACCACCGGCGGATT
This sequence comes from Exilibacterium sp., assembly GCA_037384225.1. Lineage (GTDB taxonomy): Bacteria > Pseudomonadota > Gammaproteobacteria > Pseudomonadales > Cellvibrionaceae > JARROD01. The sequence goes on from JARROD010000029.1 coordinate 11,126, forward strand.
ATTTTTGCCGGATACGGCTGAGGCAGAGTATAAGAAGCGTACGGGATCTCAATAGAGTCACCCCGGCGGCGGGCTTGGCACTAAAGCGAATAGGCTTGAAATGACAGTTTCAGACTCAAAGGCAATTTTAACCTTGTCAAACATCGGTAAACAGTTTCCCGGTGTAAAAGCGCTCGACAATGTCGACTTCCGGTTGCGCGGTGGCGAGGTGCACGCATTGCTGGGGGAAAACGGCGCGGGTAAATCAACCCTGGTAAAAGTGATGACGGGGGTTGAGGAAAAAGATACCGGTGAGATGCATTTTATGGGGCAAGCAATTGCGCCGCGAAACCCAGCCCATGCTCAGTTGTTGGGAATCAGCACGGTTTATCAGGAAGTTAATTTATTGCCTAACCTCAGTGTTGCGCAAAATATTTATCTCGGCAGAGAACCACGGAAATGGGGCATTATAGACTGGAAAAGAATCTATCGACAGTCCAGGGAGTTGCTGAAACGCTTTGCGCTGGATATCGATGTCACCCGCCCGCTGTCGAGTTATTCCGTCGCTGTACAGCAACTGGTCGCTATTGCCCGGGGTGTGGATATGTCGGCGCAGGTGTTGGTGCTTGATGAACCCACCGCGAGTCTCGACAACGATGAAGTGGATAACCTGTTTGCCATTCTGCGAGAGTTGAAAACGCAGGGTATTGGCATTGTGTTTATTACCCATTTTCTCGATCAGGTGTATGCCATCAGCGATCACATCACCGTATTGCGCAACGGCAGGCTGGTGGGGGAGTTTGTGACTGCCGAATTGCCGCGCGATAAACTGGTGGAGAATATGCTGGGCAAAGAACTGCAACAGCTTGCCGCCCATCGGGAAAATTCAGAGGACGTCAGTGCTGGTGCTGAATCCCAGGCTGAAAGTCGTGCGTCTTGTGAACAGGCCGCAAAAGCAGAACCCCCCTTGTTGTCAGTGTCTGCCGCCAGTGTGCCGGGTTCTGTCACCGATATTTCTTTGTCGGTGGGCAGCGGTGAGGCGGTGGGGCTGGCCGGGCTCCTGGGGTCGGGGCGCACTGAAGTGTGCAAAGCGGTTTTTGGTATCGATAAAATCCACGCGGGAAAGCTGGTTTTTAAAGGTAAGCCTATGGCTTTTAAACAGCCCGCCGACGCCATAGCCGCGGGCATGGCGCTGTGCCCGGAGGATCGCAAGGCAGACGGTATCATCGGCCCCCTGTCGATACGCGAAAATATTATTCTCGCTGTGCAGGCGCGCCGGGGCTGGTGGCGTTTTCTGAGCAAGCCGCAACGGCAACGCATTGCCGAAAAGTATATTGCCGAGTTGCAGATCTCCACGCCCGATGCGGACAAACCGATTGAACAGCTCAGCGGCGGCAATCAACAGAAAGTGGTTCTGGCTCGCTGGTTGGCGACGGAGCCGGCACTATTGATTTTGGACGAACCTACGCGCGGTGTGGATATCGGCGCGCATGCCGAAATTATTCGTTTGATCAAACACCTCTGTCGCACGGGTATGTCGTTGCTGGTGACTTCTTCTGAACTGGAAGAACTGGTGGCATTTTCCGACCGGGTGGTGGTGATGCGCGATCGGCGCAAGGCCGCTGAACTGGCGGGCAGTGATATTTCCCAGAAAACTATAATGAAAGCGATTGCCGAGGCATAAATGGCCAGTCAGTACTCATCGACTGTCAATGAGCAGTCATCGGTGAATTTGACCGAAAAGCGTCGTGCTAAAAGCAACGACCACAATAACGATAAAAGTAATGATAAAGAGACATCCCGGTTTACCGCGGCCAGTCAGTTTTCCCGTTTTAGCCGTTATTTCTGGCCACTGCTGGGATTGGCGCTGGTGCTGGGATTTAACCTGGTTTACAGCCCGGAATTTTTTCAGATAGAAATACAGGATGGCCGGCTTTACGGCAGTCTTATCGATGTCTTGAACCGCAGTGCCCCGGTGGCCTTGTTGGCAATAGGCATGACTCTGGTGATTGCCACCGGCGGTATTGATTTATCCGTAGGCGCAACCATGGCCATCGCCGGTGCTGTGTGTGCCAATTTAATTGTCGGCGATGTCAACAGCATAGTGTTGGTGGTTGGCGCGGGTTTGCTGGCGGGGCTGGTGGCCGGTGTAGTCAATGGCGGACTGGTTGCGTATATGGGTATTCAACCGATCGTGGCCACGCTGATTTTAATGGTGGCGGGGCGGGGTATCGCGCAATTGATCAACGAAGGTCAGATCGTGACTTTTCAGAACCCCGCTTTTGCCTTTATCGGGGTCGGGAACTTTTTCGGGCTGCCGTTTCCGGTGGTACTGGTGCTTATTGTCTTTACCCTGGTGCAGGTGTTAACGCGCAAAACGGCGCTGGGGTTGTTTATTGAAGCGGTGGGCTGTAATGCCAGCGCCAGTTATTACCTGGGCATCAATGACCGGGCCATCAAGGTTATGGTGTATTGCCTCGCCGGTCTTTGCGCCGCCCTGGCGGGTATGATATCCGCTGCCGATATTCAGGGGGCCGACGCCAATAACGCCGGGTTGTGGCTGGAGCTGGATGCGATTCTGGCGGTGGTGATCGGTGGCGCCTCCTTAATGGGGGGGCGTTTTTCTCTGCCCCTGTCGTTGGTCGGTGTACTGGTTATTCAGAGCTTAAGTACCACCATCATTATGAGCGGCCTGCCAGCCAAGTTTAATCTGTTGATTAAAGCGTTGGTAGTGATTCTAGTTTTGTTGTTACAGTCACCGAGATTTCAGCAACAAATGCAGGGTCTGATTTCTTGGAAAGGCTTCTGGAAAGGTATAGAAAAATGAGCAGTAGCAAATACTTCTCCCTCTCGGTTACCTGTGTGCTGTTTGTGTTGTTATTTAGCATCGGTGCGGTGCAGTTTTCCGGTTTCGGCAGTGTCAGGGTATTTGCCAACTTGTTTACGGATAATGCGTTTTTGATAATCACTGCCATCGGCATGACATTTGTGATTATTTCCGGTGGCATTGATCTTTCCGTCGGTGCAGTGATCGCACTCACCGGGGTTGCCTGTGCGAGCATGATCGATCAATTCCAATGGCATCCGTTGGCGGTTTTTCCCCTACTGCTGGTGGGGGGAACCCTGTTTGGCGTTGTTATGGGGGCGTTGATTCATTACTACCAGTTACAGCCCTTTATCGTCACGTTGGCAGGCATGTTTTTAGCGCGGGGTCTGGCCACCACAATCAGTGAACAATCGATACCTATCGAGCATGAATTTTACGATACGGTTGCAGACTTCGGTTTTGCGCTACCGGGAAATGGCTGGCTCGGCAGTTCGACATTGATTATGTTAGCGATCATACTGCTGGCGATTTATATCGCCCACTATACCCGCCTGGGCGGTTATATCTATGCACTGGGCGGCAATAGACAGTCGGCACAGTTAATGGGGGTGCCCATGGCGCGTACCACCATTACGATTTACGCCATCAGTGGCTTTTTATCGTCATTGGGCGGAATCGTGTTTTCGTTCTACACCTTTTCCGGGTATTCGCTGGCCGGTGTTGGGTTGGAGCTGGACGCCATTGCCGCCGTGGTGATCGGTGGTACCCTGCTAACGGGCGGGGTGGGGTTTGTATTCGGAACCCTGGTCGGCGTATTGATCATGGGCACAATCCAAACCTATATTTCATTTGACGGTACACTTAATAGCTGGTGGACAAAAATAGTTATCGGGATTTTGCTATTTTTGTTTATCGGCATGCAGAGATTACTAACGCAATTTAATAAAACACTCCCCGTATTGCACTGGGGAGAACAGAAAAAACCGAGTGTTGGTCAGAACCGGGAGGCAGAATTGTGATAACTACTGTCAGGAATGAAGAAAAAATAACACAGACTTCTTTTGGCCAGCTCAATGACGGCACGGCGGTTGATTTATATACCTTGACCAATCGACGGGGTATGCAGGTTTCGATCAGTAATTTTGGTGGCATCATTACCTCGCTGTACTGCCCGGATCGGAAGGGAAAGTTCGACGATGTGGTATTGGGGTTTGACACCCTGCAACCCTATCTTACGAATACTCCCTATTTTGGCGCACTGATCGGTCGCGTTGGCAACCGTATCGCAGCGGGGCGTTTTAGCCTCGATGGTATCGACTATCAACTGGAAACCAATGATAACGGCAATCATTTGCACGGTGGTGTGCGCGGGTTCGATAAGGTTGTCTGGCGGGCCGAAGCCGGTCTCGAGCAACAGCAGCCCTGTTTGCAATTAACCTATTTGAGTCCCGATGGCGATCAAGGTTACCCGGGCAATTTAGAGGTTGAAGTCTGTTACAGACTCACTGACTGCAATGAGTTGATCACTGAATACAGTGCCGTTACGGACAGGCCTACACCTGTAACCCTCACCCAACACAGCTATTTTAACCTCGGCGGCGACAGCGATATATTATCCCATCGAGTAGCCATCAATGCCGATACCTATCTACCCCTGAATAAACAACTGATTCCCCTGGGCCACAGGGAAAGCCTGAGGGGGACGCCCCTGGATTTTCTCATGGAAAAAAGTATAGGTGCTGATATTGACAGCGATCACCCGCAGCTATTTGCAGGGGCCGGTGGTTACGATCACTACTATGTTATAAACCGCAGTGATGTTTTACATGAGCACCATCTGGTAAAAAATGCCACAGTCGGCGCTTACGCTAGCTATTACACGATGGCGGCACGAGTGACAGAGCCGATTTCGGGGCGGGTGTTGACCGTTGGTACCACCGAGCCGGGCGTGCAATTTTATACCGGAAACTTTCTCGACGGCAGCCTAAGCGGCAAGGGCAGGGTGTTTAGCCGTAGATCGGGTTTTTGTCTTGAGCCTCAACATTTTCCCGATTCCCTTAACCAACCCCAGTTTCCATCCTGTATTCTGCGCCCCGGACAGGTTTATCAATCGCGCATGAATTATGCATTTTCATTGCTGGAAGCAGAGTAAATGCCGCGAGACAACATTGGCTGACAGATTCAAGAAATAAGCCTCCTCTGACCGGATCGATTGGCACCTTTGGTGGGCGAAACGATGAACAAGGCCCAGAAATAATACTTTCTATATTTTGCTATGACGATGATAAAAATAATTATAGTTGTGCAGATTCTGATTTTATTGCTGACAGGCTGCAGTCACAATGCCACACATACCCTAACGCATATCGAAGTGACGAGTCCGGATAAATCCCTCGTTGTCATTTTCACACTGAACGAGGCAGGGAGCCCTGTCTACACGCTTAAAAAAGATGGCGCAGTAGTCCTATATCCATCAAGTCTCGGCGTAGTGTTAAACGGCAAGGACCTTTCCAAAAATCTGACCCTGTCAAAGGCTGACAACCCCAGGCTTGTCAGCGATAGCTACGACATGAAGCAGGGCAAACGCCGGCACATTACCTATAGCGCCAATGAGCAGACCTTCAGGTTAAAGCACGCGGACGGGACGGCACTGGAAATTATCTTTCGTGTCGCCAATGATGGCGCGGCCTTTCGCTACCGATTTCCCGGGAAATCCACAACGCCGGTGCGTGTGGACAACGAGCTTACCAGTTTTGCTTTCCCCAAGACCGCTAGAGCCTGTTTACAACCTATAGCCGTTGCGCAGACCGGCTGGAGCAATACCAACCCATCCTACGAAGAGCATTACAAGATGGAGATACCGGTGGGTACCGTGTCACCATCACCGGCGGGGTGGGTTTTTCCGGCACTTTTTCAGACCGATAAAAACTGGGTGCTGATCAGCGAAGCGGGCATGGACGGCCGTTACCACGCTTCCCGTTTACAGGCGGATTCACCCAACGGTGAATATCGCATTGGTTACCCCATGGAGGCAGAGGTTTTTACCGGGGGAGCGTTAAAAGCACAATCTCCGTTGCCGTTCCATTCCCCCTGGCGCATAGTGGTGGTCGGCGACCTTGGCACTATTGTTGAGTCCACCTTGGGCACAGATTTCGTCGAGCCACCTGCAGACCGCGACTGGGCCTGGGTGCAACCGGGCACAGCCTCCTGGAGCTGGGCATTGTTAAAAGATGCCTCCGTCAACTATGACACCCAAAAACAATTTATTGACTATGCCGCCGATATGGGTTGGTCTTATACCCTGGTGGATGCCGATTGGGATCGCAATATCGGCTACGATAAAATCGCCGAGCTTGCGGCTTACGCGGCGCAAAAAAATGTGGGACTGCTACTGTGGTACAACTCGTCCGGTGACTGGAACAAGACCACCTACTCACCCAAGGGCGCACTGCTGACCCGAGAAACCCGCCGGCGGGAATTCGCCCGTCTCCAGTCGATGGGCATAAAAGGTGTAAAAATCGATTTCTTTGCCGGCGACGGTCAATCCATGATGGCCTATTACCGCGACCTGCTGACAGACGCCGCCGATTTCGGTTTGTTGGTCAACTTCCACGGCACCACGCTTCCCCGGGGAATGCAACGCACCTATCCCAATCTTATGACGATGGAATCTGTGCACGGATTTGAAATGATTTCGTTCAATCAAGGTTCCGCTGATGTCGCCGCCAGCCATATGGCCATGCTGCCCTTTACCCGCAACGCATTCGACCCCATGGACTTTACCCCTACTGTGTTTTCCGCCATACCCAATATCGAAAAACGCACGGACAACGGATTTGAACTGGCATTGCCGGTACTGTTTTTGTCCGGCATCCAACACATCGCCGAAACCGCCGACGGTATGGCGCAGGTGCCGGATTATGTCAAAGCCTTTATGGGCGAGGTGCCTGTTCTCTGGGATGAAACCCGCTTTATCGATGGCTACCCCGGCGAATTTGTCGCCATCGCCCGCCGCCGTGGCTCGACCTGGTATGTAGCGGCGATTAACGGCGGCAGGGAAACCATAACACTCAACGCTGATCTGTCTTTTGTGGACAAACAACAGGGCGAACTTATTACCGGTGGAAATGAGTCGGGAACCTTCCTCAAGCAAACTGTAATGGGCAGCAGCTCAGTGCCACTTGAGATCAAACCCAATGGGGGCTTGGTAATAACCTTTAAACAAAAGCAGTAACTTCTCAATAAGCCGGAGTACTGTGCCTTCGATCCGGCGGTCATCCGGC
>JARROD010000030.1:0-18843 GCA_037384225.1 Exilibacterium sp.
ACGCCTAGGCAATCGATGCGTTCGATCTCGCGATATTGAAAGTATTTTTTTGAAGCAATAACTGCATCACATTTTTGCACAACTCGAAATTCCTTAAAGCGGAAATTGGATAGCAATAGATTGATAAGGGAGAACAGGCTCCACATATTTTCGGAGGGACGACAGGTTAATCACGAATGTAGAATTATATTTTGGACTAACGCCATTTTTATAATTAATTTTAATATGTTAGAACATAATTGTGCGTTTTGCGTGATTGACTACCAAAAGTTGTAGTAAAAAAAGAGGATGTAGAAAAATGGGAGCATTATTTACTGAAGAAAACTGCTTTTATATTTCGAAAATTACATTAATTTGTAGATTTAATAATAAATAGATAGGGAACTCATTATAGAAATAATAGTTTCCAAAATTCGAGGTTCTACCGTTAATAATTTGACGCCCCAATAGGAGCTCAAATGCGGCGACTGGGTTTTATGGTCGGCAGGTTAACCTGAACGTCTATCTACCGAGGCCCGCACGCTATTAGAGAACCTCGATAACGAGCTGTTCTTCAGCGCCGCCAGCCTTTGGGAAATTAACACTCAATCACATTGACGGCCAACCCACCGCGTGACGTTTCTTTGTATTTTTCCTGCATATCGTAACCGGTATCGCGCATAGTCTTGATGACTTTGTCGAGACTCACGAAATGCGAACCGTCACCACGAAGCGCCAATTGCGTGGCATTGATGGCCTTCATCGCCGCCATCGCATTGCGCTCGATACAGGGTACCTGCACCAGCCCGGCAATCGGATCGCAGGTGAGCCCCAGGTTGTGTTCCATGGCGATTTCAGCGGCATTCTCCCACTTCTCCCTGACAACCCACTTCGGCACCGGAAATAGAGGCGTTCCTCTTGCACAGAATGCCCACGGCGGAAGCGGCCAGCATAAAGCGAACAATGTCATCAGCGGAGGCGTCGGCACAGAAATGAATGTAGTAGTACATCACTGCGGGCACTATGCCCGCGGCACCGTTGGTGGGCGCAGTCACCACCCTGCCACCGGCAGCGTTTTCCTCGTTCACCGCCAGGGCGTAGAGATTGACCCAGTCCATGGCGCCAAGAGAGGTGGCGATGACATTGTCATCCCGGCTGGCCATCAGTTTTTGGTACAGGCCCGGGGCCCGGCGCTTGAGGTTCAAACCACCTGGCAACTGCCCCTCGTGCTTGATGCCGTTTTGCACGCATTCGCGCATCGCCCGCCATATGGTCAGGATACCGTCGCGCACTTCAGCCTCACCGCGCCAGCACTTTTCGTTTTCCATCATCAACTGGCTTACTGATAGTTGATGGGTCTGGCACTGCTCCAGTAACGCCTGAGCGTTGGCAAAGTCGTAGGGCAAAACCACGCTTTGCTCCTGCACTTCCCCCGCTTGCGCGGTTTCTTCATCGATCACAAAACCACCGCCGATGGAATAGTAGGTTTTGTCGTAAACCGTATCGCCGGCCTCACCCTCGGCCCTGATACGCATGCCATTGGGGTGGTAAGGGAGGGAGGTCTCGTGGTTAAAAATAAGATCCTCCTGTTCAACGAAGGCAACGCTGTGTCTGCCTAACAGCGACAATTGTTGCAACTTGCGGCCGGCCTCCAGCAACGGTTCCACTGCGGCGGGGTCAACCGTGTCCGGGGATTCGCCCAGCAGCCCCAAGATAACAGCCCGATCGGTGCCGTGACCCACGCCGGTGGCGCTTAATGAGCCGAACAGTTCAACCCGAACGCGGCGTACTCGTTCCAGTTGCTCGCACTCATCCAGATCGGTAACGAACAGCAATCCGGCCCGCATCGGGCCGACCGTATGGGAACTGGAGGGACCGATACCGATTTTGAAAAGATCGAATACGCTGATAGACATGGTCGTCAACTACGCCTTTTTAACTGTCGCGATAGACGGGGAAGTCGGTGCAAAGTTGCAGCACCTGGGCTTTCACTTCGGCAATTTTGCCCTCGTCTTCGAGGTTACTCATAATCTCGCACATCCAGCGCGCCAGCTGGCGCACTTGCGCTTCCCCCAGGCCACGGCTGGTAACCGCCGGCGTGCCCACGCGGATACCGCTGGTAACAAAAGGCGAAGTGGGATCGTTGGGCACGGCGTTTTTGTTGACGGTAATATTGGCGCGCCCCAGAGCGGCGTCGACGGCTTTTCCTGTGATGCCCTTGTCGATAAGGCTGACCAGGAACAGGTGGTTATCCGTGCCGTTGGAGACAATATCATAGCCGTTATTGATGAACTCTTCTGCCATGGCGCGGCTGTTTTTCATCACCTGTTGTTGATAGTTCTTAAAGCCAGGCTCCAGTGCTTCCTTAAAGGCCATCGCTTTGGCGGCAATCACATGCATGAGCGGTCCCCCCTGTTGACCGGGGAATACGGCTGAATTCAGTTTCTTCTCCAGTTCCGGGTTGCTCTTTGCCAGAATCAACCCACCACGGGGACCTCGCAACGTCTTGTGGGTGGTGGTGGTGACTACATCTGCGTAGGGTAAAGGCGAAGGGTAAAGGCCTGTAGCTACTAAACCGGCGACATGGGCCATATCCACAAATAAATAAGCGCCGACCTTGTCGGCAATCGCGCGGAAACGCTCCCAGTCGATCACCCGGGAATAGGCGGAAAAGCCGGCCACTATCATCTTGGGCTTGTACAACATCGCCTGGGCGTCCACTTCGTTGTAATTGATCTCGCCGTTTTCATTGATGCCATAATGCGCGGCTTTGTACATCTTGCCGGAAAAGCTCACCGGTGAGCCATGGGTCAGGTGGCCGCCGTGGGCCAGGCTCATGCCCAGCACCTGGTCGCGAGGGCTTAGCAGCGCCATGTACACGGCGGCATTGGCCTGGGAACCGGAATGGGGCTGGACATTGGCATAGTCAGCATCAAACAGCGCCTTCGCCCGTTCAATGGCCAGAGTTTCCACTTTGTCCACGTGCTCGCAACCGCCGTAGTAACGTTTGCCCGGGTAGCCCTCGGCATATTTGTTGGTCAGGCAGGTGCCCTGAGCCTGCATCACCCGCTTACTGGTATAGTTTTCAGAAGCGATCAGTTCAATATGTTCCTGCTGGCGACGCTCCTCGTCGACAATGGCACTCCAGAGTTCGTCATCATAACCTTCGATATGGTCATTTTTGCTAAACACGTTTGTACTCCCGTTTTATTTGTAAAAGCCAAACACCAGCAGTACCTGGTCGGAAAAGTTTGGCGATGTTATTCATCCCGCGACGGGGTCTATACATAACCTTGCTCAATGCGACAGCCGAATTCTCCGCCGGCATCCAGCAACCATGCCGCCAGATAATCGGCAAAACTGCGCCGGACAACCAAATCAAATGAACCATCGGCTTTTTTACTCACCAGCGCCGTCGCTTTCGCCAGCGTGGTCTGCACACAGCGGCCCGGGCCAAAATGGCTGGGGTGAAAATCGTAGCCACTGGATTTTTTCAGCACCGTTGCTACGCCTTTGCCACTCAGATTGATCAGGGTCTGACCGCCACTTACATCCACAATCGAGAAGTGCCCCTGCAATCTCCGACGCAAGTCGGCCTCCACCTCTGCTTCAGTGCCCCCGGCAACAATGGCCAACCACTCGTTGGGCCCCAGCCAGTAGATGTGGGTGTCACCGTTGGTCTCGTATGTGCCGGGCTGCGTGGGAGGTGTTACACCCAACACGGCTTTCACTCCCTCGAGAAAGGCCCCGTTCTCCGGATTGCCACGCAGGTTGAGATGCCCCTTCAACGCCGCCTCGCGAATCACAATACCGGGCTCAGCCGAGTTGGATGTTTTTCCATCGCCGCAACGGCTGCTTCCCAAAAAATAATGCAGTGGTGTTTCAGTTTTCACAGCGGCCTCCACCAGCGGCTTTTCCTGGACGAGATCAAACATTCTGGCGCTCTCCTTTGGGATCGTAGAAAATGGAGCTGACAATTTCAGCGGCAATCGCGCGACCGTCGGCCAATGGGCAATGAACCACCTCCCCCATGCGCTTGAGCCCCCCCTTCACCACCGCCAGCGCAATGGAGTGCTTCATGCAAGCGCTGTAATAACTGGAGGTCACGTGCCCTTGCATGGCCATGGGCAATGGCTGATTGGGATCATTGACAATCTGCGCCCCCTCGGGCAGTACCACATTGGGATCCAGGGGTTTCAGTCCCACCATTTGCTTGCGGTTTTCCCGCATACAATCGCTGCGTTGCAGTGAGCGTTTGCCGATAAAACTGAACGTTTTATTCTTGCCGATGACCCAGTCCATGTTCATATCCTGGGGCGTCATGGAACCATCGGTATCCTGACCGACAATGATGTAACCCTTCTCCGCCCGCAGAACATGCATGGTTTCCGTGCCGTAGGGAGTGATACCGAACGCTTCGCCGGCCTCCATGAGTTTTTCCCATACGTGGCGGCCGTAATGCGCCGGCACATGCACCTCAAAAGACAGTTCACCGGTAAAGCTGATGCGAAACACCCGCGCCTTGGCTCCGGCGACAGTGCCATTGCGCCAGTCCATGAATTTGAACGCGTCCCTGGACAGGTCGATGTCGCTGCACACTTTTTCAATCACTTTGCGCGCGCTGGGGCCGGTAACCGTGGCGGTGGCCCAGTGGTCGGTGACCGAGGTAAAGTACACTTCCAGTTCAGGCCATTCGGTCTGTTGCCACAGTTCCAGCCAGGCCAGCACGCCCGCCGCGCCCCCGGTGGTGGTAAACATCAGGTAGTGATTTTCACCGAGGCAGGCGGTAACACCGTCATCGAAAATCATGCCGTCTTCTTTCAACATCACGCCGTAACGACACTTGCCGGGCGCCAGCTTTAAGTAGGCATTGGTATAGATGCGGCTGATAAATTCCGCCGCATCCGGCCCTTGAATGTCGATCTTGCCCAGGGTGGAGGCATCCAGGATTCCCACACTGTTGCGCACCGCCAGACACTCGCGATTGACGGCATCGCGCATGGTTTCACCGGGTTTGCGAAAATACCAGGGGCGCTTCCACTGCCCGACGTTCTCCCACTCGGCACCGTGTTCCCGATGCCAGCGATGCATGGCGGTGTAGCGCTCGGGATCAAACAACTCCCCGACATCGCGACCGGCTATAGCGCCAAAGGTGGTGGGCGTATAGGAGGGTCGGAAGATGGTGGTACCCGTCTCCGGAATGCTCTGCCCCAACGCCTTGGCCAGAATCGCCATGCCGTTGATATTGCCGAGCTTGCCCTGGTCGGTGCCGAATCCCATGGCGGTGTAGCGCTTGACATGCTCCACCGATTCATAGCCCTCGCGCGCCGCCAACTCGATACCGGCGGCGGTCACGTCCAGTTGGAAGTCCACAAACTGGTTGGGGGCACGGCTGGTGCGTTTGCTGTGGGGCACCAGGAACAAGGCCTGCGGCGGCTGCTGCGGCAACTCTTGGATATTCGGCGCGACAAAGTGGGATTCGCCCTTACCAAATCCAGCCATGCGCGCAGCGTCAGCGCCGGCAAGCGCGCCCTCGTGCAAACAGCCCAACAGGGTATAGGTGCCTTTGGCCGCCCCTGCGGAGCGTTCCTGTTGCTTTGATTCACCGGGTAAAAAACCTACGATCTCATCGCTCCAGCGGGGTTTGGCACCGGTGTGAGAGCTGAGGTGAATGGCCGGACTCCAACCGCCGGAACAGGCAATCAGGTCGCAGGCCAGGCGGCGGGCAGAACCGGTGACGGCCGTGCCTTCCTGATTAAGGGGGGCAATCACGGCACCGGTTACGCGCTTCTTACCCATGGCTTCGATGACGCCGTGGCCGCCGATGACCTTGATACCCAACTGCGCGGCGAGTTTGACCAATGCCCCCGACGGATTGGCGCGGGAGTCGACTACGGCCACCACTTGGCGACCCGTCCGCTGCCAGTCGATCGCTGTTTGATAGGCGTTGTCGTTGGTGGTAAACAACACCAGCTTGTTGCCCGGCGCCACCGCGTAGCGGTTGATGTAGGTGGAAACAGAAGCAGCCAGCATCACCCCCGGTACATCATTATTGCCAAACACCAGGGGCCGCTCGATGGCGCCGGTGGCCAGCACCACCTGTCCTGCGCGCACCCGGTGCAGGCGCTGGCGCGTTGCTTTGGTTGTTGCTGCCTGAGGTGTTGCCGCCGCACTAATCCCCTGGTGATCGGTGCGGCGTTCCAATAGGGTAAGAAAGTTGTGGTCGTAGTAACCGAACACCGTGCTGCGCGGTAATAACTCAACATTGTCGCAGGCTCGCAACTCCGCCACGACTTGCGCAACCCATTGCGCTGCCGACTGGCCACCAATACTCAGCGTTGACGCAAGCAGGCTACCACCGAACTCGCTTTGCTCGTCAGCCAGGATCACCCGCGCCCCGTGACGCGCCGCTTCCCGCGCCGCGACAAGCCCAGCAGGGCCCGCTCCCACCACCAGAACATCACAGTGCTGGTTGAGTTTGTCGTAGGTATCCGGGTCGGCCTCAATGGGTGCTCTACCCAACCCCGCGGCCTTACGGATAAAGTGTTCGTAAGTCATCCACAGTTTTTTCGGGCGCATAAAGGTTTTGTAATAGAATCCGGGCGGCATCAGTTTGCCAAGCGCGCCCAGCATCCCCATCAGGTCGAATTCAACACTGGGCCAACCACCCACAGTGAACGCCTCGAGCCCCTCGTACAGCTCTACCTGAGTAGCTCGCAGATTCGGTACGGTTTGCGCGCCGGTACCCAATTGCACAATGCCATTGGGTTCTTCGGCACCGTGCCCCACGATGCCGCGGGGACGTCCATATTTGAAGCTGCGCCCCAGTATATCGATGCCATTGGCGAGCAGGGCCGAGGCGAGCGTATCGCCGGCAATCCCCTGCATGGGTTTACCGTTAAAGGTAAAGTTGACAGGTTTGGCGCGGTCGATGCGGCCGCCGGCAGCTAAACGGTTTGTCTGCATTATCGCGCTTCTCCTGTTTTATCGGATTCGCGGACGCCGGGTTCGGCGCCTATGGGATAGGTTTCCAGAATTTCGTAACTCACCGTATGACGGCTGACATTGAAATAGCGCCGGCAACCGGCCGCGTGATACCACATCTCATGGTGAAGACCGCGCGGATTCTTGCGAAAGAACTGGTAATCGCCCCACTGCTCGTTGGACAATGATTCCGGTTCCAGCGGGCGCTGAATATGTGCCTCGCCGCTGTAACTGAATTCCTCCTCTTCGCGGTTTTCCCGACAGTAGGGACAGTAGATTTGAAGCATGCCAGGTTCTCCGTATCACAGGGTATCAATGGGCCACGCCGGCGGCGCCATGTTCGTCAATCAGTGCTCCGCTGTAGAAGCGATCGATGCAAAACGCCTCCGCCAGTGGATGGGGCCGGTCGTTGGCCACCGTATCGGCGAACACATAACCGGAGCCGGGCGTGGACTTAAAGCCGCCGGTTCCCCAGCCACAGTTGAAATACAGGCCTTTTACAGGCGTTTTGCTGACGATCGGGCAGGCGTCGGGACAGGTATCCACAATCCCGCCCCACTGGCGGTTCATGCGCACACGACTGAACATCGGGAACAGCTCACAGATCGCCTGCAACGTGTGCTCGATCACGTGAAAGGAGCCGCGTTGACCGTAACCGTTGTAACTGTCCGCTCCGGCCCCGATCACCAGGTCACCCTTGTCGGACTGGCTGATGTAACCGTGCACGGCATTGGACATAACCACGGTATCCAGGCACGGTTTTAAAGGCTCGGAGACCAACGCCTGCAACGGCCGCGATTCGATCGGCAGCCGCAGCCCCACCATTGCTGCCAGCACGCCTGAATTACCCGCGGTCACACAAGCCACCTTGCGTGCCCCGATAAAACCCCGGTTGGTTTCCACCCCCACCACAGCGCCGTTGTGGCGGCGAATTCCGGTAACTTCGGTCTGTTGAATCAAATCGACGCCTCGGGCGTCGGCGCCCCGGGCATAACCCCATGCCACCGCATCGTGACGGGCGGTGCCACCGCGGGGTTGCCAGGATGCGCCGAGTATCGGGTAGCGGCTGCCCGGCGAGCAGTTCAATAGAGGAACAATTTCCTGCACTTGCGTCGTATCCAGGATTTGACTGTCAATGCCGTTGAGGCGATTGGCGTTCACCCGCCGTT
Source organism: Exilibacterium sp. (assembly GCA_037384225.1). Classification (GTDB taxonomy): domain Bacteria; phylum Pseudomonadota; class Gammaproteobacteria; order Pseudomonadales; family Cellvibrionaceae; genus JARROD01. The sequence goes on from JARROD010000030.1 coordinate 8,133, forward strand.
CGATGTCGCGCATATCTTGCAGGTTGTGCCCCAGGTTGAGCACCCCGCGCTGACTGAACATAACGTTAAAGTTGAGTTCCTGACTGAGGTTTTCCCACAATTTAAGGGCAAACTCATACAAGTGGGCTGCCTCGTCCCAGAGGTAGTTGGAGCGAATAATCGTGGTATTGCGGGCGGTGTTGCCGCCGCCCAGATAGCCTTTTTCGACCACGGCGACATTGGTGATACCGTGCTCCTTGGCGAGGTAATACGCAGTAGCCAGGCCGTGCCCACCACCGCCCACAATAACAACGTCGTAGTCGGACTTGGGTTCGGGGCTGCGCCAGGCACGCTGCCAGTTCTCGTGGTAGCTCAGTGCATTCTTAACCAGGCTTAAGCCGGAATAGCGGCTTTTAGCTAAAAAAGGCTTCATAACAGGCACTCTGTAACGAATGGGTGGTAGATATCTATTTCATCAATTCAGCGGAAATAGAGATAGAAAAAAACCGACAACTTCAATGTAAAAAAGCGACGAAATAACGGCTGCGCGCAGGTGCTAATTGCCCAGAGCGCGCCGTCCACATTTTGCTCCTCAGCCCGCGTTCCCCAACCAGCGATTTGTTATCAGTTAACGTCATTGGCGAAACACCCCTTCGGCAATCAGCAGATCGAGAATCGCCTGCGCTTTTTCCCGGCCGGACTCCTGCTTCAACACCCGGCCTCCCTGCCCCTGGGGTTTGGCGGTGGCCGCCTTGAAGCGCTCGGCCGCCGATTTCGCCTTAACCACGTTTAGCCGCTTGGGCCTGGGCCTGGCCACACTCTCCTCCCACTCGGCCCGCGCCGCATCTATCTGCGCCACACCTGGACGAGAGTCCAGGCGGCCGCGCCGGCTGGGGCCAAAGGCGTACTGCCGGGCGCCGGCGGCGGCGCTGTCCACCGTGGCGATAAAGGGCAGAGGTACGCTCAGTGCCCGGCGCTGGCCCCGGGGCAGAGCCTGGAGTACCTCGGCGCGGCCACTGTCGAGGCTCCGGACTTCGGCGATGCTCGGCACCAGCGGCCAGCCCAGCCGCTCCGCCAGCAGGTAGGGCAGCAGCCCGGAGGACTCGCCGCACTCGGCCCGCACACCGCACAGTACTAGGTCCGGGCGCAGCTCGGCGAGGTGCTGCACCAGGCTGGGCAGGGCGTCGGCTTGCGGCGCCTGTTCCAGCACGGTCATGGTTTTCAGCCCCATGCCCAGGTATTGGCGCAGCGCCGACTGGCTGGCGTCGCCGGCGTGAATCAGGGTGAGGGCATCGCCGGCCAGAGCCAGGCCCAGCTCCACTGCGCGGGCGTCCTGATCGGCGCGGCGCGCGCGGCCGGAAATCGGGTGCTGGCCGATGCTGACCAGTACGGCGATGTTGAGTGGGGATGAATCGAGCATGGTGCCATTCCTCGGTGATTGACTTTTGAGGACTTCGCCTCGATCTAAGCTTCTCGATAACTTGGGGGTATCAACCCGGTTCGAGGCACCTTAACCCGGGATATCGAGAAGTTATTGCCTTGATTTAACGCCTCGGTTTCCACTTGGTTCTACGCCACTTCCAGCGCCGCCTGGTTTTTGTCGGCGGTGTCGGGCGATTCGCGATACCCGCGCACCAGCGCCAGCAGCTCCGCCATAATGTCCGCACTGTCGCCGATTGCGCTCAGATCGGCGCGTTTGACCATGTCGCAACCGGCGTCGAGATTGATCGCTACCACTTTGTCGCAACGGCCGATACCCTGCAGGTGCTGGATGGCGCCGGAGATGCCCACCGCCACATAAACCCGCGCCGTCACCCAGGTGCCGGTGGCGCCGATCTGGCGCAAGCGCGGCATGTGGCCATCGTCCACGGCCACGCGGCTGGCGCCCTCGGTGGCACCCAGGGCGGCGGCCACCTCGTGAAACAGATCCCAGTCGCGCACACCGTTGCCGGCGGAGAGAATAAATTCCGCCTCCGCCAGGGGGATGCGGTTCGAATCCACCGCTACCAGGCCCCGGTCCTCGATGCGCGCTTCGGCGTCAGCAAACGCCTCCAGCTCAATCGGCAGGGCTTGATGACGGCGTTCATCCACCGGCAGGGCGCACTCCTCCGCCAGCAGCAGTACCCGCGGGGTGCGCCGGCGGATGTCGAGGCGGCCGCTGCCGGCGCGACACACCGCTTCGCGTTCGTTCACCTGCCAGGCATTCACCGCTGGACGTTCGCCGAGCCGGACGGCGAGACGCGAGCCCAGGTCGGCGCCGCCGTGGACGCTGTCCGGGAACAGCCAGTAGCGCGGTGCCAGTTGCCGTTCCACGCTCTCCAGCACGGCCAGCCTGTGTTCCGGGCAATAGCCGTCCAGCGGTTGGCCGTGGCAATGGGTCAGGTGGATCAAACGGTCGGCGCCGGCGCTGTCGAACCCCGCCTCCCGCGCTTCGCCCAGGGCAATGGCAACTACCGCTCCCTGGCCGTCGCTGGCGTTTGCCAGTTGCTGGGCCTGGCCCAGCAGGTCCCGGTCGTGACCGGTGAGGCGACCGCCGACCAAGTCCAGCACTGCGGCTACGTAGAAATCCGGTGCCTCGACACTGTGCAGGGGCCGTTCTTGGGTTTCGGCCTGCGCCGAGCGGATTCGGCGCAGGCCCTGGGCCGCCGGCTCAACGCCGGTCAGGCTGCGGTCGATGCGCTTGAGGCCATTGGAGCCGATAAAGCCCACCGCGTGGGGATTCTTGCGCGGCAAACCACTGGGGCCGCGCACCGGAGCGGCGCTCAAGGTTGCATGCGCTGGGTGCAAACGGTTGCGCTGAATCCGCTCGAGCCTCGGGTCGCGCCGGATCACATCGTTCATTAGTGCGTCTCCTCTTGGCTCATGGCTGTTTTCGTCTCGGCTCATGGCTGTTTTCGTCTCGGCTCATGGCTGTTTTCGGCTCATGGCTGCTCGATCAGGGCGTCGGCCACCAATTCGGACAGGTCGCGGATTTCCGGGCGCGGCTCCACCACCCCTTCCAGCATCGCGGTGCACTGCTGGCAGGCCACCGCAATCAGCTCCGCTTCCACGGCGCGGGCGTCCTCCACCCGCATGTCGGCGATGCGGCGCTCGCCCGGCACATCGGTGATAGGGGCGCCTCCGCCACCGCCGCAGCAGCGGGAGCGATAGCCCGAGCGCGCCATTTCGCGCACATCGATATTCAGCGCCTTGAGCAGGGCACGGGGCGATTCGTATTCGCCGTTGTAGCGGCCGAGATAACAGGGGTCGTGGTAGGTGGCGCCGCCGCCATTGTACGCTTTCAACCGCAGCCGGCCGGCCTGTACCAGTTCATTGATGAAGGTGCTGTGATGCAGCACTTCGTAGTCGCCGCCCTTCCCCGCCGGATAAAAGTCGCCGTACTCGTTTTTCAATATGTGGAAGGCGTGGGGATCGGTGGTGACAATACGCTCGAAGTGGTAGCGGTTGAGTACCGCGATGTTGTGCCGGGCCAGGCTCTGAAAGGTGGCGTCGTCGCCCAGGCGGCGGGCCAGATCGCCGCTGTCGCATTCCTCGTTACCCAGCACGGCAAAGTCAACACGGGCGGCTCTGAGGATACGCACGAAGGCGCGCAGTATGCGCTGGCTGCGCATGTCAAAGCAGCCGTCGCTGACCCAGAATAGCACCTCGGCCCGCTGCACGTCGCTCATCAGCGGCAGGTTCAGGTCCGCGGCCCAGTTCATGCGGCTGCCGGGGTCAAAGCCGCCGGGGTTATCGGTGGCAATAAGATTGTCCAGCACCTCGGCGCCCTTGTTGGGCGTGGCACCTTTTTCCAGGGTGAGGAAGCGGCGCATGTCGACAATGGCGTCGACGTGCTCGATCATCATCGGGCACTCTTCCACACAGGCGCGGCAGGTGGTGCAGGACCAGAGGGTGTCGGCGTTCAGCAGATCGCCGACAATGGGCTGCCCGGGCGCGCCGCGGGCACGGACCGGTTCGACCCCCGCCTCTCTGCCGGGGTGGGGGCTACCGGCGTAGCCGGCGTCGCTACCCCCGGCCAGCCCCACCACCATGTCCTGAATCAGTTTCTTCGGATTGAGCGGCTGGCCGGCGGCGAAGGCGGGGCAAACCGCCTCACAACGGCCGCACTGCACGCAGGCATCGAAGCCCAACAGTTGGTTCCAGGTGAAATCCTCCGGCTTGGCCACGCCCAAGACGGACGCCTGTAGGTCCACCGGTTTCAAGCCTGTGGAGCGGCCGCCACCGAAACGCTCCGGGCGGCGGTGGAAGGCCAGGTGCAGCGCACCGGCAAAGGCGTGTTTCATCGGCCCGCCCCAGCCCATGCCGAACAGCATTTCCGCCAGACCCACGGCAACACCCACCGCCAACAGTGCGCTCAGGGCCCAGCCGCCGAAATGCGCGGGCAGCAGGCCGGCGGTGAGCAGGGTGAGTGTGAAAAAAGAGGCGGAGAACACCAGCAGGTTTTTCGGCAACCGCATCCAGGGGCCGCGGGACAGGCGCGCCGGGGGGCGGCGCCGGCGCAGAAACACGAACACCGCGCCGCAGAACATCAGCGCGGTGGCCGCCAACAGGGCCAGGCTAAGCCAGCGATTGTCCAGCCCCAGCAGGTGCACCGGCAGGATCAGCGCCACCGCGAGCACGAAGCCGCCGGCGGTGGCTACGTGGGTGTTGGACATATAGCGGTCCCGCTCCACCACGTGGTGCAGGTCCGCCAGGTAGCGCCGCGGCATGGCCGCCAGTCCGGCCAGCAACGCCACGGGTTCGTCGCGGCCTCGGCGCCAGAGGCTGGCACGGCGCAGGGCGCCGACAATCAGCAGGCCCAGGGACACGGCCAACAGAGAAGGGAGTAACCAATGCAGCAACATGACAATTACAAATCCTTACACAACCGCAGGGCATCGTAGATGGCGGCGTGGGTGTTGCGCTGAGAGACGCAGTCCCCCAGGCGCCACAAAATCATGCCCTCCCCCGCTTCCTGCAACACCGGTTGCGGCGCGCAGGCGAACAGGGCGTCGACGTCGATCTGGCCGCGATTGCGGGACTCCGCCTTGAGTGCGTAATAGAGGGCTTCGCTGGGGCAGGTGCCGTTTTCAATCACGACCTGGTCCACCACCCGTTCTTCCCGCTGGCCGGTGTATTCGTTCTCCAGCACGGCCACTTTCTTGTCGCCTTCGCGGTAGACCTTCTCCAGCATCAGATCCGACGTCATCACCACGTCCTTTTCGTAGAGGCTGCGGTAGTAGGTGGGGAAGGTGGTGCCGCCGATGCCGATGCCCGGTTTGATGTCGTCAGTAACCAGTTCCACCAGGGCGCCCTTGGCGGCCAGATAGTCGGCCACCGACATGCCGGAGAACTCGCAGATGGTGTCGTACACCAGCACGTTGCTGCCCGGCTCCACGGCGCCGCTGAGAATGTCCCAGGATGAGACCGACAGCCCCTCATCTGCCCCCCATTCCGGGTTTTGGGTGATAAAGGGTGTGCCGCCGGTGGCCAGAATGCAGACATCCGGCCGCAGTTCGCGCACCAGTTCGGCGTCCGCCTCGGTGCTCAAGCGCAGGTCGATGCCCAGACGCTCCAGCTCCAGAGCGTACCAGCGGGTAATGCCGGCGATCTGATCGCGCTGCGGGGCGCGGGCGGCCAGGGTGATCTGCCCACCGAGTTCACCGGCCTTCTCCAGCAGGGTCACCGCATGGCCGCGCTCGGCGGCGACCCGCGCCGCCTCCATGCCCCCCGGCCCGCCGCCCACCACCAGCACGCGGCGTTTGGGTCCGGCGGTTTTTTCGATGATGTGGGGCAGGCCCAGGTACTCGCGGGAAGTGGCGGCGTTCTGGATGCAGAGCACATCCAATCCCTGGTACTGGCGATCGATGCAATAGTTGGCCCCCACGCATTGGCGGATCTGATCCACCTGGTTCATTTTGATCTTGGCGATCAGGTGCGGGTCGGCGATATGCGCCCGCGTCATACCCACGAAATCCACGTAACCCGCCTCCAGAATGCGCTGCGCCTGGTTCGGATCCTTAATGTTCTGAGCGTGGATCACCGGCACGTCCACCACTTCCTTGATACCGGCGGCCAGGTGTAGAAAGGGCTCCGGCGGATACGTCATGTTGGGGATAACGTTGGCCAGGGTGTTGTGGGTGTCGCAGCCCGAGCCCACCACACCGAAGAAATCCAGTAAGCCGGTGTCGTTGTAGTAGCGGGCGATTTGTTTCATGTCGTCGTGACTCAAGCCGTCGGGGTGAAACTCATCACCGCAAATACGCATGCCCACGGCGAAATCCCGGCCCACTTCTTCGCGTACCGCCTTCAGTACTTCCAGACCGAAGCGCATGCGGTTTTCAAAGCTGCCGCCCCACTCGTCGCTGCGCTTGTTGACCCGCGGCGACCAGAACTGGTCGATCAGGTGCTGGTGCACAGCGGAGAGTTCCACGCCATCCAGGCCGCCTTCCTTAGCGCGTCGGGCGGCCTGGGCGAAGTCGCCGATCACGCGCCGGATTTCCTCTTCCTCGATGGTTTTGCAGGTGGCGCGGTGCACTGGCTCGCGGATGCCTGAGGGGGACATCAGGTTGGGCCAGTTCTCGCCGTCCCAGCGCGAGCGGCGGCCCATATGGGTAATCTGGATCATGATCCTGCCGCCGTGTTTGTGCACGGCATCGGCCAGGTTCTGAAAGTGGGGGATAATGCGATCGGTGGAGAGATTGACCGACTGCCACCAGCTTTGCGGACTGTCGATGGAAACGACACTGGAACCGCCGCAGATGCACAGGCCGCAGCCGCCCTTGGCCTTTTCCTCGTAGTACTTGACATAGCGCTCGGTGGTCATGCCGCCGTCGGTGGCGTAGACCTCGGCGTGGGCGGTGCTGACGATACGGTTGCGGATTGTCAACCGGTTGATCGGCAAGGGGCTGAAGAGTGCTTCGAATTGCGACATATTTGTGTACCCTTGTTAAAGCTTATTCAACCCGCGACGGGCGCCGGAAAAACGTCGAACAGGCCGTGATCGATCCCCTCTTGCGCAGCGCTCTGCCGCTGCACCGCTTGGGTTTTGTAGCCCAGGTCCAGGCTGTCGGCGATCTGGTCAAGGGCGCCGGCGAACCAGCCGGTGAACATATAGTCCACCTTGCGGTTTACCTTGCCGTATTCGTATACGAAGGCGGAGTGATCGAGCCGCACCCGAGCCTCGCCCAAGTCGATGTCCAGGTGCTCGATGGTAAACAGGCCCCAGCCGCGCTGGGACAAGCGCTTCATGTAGTGCTCGAACACAGCGCCGCCGCTCAGGCCGTGCAGCGCCGCTTCCTTTTCGCACCAGTGGTAGGCGGATTTGTAACCGGCCTGGTAAAGAATCCCGGCGTAGCGCTCGGGGCCGAGCTCGGCCTCTACGGCCTTGTGGTTGTTGACGAAAAAATGCCGGGGAACATAGAGCATCGGCAGGGCGTCGGTGGTCCAGACGCCGGTTTCTTCGTCAACGGCAATGGGAAGTTCTGGTGCGCGGGTGGTCATGGTGGTCTCTCCTATTACAGTGCGGTTTATTCACCCCAGGCTTCGCCCAGGATTCGCAGCCAGTTTTCACCCATCACCTTGCGCACCCGTTGTTCCGAAAAACCGCGGCGCAGCAGAGCTTCGGTCAAATTGGGGAAGTCGCCCACAGTGCGAATGCCTTCGGGGTTGACGACCTTGCCGAAGTCGGTCAGGCGCCGGGCATAGCCCTTGTCGTGGGTCAGCCACTCAAAGAAGTCCTGACCGTGGCCCTGGGTGAAGTCCGTACCTATACCCACCTGATCCTCGCCGGCGATGTTAATGACGTAGTCAATGGCCTCGACATAGTCGTCGATGGTGGAATCGATGCCGTTTTTCAGAAACGGCGAAAACATGGTGACGCCGATAAAGCCGCCGCGCTCGGCGATAAAGCGCAGCTCCTCATCCGCTTTGTTGCGCGGGTGCGCTTTCAGACCAGACGGCAGGCAGTGGGAGTAGCACACGGGTTTTTTCGATTCCAGAATCACCTCGCGGGAGGTTGTCGAACCCACGTGGGACAGGTCGCACATGATGCCGACCCGGTTCATTTCCGCCACCACTTCGCGGCCGAAGTCGGACAGACCGCCATCGCGCTCATAACAGCCGGTGCCGATCAGATTCTGGGTGTTGTAACACAGCTGCACCACACCCACTCCCAAATCCTTGAACACCTGTACGTAACCCAGTTGATCCTCAAAGGCGTGGGCGTTCTGGAAGCCGAGCAATATGCCGGTTTTGCCGGCGTCCTTGGCGCGGCGGATATCCGCGGTGTTACGCACCTTCATCACCAGATCGCTGTGATCGTCGATGAGGCGGTTCATATCGACGATGTTGTCGACGGTACTTTGAAAATTCTCCCAAACGGACACAGTGCAGTTGGCGGCAGTGAGACCGCCCCTGCGCATGTCTTCGAAAAGTTCGCGGTTCCACTTGGCGATGATCAGGCCATCGATGACAATGGCATCCTGGTGCAGTTCGGTGGCTTTCATGTGTCGGTCCCCGTGATTTGCTTGGTGGTTAAGCAGGCAGTGTATTCACGGGGGGACAGAATCAGTTCGCTGGATGCGACAGGCGGGGCACTAATATCGGCATGTGCCAGCCAAGGCTAACCCACCGAAACCTTGGTTTCTTCATAGGCCAGGGGTGTGGCCAAATACCTGACCGCGCCGTAGGTCGGCTCGGCGCGGGCCACCCGCAGCGCTTTGTGGGACGCGGGCATCAACTCGCTCACGCCGGGTGTCGAATCCGACTGGCTCATCGACCAGACCGCCGCCCGCTCCTCCTTGGGGGAAATGCCAACATACTTACGATAACAACGGCTGAAATGCGGGGCCGATACGAAGCCGCACATGGAGGACACCTCGATGATGGAGCAGGTGGTCTGCTTCAACAGCTGCCGGGCGCGTTCCAGCCGCAGCTTCAGGTAATACCGCGACGGCGTGCAATTCAAGTGCTTCAGAAACAGCCGCTCCAGCTGCCGGCGGGAGATGCCGACGTAGCTGGCCAACTCCTCCAGCTCGATCGGCTCCTCGATGTTCGCCTCCATCAGCTCGGTCACCTCGGCCAGTTTGGGCTGAGCCGAACTCAGCAGGCGGCGCAGTGGCATCTGTTGCTGCTCACTCTCCGGTCGCACCCGATCGCAGAGGAACATGTCGCAGATGGCGCTGGTCAGCACCTTGCCATGCTGGCGAGTGACCAGGCTGAGCATCATATCCAAAGGCACCCCGCCGCCGGTGCAGGTAATGCGGTCCCGATCCAGGGTGTAAAGACGGTTGGTGCAGTTCACTTTCGGAAAACGCTCCTGCAATGCCGCCAGGCATTCCCAGTGCGCGCTGCAATTGTAGCCGTCCAGCAGGCCGGCGCTGGCCAGCACATAGGCCCCCGTGCACACGGCGCCCAGGATTACATGCTTCTGCGCCTGGGCTGTCTGCTGCAGCCAGACCACTTCCCGTTTGCTGAAACTGCGGGTGATATCCACGCCGCCGACCACGATGATGATATCGAACAGCTGCCTGTCGCCAATGGCGGCATCCGGGATAACGGTGATGCCGTCGCTCGCCTTCACGGCTATGCCACCGTCGGAAAGCAGCTGCCAGGTGTAGAGTTCCCTCCCGCTCAACTGGTTCGCCATGCGCAGCGGCTCAATCGCCGTGGTCAGGGCATAAAGGGTGAAATTCTGGATCAGCAAAAAGCCCACCCGGTAGGGTTGAGCGTCGGTGCTTTCGGCTTGAGACACAGCGTTCACATACATGGACCTACCCCTCCACTCATTATGTAAGCTCAGTCGCCACGGCGGCGACTGTGTTATTGTTGCAGGGCACGCCGATTGCCACGGCGGGGCGCGCCCGATTTCTCATCGCTTCACCTTACTGCACTTGCCGATAGGCGGGAGTAGGAATTCATATTACCGTTGGCTATTGATATTTAGCTGCCCAAAAACGACACCCACATCCACACACCTATCTAAACGCAAAGCAGGGGGTTTTACGCAATATCTTTTTGGTATCAAAACAAATCTTACGATGACCTTTTTATAGTTTTTCATGGTGTATTTTACAACAGGAATTTGTGACCGTCCTACACTCTATATGGCTCTACACTCTATATGGCTGAGCGGAATTTTGAAAGCAAAGTAACGTCTCAATAACCCGGCGTTAGGGTCCTCAAACCGCTCAGGGTGCTGCAGCAGGGCACCCAGGTGCTAATGGTGGGACCATGGGCTCCATTATCGTTTGCGGACTCGCATTCAGTGTGGTCACCGGCTCGGGTCCCATGTCCATAATCAAGCGTCCCCCCGCCGTGATTTCACTGTGCCTCAGATAGGTTCTGTCAATGGGCGTTCCGTTCAGTCGCAGTGACTGGATATAGCGGTTTTTATCGGAATTGTTGCGGGCTTCTATGACGAAGTTTTCCCCTTCGTAGTAGTTGCTGTCGAGCTGTATATCGATAAGATCGAACAGTGGGCTGCCGATCCAGTAAATCGGATCCGGCTCCGTTCCCCCCGAAAGTTGAAATAGACCGATTTTCATCAGCACCGCCAACGACCCCATCAATCCCTGGTCTTCATCGCCGTTGTAACCGATATCAGGCGCCAGCCCGGCGTAAACCCGGTTAACCACTTCGCGGCTCCAGTACTGGGTCTTCCAAGGGGCACCGGCGGCGCTGAAGATAAAGGCGGTCTGCATACTCGGCTGGTTGCCGTAATTGATGGGGATACGGCTGTAGCGATCGTCCG
>JARROD010000031.1:0-18101 GCA_037384225.1 Exilibacterium sp.
GCTCGAAATATCGGCAGGAGCCTTCAGCTAATAGAAAAGCCTTCAGCTAATAGAAAAGCCTTCGCTCAAGCGCCTTGCCAGGCGGGCGATGGAACACCGAGAATGCAAAGTTATTTCTTTACAGGCCCTGAGAACATGCACGAAATAATGATAAACCCTATCGTTGCATAAATTTTAGAGCGAAGCGGTCCTGGGCCGAAAACTTATGCAACGATAGGGTTTACAAGGGGACAGCGGGCGCTTATAATGCGCGCCGCTCAACACCGTTGGAGCTGTTTTTCAATTCGGAGCGTAGCGCAGCCTGGTAGCGCACCTCGTTCGGGACGAGGGGGTCGGAGGTTCAAATCCTCTCGCTCCGACCATGATTTAACCGCATAACGGGACGGTGGGTCACTCGCAGATCCGCCTGCAACTTCGAGATCCACCTTTTAGAAAGCCACCTTTCGAGAGCCACCTTCAAAGCGTCTACTGTTCACTCCCCACCGGGGAACTATACCCCAGAGCCCTGATTTCCCTGTGCCAGTTTGCGGCGTCAAGCACTTCTCCATCCTCCCTCAGCGGTGGATACGCCAACCCGTGTTCATCACAGAACTTTGTCAACACCGGGTGCGCCCACTGAAACAAACGCTGCCGATACAAATCCGCCGGCAAACGTGGTCCATTGTACAAACCCACCTGCTGCCGTTGGCGCTGACATTCAGCGAGAATAATCGCGCAGGCCACCGACACATTGAACGACGCCACCATCCCCATCATCGCAATGGTTACCGTCCCATCCACCAACCGCAGCGCCGCCTCACTGACCCCCTGCTTTTCCGTGCCCAGCAATACAGCCGTCGGCTGCGTATAGTCAAATTCACGGAAATCCTTTGAGGCACCGCAGGGGTGAGCTGCCAACACCTGAAACCCCTGTCCTTGCAAGGTCAAAATCGGTTGTTCTATCGATTCATAATTCTGCACTTCCACCCACTTATGACTGCCCCGTGCAGTTCCGTGATAAGCGCGAAAACCCGCTTTCGGCACCACGCAATGAATCCGGTCCACCCCCACCGCATCACAAGTGCGAACAATTGCAGACAAGTTCCTGCCCTTGTGAACTTCATCGGTAATAACTGTCAAATCCGGCTGGCGACAACTGAGTACTTGAGAAATTTTTGTATATCTTTCCGGCGTCATTTTTTACATTCAATCCGCAATCTGTCATCAAGGCGCGCATTATATACGGAAAACTTTCGTTACGTTTCGATGATAAAGGTGACTTTAAAAAACACACTATATTTTCCACATAACCTGTGGATAACTTAGTGGATAGATCCTGAGAAACCCTCGCAATCCCGCGCAGTCACTGCCCGCACAACGGATTGATCACTTTTTAATCTCATCAAATTAATTCCTTTTAATTCAATAAGTTAAACAATCTCACCGACATGGGGCAGAAGCCTCATCGACCTCGACTGCTATACCCGGATTTCTGTCACCATATATGTGTATAAACAGTTAGTAAACCTTAACCGTGAAACGGCCGAAGTCACAAATATTTCAAAAAGCAAGGTTTTTCAACTCGTAACTTCTCAATAACCTGGGCACAATACTCCGGGTTATTGAGAAGTTTCAGCCCACAAGATAACTTACCGAAATACGGCCAACGGGTATGGTTGCACCACTTTTTGAAATATTCCCCCTGTTACCGGCTATTGAACAGGCCGCCCTGATACTGACACCCAACAACCGTCTTAAAAACAAGATCCTGGAATCTTACGGCCACCACAGTCTCATCCACGGCAATCAGATATGGCAGGCGCCCCGGGTTTACGCACTCGCCGACTGGCAGCGCGACGCATGGCTGTCGCTCCAGGACGCAGGTTGCGTTCACTGCCACGGCACACTGACCAATAGTCATCAGCGCGAACTACTGTGGCAACAGGTAATCGCGAATTCCAGCGAGGGCGCCGAACTCCTCAATACCGACAAACTCGCGGCCCAGGCCGACCTCGCTTACCGCAATCTGTTGTTGTGGCAATTGCCCCTCAGCACACTGGATGATTACAGCGATTCCGACTATCGGCTTTTCTCCCGCTGGGCCCACGACTTCGAAAAAGAGCTCGAGCGGCGCCAACTGCTTTGTGCCGAAACCAGCTACCGGTTGCTGGCCCAAGCCTATAAGGATGGAACTCTGGAGCGCGAACCGGTTATTTTTCTCAAAGGCTTCGACGACCTTGCGCCATTGCTCAATACGTTGTTACAGGCGGCCACCGAAACAATTAAAGAAGTACCGGTAAAGCCGACGGCGGGAATGCAGGTGGGCCGCCTTCAACTGCCGGACTTTGATCAGGAGGTGCTCGGTGCGGCGCACTGGAGTCGGCAAATACTTAAACGCGATCCCGCCGCCAGTATCGGCATCATCGTGCCAAATCTGGGGCAATGCAGAGCACAGGTGGAAAGGTGCTTCACTTCCGTGTTCGAGCCGCACTATTTTCTGCCGCAAACACCGCGCTATACCCTCCCCTTCAATTTTTCCGCAGGCATTCCCCTGGCGAGCACGGCGCTGATTTACGACACATTGCAACTATTGCAGCTCAATCGCAACCGCATGGAACTGACACCGCTGTGTAATCTATTGCAGTCACCTTTTTTCAGCGCAGTGGAAAATGAATACACCGAACGCACCGACCTTGTCACGCGCCTGCGAAGACTCGGTAAAATAACCCTTAGCGGCACCGATCTGCGCTATCACTGCCAGCAGGTGTGCAGCGGATTTTCAACCACAGCACAAGCGCGGACAGCGGGTATAACAGATGCCGGCGACAGCGACATCCCAACCCTGGCGGCGCGTTTACAGCAGGTGGAGACCCTGCGCCGGCAGCAGCCAAAACAGCAGCTTCCAGGCCAATGGGCGGATTTCTTTTTACAGCAATTGACACTGTTGGGCTGGCCGGGGCAGCGGCGACTGGACAGCAATGAGTATCAGCAGGTATCGCAGTGGTATCAATTGCTGGAGGTTTTCTCCAGCCTGGATGTAACCGGCTCAATGCTCGCGCTTAACGCCGCCCTGGGTCAGTTGCAGGGGCTGGCAGCGTCGACCCACTTTCAGGCTCAGGTGCCATCCTCACCGATACAGATACTGGGGGCGTTGGAAGGCGCCGGCCTGCAGTTTACTCATTGCTGGGTGATGGGTCTGCACCAACGCGACTGGCCGCCGGCACCGTCTCCCCATCCCCTGCTGCCGATCGATCTGCAGCGCCGCCACGGCATGCCCCACGCCAGCAGTGAGCGGGAGCTGGCGTTTGCCCGCTCCCTCACGGCCAGCTATCGTCAGTGCGCGGAATATGTTGTTTTCAGTTCACCACAGCGGGAGGGTGAAACCCCGTTGGAGCCAAGCCGATTGATCGAGGATCTGCCGCTGATCAGTCTGCCGGAAATAAAACTGCAGACGATGGCTTCGGCAAACATCAGCGCTGACGGAAACAGCCACCGCGGTGAAGAGGATGCCCGGCAGGACTACTGCGATCTGCAGGGGTATTACCGCCGATTGCTGGCGTGCCGGCAACTGGAGTGGGTCGATTGCGCCCGGGGGCCAACCCTGGATCGCGATCGGGCACTCAGGGGCGGCAGCGGTGTTTTACGCCAACAGGCTATTTGCCCATTTAACGCGTTTGCCGTTTACCGACTCGGCGCCGCAGCGTATCAGGCACCTGCACCCGGGCTTTCCAGTATCGAACGCGGTGTGGTGCTGCACGATGCCCTGGCCTTTATCTGGGCGCAGCTCAAGAGCTCCCGAAATCTACAGCGACTGGCGCCGTCGCAACTCGATGAACTGGTAGAGCAATACGTGCGCCGGGCACTGGCGCCACTGCAGCAGCAGCGGCCGGAACTGCTGGGCAAGCACTATTGTGAATTGGAAATTGAGCGCCAGACGAAATTGATCGGCCTCTGGCTGGCGCTGGAAGGACAGCGCGGCGAATTTGACGTGGTGGCCACCGAGCGCCAGGAGGATGTCGCCATCGCCGGGCTCAAACTGCAACTGCGTCTGGATCGGCTCGACCGACTGCAATCCGGAGACTACCTTTTGATCGACTACAAAACCGGCAACCCCAAAATACAAAACTGGCAGGGCGAACGCCCCCAGGAACCACAGTTGCCTCTGTATGCGATCAGTGGCAACCGGGACGTGAACGCCATCGCCTTTGCCCAGATCAACGCCAAACAGTGCCAGTTTCTGGGCCTTGGTGAACTGAGCGATCCCCCGGCGGGCATTGTTGTCCCCGGCACGGGCCGCAATCAGGATCTGCCCGGGCAATGGAACGACGTTCTGGCGCACTGGCGCCGCCTACTGGAAAACCTGGCGCGGGAATTTCAACGGGGGGAAAGCCGGGTCGAGTACCTGGAGCCAGGGGTTCAGCGCTACTACACCGACTACGAACCCCTCAACCGGGTGCGTGAACAGCCACAGTTGGAACAGGCCTGGGCCAACCGCCACTGGCCCCACCCACAACCGGGAGCCTGCCTGTGAGTGCGCCGGCGGATCAGTCCGCGCGCCTGCAGGCGCTCTCCCCCACCGACTCCTTTGCCGTTGCCGCCCCGGCCGGATCCGGCAAAACCGGTCTGTTGACCCAACGGGTACTGCAACTGCTGGCCTACTGCCAACAACCGGAGGAAATCCTTTGTATCACATTTACCCGCAAAGCCGCCGCGGAGATGCAACACCGCATCACCCGGGCCATTACCGACGCCGCCGACAGTGGGAATGAAAGCCTGGAGCCCTCCGCAACATCAAATTTCCACGACCAAAAAACCCGAGAGCTGGCGCTGGCGGTGCTGCGCCGAGACCGGGAGCAGGGCTGGAATCTACTGTTAGCACCGAACCGCCTGCGCATCCAAACCATCGACGGCCTGTGCCGCAATCTGGTGCGGCAAATGCCCCTGGCCAGCGGCCTGGGTTCGCTACCGGACCCCCTGGAACAACCCCGATTTGCCTATCGCCAGGCAATCCGGGAGACACTGCAACTGCTGGAGCGTGACTCCCCCCTGCAGCGGGATCTGAGTCTATTGTTGCGGCACCTGGACAACCACCTGGAAAGCGTCGAACTACTGTTGGCGGACCTGTTGGCAAAGCGGGATCAGTGGCTGGGCCCGCTGCTGGCGACCCGCGAGGCCCGTCATTATTTAGAGCAGGTTCTCGAGACTCTCATCGTCGAAACCCTGGAAGACTGCGCCTCCCTGCTGCAGCCCTGGAGCAGCGACCTGGCACTGGCAGCCGATTATGCCGCCGCCAATCTCGCCGCTCAGGGCGCGGACTCAGCGCTCTGCCACTGTGCCGGGATGTCCGGCTTGCCTCCCTGCGAGGAGAGCGGGTACCGGCAATGGGAAGGCTTGCTCGAACTACTATTGACGCAAAAACACGAGTGGCGCAGTAAGCTCGACAAACGCAACGGCTTTCCCGCCGGCGCCAACAAAGCAGAAAAGGCGCGGGCCAAACAGCGCAAGGATCAGATCCTGGCGCTGATCGGGGAGTTGCGCGAGGTAGAGGGGTTGCGGGAACAACTGCAACTGGTGCGCAGGCTCCCCTGCGCCCGCTACAGTGACTCGCAGTGGCAATTGCTCGACAGTCTGACCCGACTGCTGCCGGTACTGGTTGCGCAGCTAAAGCTGGTGTTTGGCCAAATGGCCGCCACTGACTTTATCGAAATAACCCAGGCGGCATTGCAGGCACTGGGGCAGGAGGACGCCCCCTCAGACCTGGCCCTGAAACTCGACCACCAGATCCGCCACATTTTGGTCGACGAGTTTCAGGATACCGCCAGCCCCCAACTGCAGTTGCTGGAAAAACTCACCGCCGGCTGGCAGCCCGGCGACGGCCGCACCCTGTTTATCGTCGGCGACGGTATGCAGTCCTGCTACGGTTTCCGCAACGCCAATGTCGGCATATTTCTCGACGCTCGCCAGCACGGCATCGGCGACCTGCCACTGCGGGCGTTGGATCTCCAGGTCAACTTCCGCTCCCACCACGGCGTGGTCGAGTGGACCAACCGCGTTTTTAAAGAAGCTTTTCCCAAGCGCGACGATATTAACCGTGGGGCAGTCAAATATGCAGCCTCGGGCGCTTTTAAACCGGCTACTGAACAGCGTCCCGTAGCGGTCATCGGCTGTCTCGATGCCGCTGGTCGAGACCCGGAAGCTGAGCAGGTGGTACAACTGGTGCAATCTCACCAGAGCCGCGACCCTGCGGGCTCCATCGCCATTCTGGTGCGCAACCGCAGTCATCTGAGCAACATTCTGAACGCCCTGAAAAGTGCCGGCATTGCCTGGCAGGCAACGGATATCGACCCACTGGCAAGCCGCATGGCCGTCATCGATATCATGTCGCTGACCCGGGCGCTGCTGGATCCGGGCGACCGCATTGCCTGGCTGTCGCTGCTGCGGGCGCCCTGGTGCGGACTGGACATGCACGATCTCTACTATTTGGTGAATACGGATTTGGGTGAAATCAATCCGCGCTCCCGCCACAGCGATTACCCTCTTCTATGGCCGCAGATCTACCACAGTGAGCGGATCGAATCCATATCCGCAGCCGGACAACGCAGCCTTGAACGACTGCGCCGGGTACTGGGAAATGCCTGGCAGCAGCGCAGGCGCAAGCCGTTGCGCTATTGGCTGGAGGGCATCTGGCTGGAACTGGGCGGCCCGGCGGCACTGGTCGACAGTATCGACATTGAAAATATTCCCCGCTACTTCGAGTTGCTGCAGAGCTACGAGCGGGGCGGCATTGTTCCCGACTGGGAGGCCTTCGAGCAGGCCGTGGCCCAATTGTACGCCGTGGCCCAAACCGACGCCGCAGGCGCCGTGCAGGTAATGACCATTCACAAATCCAAGGGGCTGGAATTCGACACCGTCATAATCCCGGGTCTGGATCGCTTGCCGCGCCAGGATCAAAGCCAATTACTGCTGTGGCAGGAACAAATCACCCGCGACGGCGACAAGCAATTGCTGCTGGGCCCACTCTCGGCGACCGGTGACGATTGCGATCGGCTCTACCGCTACCTGCGCGAAGAGCGCCGGCTGCGCGGCCAGTTCGAAGCCAACCGCCTGCTCTATGTTGGCTGTACCCGCGCCATTAAACACCTTTACCTGCTGGCGAACCTGCAATCCGACCAGGACGACAAGGTGAAGGCACCGCCACCACAAAGCCTGCTCGCCTGCATCTGGAAGGCTGTCGAAAACGACATAGAACTCATACGGGACACCCCCAATACGGAGACCTATCGAGACATCCATCGAGACACCCAAGGTCATATCCAGGGCGAACTTTTTTCCGAGCCTGCTTCCGAACCAGCCACAGTCAATCCCCGCACTGCCGCCCGCAGCCATATTCTGCGGCTTCCCCCGGAGTGGAAAGCTCCGCCACTACACCCGGATACCACCCTCCGCCATTACCGCGGCCACGAGTTCAACGACGACGAAAACCGACCCAGTGCGGATTACTTCACCAACCGCATCGCCCGCCACACCGGCACTGTGATCCACCGCGCCCTGCAGCGCATCGCCAGCGACGGCCTGACGCTTTGGACGCCGCAAAGGCTGAGCGCCCAGCGCCCCTTCTGGCAACAGCAATTGCGGCAGTTAGGGGTATTCGGTGCCGCTCTCGGCGACTGTGTGGACAAGGTGCAACAAGCAGTGGCCAATACCCTGGCCGATGCCACGGGTCGCTGGATTCTCGATAACCGTCACCCCCAGAGCGCCTGCGAAATGGCACTCTGGGAAACCCTGCCGCAACAGCAGAAGTTCACCGAAATCCGCGCATCGGTTATCGACCGCACCTTTGTCCACGACAACTGCCGCTGGATCATCGACTATAAAAGCAGCGAACCCAAAGCCGACCAGCCGCTGCAGGCGTTTTGCCACCAGCAGGCGCAGACCTACACCCCCCAGTTACAGCGCTACGCCCGCCTGTTTCAGAAACGCTATCCAGAGCCGGTGCGCACGGGGCTGTACTTTCCTCTGCTGCAAACGTTCCACGAAGTCGTTTTGGATAAAATTTCTCAATAACCCAGGGCCGCCTGACAGTGTGTCTACCTCGGGTTAATGAGAAGTTACCCCCATTGACGAAAAATAGGGGTAAAATACTCAGCACAGATGAAAACCAAATAAGGGCTGCCGTAGAAATTAATTTCTACGGCAGCCCTAACATTGCCACCATAAACATAAGTTAATTGAATCGGATCCGCCATGAAGCCCATAGCTGTCGATGACCTGAATGTCATCTCACAGGAAGTCCTGATCGCCCCCAAAGATCTTAAGACCGAACTGCCCGTCACCGAGTCCGCGCTGGAAACCATTGCCAACGGCCGCGAGACAGTCCGTCGCATACTGAACCGACAAGACCACCGCCTGATGGTGGTTATCGGCCCCTGCTCGATCCACGATGTGGAAGCCGCCAAAGATTACGCCCGACGTCTGAAAACCCTGGCCGATGAGGTCGGCGATACCCTGTTTGTTGTTATGCGCGTGTACTTTGAAAAACCGCGCACTACTGTAGGCTGGAAAGGGCTGATTAACGACCCTTATCTGAATGACTCCTTTAAAATCCAGGAAGGACTGCATATCGGCCGCCAGCTGCTGCTGGATATTTCGGCGCTGGGACTGCCCGCCGCCACTGAAGCGCTGGACCCCATCTCGCCCCAATACCTGCAGGATCTAATCAGTTGGTCCGCCATCGGCGCCCGCACCACGGAGTCCCAGACTCACCGAGAAATGGCCAGCGGTCTGTCTTGCGCCGTGGGTTTCAAAAACGGCACCGACGGCAGCCTTACCGTGGCCATCAATGCCCTGCAGTCGGTCTCCAGCCCGCATAGATTTTTGGGTATCAATAAGGATGGACAGGTCGCCATTATCCATACCCGCGGCAACCCTTTCAGCCATGTGGTTCTGCGCGGAGGCAACGGTAAACCCAATTACGACTCTGTCAGTGTGGCCATGTGCGAGCAGGAATTAAGGAAAGCCGGTATCAGTGAAAATATTATGGTCGACTGCAGCCACGCCAACTCCAATAAAAATCACGAGTTACAGCCGCTGGTGATGGACAATGTTTGCAATCAGATCATCGAGGGCAATCGATCCATCATCGGCATTATGGTGGAGAGCAATATCGGCGAAGGCAACCAGCGTATTACCGCCAACCTGGACGATCTGGATTATGGTGTCTCGGTAACTGACGCCTGCATCGGTTGGGAAACCACCGAAACTACCCTGCGCACGATGCACAGAAAATTGAAAAACGTGCTGCCGCAACGACTGACGGACTGAGGTAATATCGCTCGCCGCCGAACGCCCGCAATCTGGTATTGCGGGCTACTAACTAGTAGTAAGCCTGCGACCGGTCCGTGTGGTCAGTAAGGTCCCTGACCCCCTGCAACTCAGGAATTTTTTCCATCAATGTTTTTTCAACCCCATCCTTGAGTGTCAAATCGACAGCGCTACACCCCTGGCAACCGCCCCCGAACTGCAGCACGGCATAGTTGTCCTCCGTCACGTCCATCAGACTCACCATGCCGCCATGGGCCGCCAGCCCCGGATTGATTTCGTTGTAAAGCACGTAGTTGATCCTGTCTTCCATGGGGCTGTCATCGGTAATTTTGGGCATCTTCGAGTTCGGCGCCCGGATGGTCAGCTGGCCACCCATACGGTCCGGCGAATAATCCACCTTCGCCTCGTCCAGAAAGGGCACACTGCGTTCCTCAAAATAAGCCTTGAAACCAGTAAACTCCATCACCTGATCCCCTTCCTGCTCCTCGCCGGGGCGACAATAGGCGATGCAGGTCTCCGCCTGGGGCGTGCCCGGATTGCTGACAAACATGCGAATGCCAATTCCCTCACAATCCTGTTTTGCCAGCAATTCCACAAGGTATTCCTGGGCAGATTCAGTAATCGTCACATTAACCATAAGTTCATACCCGATTGATTTACTCGGAAATTCTACGCCATTCTTGCGCGTATAAAAACCGTAAAACTTTTGGGGCTTCAGTTGCCTTCGTGCGCCGCCCTGTCGGCGCTGGGCTGGCGCCAAAAGCCCGGCTCGTCGAGTCTGCTTTCCAACTTGCTCAGTATACTCAGCAGATCCCGATATTCCGGCGAATTCAGCGATTGCAGCAATTCGGCCTCCCACGCCAGGGCTATGGGTATGAGTGTTTTATACAGCTCCTTGCCTCGCTCCGATAAGGATAGAAAATAAGCTCTGTTGTCGGACTGGCTTTTTTTCCGCAACAGATAACCTTTGTCTTCCATCAGTTTAATGGCTCTCGATACCATGGATTTATCCATGGCTGTCATCTGCCCCAGATCCTTGGCATTCTGGCATTGTGATTCCCCCAGATGGACTAAAATTCTCCACTCGGCAATACCGATATCAAACTCCTCGCGGTAGACCTGCGACAGAGAATCGCTCACCCGCTTGGCGATCAGCGTCAGGCGATAGGGGAGAAAATCCCGCAACGACAAGGTATTGCTTTTGTTGTCCTGCATCGTTTTAACAACGGCTCCTATTAGTAACGGGCAACGTCTCAATATCGACTTCTACTGAACGGTAAGCTCTTCTGTATCGATCTCTTTTTGTGTCGCTTCAGCGTAGCGCGGGCCGCTCACAGTCCCCGCATTGATCAGGGCTTGCAAACGCTGCGCCTGCACCGCCGTCAAGATAATATCCGCCGCGCCGATATCCTCCCGCAAATGGGTCACCGAGGTGGTCCCCGGAATCGGAATAATATGCTCACCGCGCCGCAGCAGCCACGCAAGCGCCAGTTGCGCCATGGAACAACCGATCTCGGCGGCCAGTTCCCGATAGCGATCGAGCAGCGTTAGATTAGCGCTGAAATGGGGTTCCTGAAAACGCGGCATATTGCGGCGGATGTCCTTTTCCACAAACGCTGAAGGGTCTCTGACAGCGCCGCTGAGAAACCCCCGCCCCAGCGGTGAAAAGGCCACAAACGCTGCCTTCAACTCGCGACAGGCGTCGAGCACCGCCACTTCCGCGTTCCGGGTCCACAGAGAAAATTCCGTTTGCACCGCCGCGATGGGATGCACCGCGTGGGCACGGCGCAGGGTCGCCGCCGACACCTCCGACAGCCCGATGGCGCGTACCTTACCGGCGCGCACCATATCCGCCAGAGCACCGACACTGTCCTCGATGGGCACGGATTTGTCCCAACGGTGTAAATAATAGAGATCGATTACCTCCGTCTGCAGCCGCCGCAGCGAATCTTCCAGGGTCTGTTGCAGGGTCTGCGGCCGGCCGTCGATCACCCGCTTGCCGTAGACACCGGTCATACCACATTTGCTCGCCAGATGAATGCGCTGGCGGTAGGGTTTCAGCGCTTCGCCGAGCAGCTCTTCATTGCGGCCAAAACCGTAGAGCGCGGCGCTATCGAAATGGGTGATGCCGAGGTCGACGGCCTGGTGCAATAACCGCACCCCATCGGCATGGGTGGGCGGCGTGCCATAGGCGTGACTCAGATTCATACAGCCGAGGCCGATACTGGCAACTTCAACGCCCGCGATCCGACGCTTTTTCATCAATGACCGCATCAGTTGGACGCCCCCGCGTTCAACGACTGTTCCAGTTGATCCAGTACCCGATAACAGGGCAGCACCTGGCTGACGCTGGCATTGGGTTCGCGGCCGCCGGCGATGGCGGCGAAAAACTCCCGATCCTGAAGCTCAATACCATTCATGGACACATCCACCCGGGACACGTCGATAGCCTCTTCGCGGCCTGTAACCAAATCGTCGTAACGGGCGATATAGGTGCCGTTGTCGCAGATATAGCGAAAGAAGGTGCCCAAAGGTCCGTCATTGTTAAACGACAGCGACAAGGTACAAATCGCCCCGGAGCGGGTTTGCAGCTGAATCGACATATCCATGGCAATGCCCAGATCCGGATGCGTGGGACCCTGTATAGCGTTGGCCTTCACCACCTCTTCGCCGGTCTGGTATTGAAACAGGTCAACGGTGTGGGCGGCATGGTGCCAGAGCAGGTGGTCAGTCCAGGAACGGGGCTGGCCAAGCGCGTTCATATTGGTGCGGCGAAAGAAGTAGGTCTGCACATCCATCTGCTGGATTTTGAGTTCGCCTGTCAGAATGCGTTTATGCACCCATTGGTGCGAAGGGTTAAAGCGCCGGGTATGCCCCACCATGCACATCAAACCGGTGTCACGCTGTACCCGGTCGACAGCCTCGGCGTCGGCCAGGCTTTCGGCGAGCGGGATCTCCACCTGGACATGCTTGCCCGCCTGCATACACTGAATCGCCTGAGCGGCGTGCAACTGTGTAGGGGTACAGAGGATCGTCGCCTCCACACCGGGCTGCGCCAGTGCCTGTGCCAGTTCGGTAGTAACATGTGCGATGCCGTATCTAGCGGCGACTTCCCGGGTGGCGTCGAGACGCCTGCCCACCAGCGATACCACCTCGACCTCGTCGATGTTTTTGATCGCCTCCAGGTGTTTGATGCCGAAGGCACCGGCTCCGGCGAGAACAACTTTCATAATCCACTCCCGTCATTTACTCACATTGCCCCCTTCTTAGGGGGATTTCCTGAATCAGATGGCCGACCGCGGTATACGAAGCCGGCACATGATAAAGCGGTACACTTCAGTGACCTTGTCGCCCTAAGTGTCGCAACACAACTCCGGCCAATATAAACGCAGCGGGTTGTGCACCAGCAGTTTTTGCCGCAGCTCGGCACTGGGGGCGATGCGGGGAATAAAATCCACCAGTTTTCCGTCGTCCGGCATATGCGACTTCATATTCGGGTGCGGCCAGTCTGTGCCCCAAAGCACCCGATCGGGAAAACTTTCCACGACACGACGGGCGAAGGGTACCACATCGCTGTAATCCGGTGGCCCGGATAGCGACAGCCGCTCCGGGCAGCTGACTTTGGACCAGAAGTTTTCATGCTCGCGTAGCAGGCGCAGAAACAGTTCGAACTCCGGCCCATCGACCGGTTTGCCGACATCCGGTCTGCCCATGTGATCCACAACCACGGTGGTCGGCAGCGTTGTAAAAAAATCGTAAAGCTGCGGCAATTCCTGCGCTTCAAAATAGATCACAATATGCCAGCCCAGCGGCCGGATACGCGCGGCAATCGTGGTCAGCGTATCGAATGGCAGCGCGTCTACCAAACGCTTGACAAAATTGAACCGCACCCCGCGAACGCCGGCCTGGTGCAGGCTCTGTAACTGTCCGTCAGTGATGTCGGCCGTCACCGTCGCCACGCCGCGGGCGCGGCCCCCGGAGGACTGCAGCGCATCGACCAATGCGCGGTTATCGGCACCGTGACAGGTTGCCTGGACAATGACATTGCGGTTGAAGCCAAGCTGATCGCGCAGCGCCCACAGTTGCTCCCTGGAGGCGTCGCAGGGGGTGTATTTACGCTCCGGGGCAAAGGGAAACGCCGCCCCCGGACCAAACACATGGCAGTGGGCGTCGACGGCACCTGCCGGCGGTGTGAAATCAGGTTTTGACGGCTGGGGGTGAAACGGCAGCCAGTCGGCATCCATTTGAAATTCGCCCATCAGTGTTTTCCCCGCGCTTTCAGCGCCGCGTCGAGACGCGGATAAACCCGCCTGGCATTGAGTTCGAAAACTTTGCGCTTGTCCGGCGCGGGAATATCCAGAGCGTCAATATAGCGTTTAGTGTCATCGAAGTAATGGCCCGTCTGCGGATCTATACCGCGCACCGCCCCGACCATTTCAGAACCGAACAGAATATTGTCGATATCGATGACTTTAAACAACAGGTCGATACCTTCCTGGTGGTAGACACACGTGTCGAAGAATACATTTTTCATTACATGCTCCGGCAGCGGCGGGCGCTTGAGCATATCGGCCAGCCCCCGGTAACGGCCCCAGTGGTAAGGCACCGCGCCGCCGCCATGGGGGATGATGAAACGCAGGTCGGGAAAGTCGCCGAACAGATCCCCCTGGATAAACTGCATAAACGCCGTGGTATCGGCGTTGATGTAGTGAGCGCCGGTAGCGTGGAAATTGGGGTTGCAGGAGGATGAGACATGGATCATGGCCGGCACATCCAGTTCCACCATTTTTTCGAAAAACGGGTACCAGTGTTTATCGGTCAGCGGCGGCGCGGTCCAGTGGCCACCGGAAGGATCCGGGTTAAGATTGCAGCCGACAAAACCGAGTTCATTGACGCAGCGTTCGAGTTCAGCGATGGAGTTGGCGATAGGCACTCCCGGCGACTGCGGCAACTGACAGACGCCGATGAAGTTGTCGGGGTAGAGTTCCACCACCCGCTTAATGAGGTCGTTGCAGGCTCGCGTCCACGGCTGCGAGGTGGCTTCGTCACCGACGTGGTGGGCCATGGCCGAAGCGCGGGGCGAAAAGATCGTCATATCCAACCCCCTTTCCCGCAATAGCTTCAACTGGTTGGTTTCGATACTTTCGCGGATTTGGTCATCACTGATAACCGCAGCCGCGGGCTCCGGTAGGGTCGAATCCTGCAGCCGCGCCAGCTGCGCCTGACGAAAGTCCTGATGCGGCCCGGGGGCCGTGGTGTAATGTCCGTGACAGTCGATAATCATATTCCTGCATCCACATTCTTGAAATTAATTGGCACATTAAGGAACGGGCACGCCGTCTCAATCGAGCTCGGCGAGGGTATCGAGATACACCAGCCCCGCTTCTTCCAGCCGCGGTCGCATGTTGTACATATCCAACCCCAATTCGCCGGCGGCGAGCCGGGCGCGCTTGGCGGCTTCGTTGGCCTCGCGTTTTTCAGCCGCGGCCAACGCGTCGTCTGCGCGGCGACGCGGCACCACCACCACGCCGTCGTCATCGGCAATCACCGCATCGCCCGGCGTCACCAACTGACCGGCGCAGACCAGCGGCACGTTGACACAACCCAGGGTGTTTTTCACTGTGCCCTTGGCCGAGATGGCCCGCGACCAGACCGGAAAATCCATCTCCTGCAGTTCGCGCACATCCCGCACACCGGCGTCGATCACCAACCCTCTCACCCCGCGCGCCTTGGCGGACGTTGCCAGCAGATCACCGAACATGCCATCGGTGTTGTCGGTGGTGCAACCCACCACCAGGATATCGCCGGGCTGGCACAGCTCAATGGCCACGTGGATCATCCAGTTATCCCCCGGCTGTGCCAGAATCGTCACCGCGCTACCGCCGATGCGGGCACCGGGGTAGATGGGGCGCATATAGGGTTTCAGCAGCCCGATGCGCCCCTGAGCTTCGTGAACGGTTGACACCCCCAAGTGTCCGAGGCCGTCTACAGTGTTTGCATCGGCGCGCTCGATAGTGCGTACAGCTGTTGGTTTCATTGCCAGTACTCTTGTGTTAGTTCTACTCGTTCAGTTCATTGGGACCGTTCAGTGCAGTTCAATCCACACATTTACCGGCCGTCAGTCGCGCGGCCAGAGGTGCCCGGGCACGTAGAGTTCGCCGCGACTGAGGGCGCGGGCTGTGCGCAAAAGACCGGCGCGCTGGATTTCCGGCGCCCCGGCACTGCCCTTCACCTCCAGCTCCACGGAAAATTCACCGCACGGGTGTTCTACCGACATCTGTTTCGAAGTCCCCCCGGGTACTTCCGCAACATCCGCCGCCACCGAACCCGGCAGAATCGCCGCCGTCGCCACCGACACTGCGCCCAGCACACCTATGGCGGCATGACAAACATGGGGGATAAATTTTCGCGTACACAGACTGCCGCCGGCCCGCGGTGGGGCTACCAGGCTCATTTTCGGCACCACTTTGGCGCTTACATCGCCGAGGTTCATAGCCGGCCCGGCCTGCAGCCGAATCGCTTCCAGACGCTGTTTCAGCGCTTCGTTGGCATTGAGTTCAGCCGCGCTCTCATACCCGGAGATTTCCAGATCGGCGGCTCTCAGTACCACCACTGGCATGCCGTTATCGATACAGGTGACTTCCACGCCTTCAAAGCGATCCCGCAGCCGTCCGGTTGGCAGCAGTGCGCCACAAGCTGAGCCGGCAACATCCAGGTAATCACAGATCACTGGCGCCGCGGTGCCCGGGGCGCCGTCGATGCGCGCCGCTCCCTGGTATTCAACCCGGCCATCGGGCGTCTGCACTGTGACTTCGCACAGATTGCCGCTGTTGACCATATAGATGCGTACCCGGGTTTCGTCGCTCGCCGCCCGCAGCAGACCGGTCTCGAGCGCGAAAGGTGCAACCCCGGCGAGAATATTGCCGCAGTTCTGAGTCGTATCCACCCTCCCCTTACCCACGACTACCTGTGCAAACAGATAGTCGAGATCGGCGTCGGGACGCTCGGAGAGACTCACGACGGCGACCTTGCTGGTCAATGGATCGGCACCGCCCAGGCCGTCGACCTGGCGCGCATCGGCACCGCCCATCGCCGCCACCAGAACGGCTTCGCGAACGTCGGGATCGGAAGGTAAATCATCGGCGTGAAAATAAAGCCCCTTGGAACTGCCGCCCCGCAACTGCATGTAGGGTATTGCTGTCTGTTTCATCTTGAGCCCCGCCCTGGAAGGATGTTACAACGTCAATCTTTTTAACACTAAACCAAGGTGAAACCCGCATGACTTTTGTTTGTCAGCGGATGACTTTTTGGATGTTTTACTCCAGGGGCTCGAAGGGTAAACCAACATAGTTCTCCGCGATGGTAATTTTACCCGCCTCGGAACCGAGCAGGTAATCCAGTTCCGCCATTTGAATACGGGAACCGAAATCATCACCGGGGAAACGGTGCAACATCGACGTCATCCACCAGGAGAAACGCTCCGCTTTCCAGATTCTGCGCAGGCAGATGGGGGAGTATTGTTCCAGCAGCTCAGTACGCCCCTCGCGAAAAACAGCCAGCAGGATGCGGTACAGGGTGCTGACATCGCTGGCAGCCAGATTGAGCCCCTTGGCCCCGGTCGGCGGCACAATATGTGCCGCGTCGCCGAGCAGAAACAGTCGCCCGAACTGCATCGGTTCAACGACAAAGCTGCGCAACGGCGCAATGCTTTTCTCGATCGATGGCCCGGTTACCAGGGACGTAGCGACTTGCGCCGGCAGCCGGGTTTTCAACTCATCCCAAAAACGTTGATCGGACCAATCATCGATATTGTCATCGAGTGAAACCTGAAGGTAATAGCGGCTCAACGACTGGGAACGCATACTGCACAGCGCAAATCCGCGTTCATGGTTGGCATAAATGAGTTCCGGGGAGACCGGCGGCGTTCTCGACAGCACCCCCAGCCAACCGAAGGGGTAAACCCGTTCAAAGCTTTGCAACACGCCGTCGGGAATCGACTGCCGGCACACGCCGTGGTAACCATCGCAACCGGCGATATAATCACAGTGCACGGTGACGGTTTTACCCCCGGCCTCAAAACTGACCGAAGGGGCATCGGAGTCGATATCGTTCAGGTGCACGTTGCGCGCCTGGTAGATAGTTTTTGCACCCGCCGCCTCCCGGGCTTCCATCAAATCCAGCGTCAACTCCGTCTGCCCGTAAACCATCACCGTCTTGCCGTTGGTTAAACGCTTCAGATCGAGGCGCTCACGACGCCCGGCAAAGGCGATGTCAAAGCCTTCGTGGACATCGCCTTCGCGATCCATGCGCCCTGCCACATTAGCCTCGCGCAGCAAATCCACAGTCACCTGCTCCAACACCCCCGCCCGGATGCGGCTCAGCACATGCTCGCGGGCATGCTTTTCCAAAATCAAGGTGTCGATACCCTGATTATACAGCAACTGCCCCAATAACAATCCAGACGGACCTGACCCGACAATAACCACTTGCGTTTTCATTTACGCTCCTACCATTGTCCTTACAGCGACAATTTAATGAGACAAAAGACAGCGACACCCGCATCGCGACCAAGCCGTCTCATTTTTATTTTTATATTTTACCTATGGAAAATAGCAAAATAAGGCAGATTTCAGACTCAAACTTGGATTTTTCGCGTATTTTCAGTACGCTTCCTGGATATTTGTGACCAAATACAAGATATGGGTATCACATCAAAGCGGACAACGTAACGTCTCAATAACCCGGGGCAGGCACAGTGTCAGGCGGACGTCCGGCGGTCGTTGAGACGTTACAAGTTACAC
>JARROD010000032.1:0-17829 GCA_037384225.1 Exilibacterium sp.
TCTCTTCCACGGTCCGACGAGATGCGGTGTTTGACACGCCCCAATGCATCGTAGCGCGTTATCGTGCCGTAAGGAGCGTAAATATTGGTTTCATCTACGTAAGTAGGCAAGGAAGTAAAAATGACCCGGCCCATGGCATCATAGGTTGTTTCAACATAGTCTCCTGGGGCTACCCTCTCTCCTCTGAGGTCTTCCCGTTCTACCCTTACCGGGCGAAGCATCGCGTCGTAGGTAGTGGTGGTTTTCTTAAAATAACTTTCCGTCGCGGTTTGCAACAACATGCCATCGCTGTAGGTGTAATCGATATCGGTGTCCATCCAATCGTTCAGATCGTCGGGTAAATCAATTTTTGTCAGCCGCCCGGCATCGTCGTATTCATAGTTGGTAATGTATCCCCGAGCATTGGTTTCACGGATCACCCAGCCATTACGGTCGACTTTCCGCTCAAAACTGGAGTTATCGGCATACTCAATCTTTACCGGCACGCCGCGATCCCAGTTTGATGAGTAGGTGGTTTTGCGCCCCAGGGCATCCTTGTGCCAGGCGATCCTGCCCGAGGCTCGCCCGCTGGTAACATATCCCAGCCGGGCAATGGTTACACCGAAGCGTTTGTGGGTAACGAGCCGGCCTGCGGGATCGTAATCATAGTCGTCAAAAAGTTTGCCATTACGGGTTACGGTATTGGTCAGCCCCAGAATCCAATCGTTCTCGTCCTTCACATAGGTAATATCCGTTGTTCGTCGCCCCCCGCCCAAACTGGACAATTTTTCAATTTTGGTTGGAAATCCATAGCTGTAATTGGAGGCATTTCGATCGCTGATATAGCTGTAACGGGTTTTATACCAGTCGCTGCCGCGCGTGAGGGTGACTTCCTTCTGGCGCAGGGGTTTGGTATTTTCGGGTTTTGAGGGAAAAAAACCTTTTCCCGCCGCGGGTTCAAGCAAATAGGTATATTCGGTAAGCTGTAACGGTGTTGCATCGAATTCATTGGCATATAGCGCCGAAGAGGTGATGGCGGAGGGGGCGGCTGTGCTTATAACCGGGTAAATGTTATAAATTTTCGAACCGTCTGGCTGTATGATTGTGGTTCGCTCCGGCCCACCCGTTTCATAGCTATATTTCCAGGTTGCCGTCGGCACTCCCGGCCCGAACAAGGTCTTTTTGACAACGCTCATCATATCCGTATGGGCATCGCTATTCCTTCTCCCCAAGCTGGCATGCGGACATGGCGAACCGAGCCCCGAAGCGGAAATGGGCATATAGACAGTACGTTCAGAAAGCTTGAACTCTCCCGTCATACCATCCGGATGCGTGACAGATACAACCTGATCCGCTTGTTTACAGGTAACGACTTCCGAAGAGCCACGCGGTCTATAGCTGTCCCCCGATACAGCGCCAGCAAACAGGCCACCAAGGTTGAACCGCCACTGACGCCCGTCCGGTAACATGACCCTGGTCAGAGCCAGGTTTCTCTTGGCGTACCCGCCTACGTTGCTGTATTCATAAGTAGCCCTACCGTTGGCTGAGGAAGTCGTATAGCTGTACACGGATTCCGTGCCGTAGCTGTAGGTCCAGCGGCGTTCATCCGAACTCCCCGGATTCGCCGTGGCAGTGGCGACTACGATGGACGTTGAAGATCGATAAGCGAAGTTGATCCTACGCCCGTCGTTCGCCCGAATACTGGTTAACCTGCCTTGATCATCATAGTCGTAGCGCACCCAATTATTGTTGACGTCGACAACCTGCGAAGCCGCCAGCACATCATAATACGTACCTTCTATGCCAAACCCCGTTACATCGTAGTTTCCCCTGCGCGTCGGTTCAATTTTCCACCTTTCCTGCCCGGAAACCCCTTTCCTCAAGCGCACGACATCAAAGCGGTAGCGATCACCGTTCGGGGCGTAAGCATGGAAACCCTCGGTCCCTTTACCATCGATATTGGCGATACAAGTCAAATACCAGCCTGCCGCCGTCACTTTTTGAGCGTCGGCTGGCCAGGATCCTGTAACCGTTTTATCAAGCACCTGGGTGGAAGCACGACCGGGCACATCCAGTAATACACCATCGCTGTACTGCTGGGGAAGCAGAATTCCGGGGATTTCGTTAAATTCTTTTTGAGCGAAAAGCGAATCCGGAATGGCTCTTTTCAAAGGTTTGCTACAACGCCGTTTCCCCCAGCGAGCGCCATTCAGGATCTCCGTCGACATAATCTTGGTGCTGATCGTCGGCGCGACAAGTTGCCAATCCGCAAATTCGTTGCCGTAAGACTGACTCGGGTTTCGACGCCGGCGGACTTCCACCGGCAGATCAGAATTGCCCGGTATGGACACATCCACCTGCTCAAAGCTCAGGCGCCCGGTCTGCAAATCAATGGCATCGCCAAGAAGTGAGTGATCATGAGCCTGCATGCCGAGATTTGGCTTGAGGCGCTCGTTCCAGTCGATTTCATAAACCACTTCCGCCGGCGGCCCATCGCGCTGCGCCACAGCCTGCTGTACCCAAATAGGACCAAACCCGCACAGTAACAGCCCGATACTCAGTATTTTCCACGCAAAAGATTTTTTCATCGTTTTCCCAACGCATCGGCCTTTACCAGGCCTCCATGATTGATTGATCCTGAAAACAAGAGTTGAAGACTAAGCAACGCAAATGCACTTGCAAGACAAACAACAATTGTTAATTTTACGAAAATTACCCAATTTTCAACAGCTCTTGACATTTAGGTGAATGAGGCTTTCACTTTTTTGGGTATACTTGTAAAAACATAACACTTATCTGAACCCAGCTATTGCCAGTCAAGCAAGGGTTTTGCAATGCAACGATAGGGTTTATTGTTTTTTTGCAGTAAAGGCAACCATTGACACTGCCATATAAGGTTGAAAAAATTTATGGTTATCACGCAAGGTAATAGTAGTTTTATTGGATCACTTTGTAACGTCAATTGGTAAGGCAAGCGGATTTTTAAAAAAACGTCGGCAACTGAAACGGCGACGGGAATAAAAGGTGAGATATACTCTTTGGCAGATAAAGCGTTGGAAAAACGAATACAGCGAGAACCCCAAATTTAAAAGCTTCCACAATACAACTCTCCCTTAGTGCATCCTATCGTTGCATAAATTATCGGCCCAGGACCGCTTCATTTTTTAATCCTCACATAGAGTGAGTTATGCTCTGGTTAGAAATATCTGCGCCCCCTTCCTGAAGATACCGCTCTAAACGCTCCTGAGCTTGAAAATTTATGCAGCGACAGGGCGAGTAGAGGAAAAAAGCACTAACGCAACATGACAAGCCCCGTGCTGCAGTGACGAAAATGTAAAAAAATAACATGAATAACAAATATGAATTTTAAGCGATGGTAATCACAAAAAAATTAAAAATCAAGAACAATGAACGCAAAGCAACCAAGAGTTGACGGGCGCAAAAAAACGAACAGCAATTGACCCGCCAGACAAAAGTGACATCTGCCCCACTATACCCAAAGCGTTTGAGATTTAGGTGTGCAGAGTGTTCGATAATATTTTACGGAAAGTGGTGTCTTCTTCATCCAGCATGCAAACTAACAATACCAACTGTGCGTGGCCGCCACGACAATAAAATAGGCGCCGCACCAAGTCGTCCTGATCATTGCGCAAATTTCTTTGTAACGCTGTTGGTGGGTTTGAAAGAGGCTTTCTATGCGCTCATTTTTACCGGAGTAATAGGCAAAGATATGGGCTGGTAGACACTGATTTTCGTTTTTAACTAAATAGCCCTGGCTTTGTTTTTCGCCATTGCCCCAAACAAAGGGCCTTCCTTGCTCCGCAGTGTCGGCGGTAATTTTTATCTGCTGCTCGTTAATCGCGCATTCCAAGGCGCCAGAAAAGGCCTGGATAGCTTCACGGCCTATTGTGTTGTCTTCGTAGCGTTTCGCCTGGAGGTAGATGGTGTCGAGCCCTAGAGGGTCTTCGTTGATCAGGCCGTCTATGCCGCCATCAGCTGTGTATTGGGTTGCTTGACCCGATTCTTTACTCCAGCCTCCGTAGCCCATGGCTTACATCAGCTCTACGACCAACTTTTCTAAAAATTGTGGGGACTGCTGTTTAACGCCTTGGAGTACTTCTTCGATAAGCTCTTGTCGGATGTCGCTGTAGGTTTCTTCCAAACGCTCTGTTGGGTCAGTATCTTCGTTGTCGTTCTCATCCGTGACGACTGCCTTACTCGCCTTTGGCTTGGCTGTATGAAACTCAACGAACTCCGGGAATTGCTTTAGAAAACGCACATCAATACGTTCGGGCTCCTGCTGAAGTGCCGCTTGGCCCCTGTCGGTTATTTGCAACTGGCTTCGTCCAGGTGCCGTTAGCAATCCCGCTTT
This sequence comes from Exilibacterium sp., assembly GCA_037384225.1. Lineage (GTDB taxonomy): Bacteria > Pseudomonadota > Gammaproteobacteria > Pseudomonadales > Cellvibrionaceae > JARROD01. Next base: position 4,352 of record JARROD010000032.1, read on the forward strand.
ATTCAGGTAGGTTCGAGCCCAGGCGATACGGTTTCGAATGATAGTTTGCTTACCGGACGGGAGCTTCTCGGCCCTTTCATCTTCGGTGAGTTGAAAATGCATGCACACTTTTTCGAATGCTTCGTTAAAACGGTGTATTTGGCCATCCCGTACGGCAGCCAATAAAGGACTCATGCAACTTTGAAAATCTGGGATCATTTTGCTTCCTTCCGTTTTGCCTGCTCTATCCACTTTTCCACATCTTCTCGCTTAAACCGCCAGCTACCCCCAACCTTAAAGCCCGGCAGCTTGCCCTCTGCAGCCAAGCGGTAAGCGGTTTTTTTGGCCAACTTGAGGTAGCTGGCCACCTCATCGATGGTTAATATTTCATCAGTCATAGTTTGGGTACCCGGTGAATACTGAGACAATAGGGGAATATTGGGCAGACCTCAAGGTTTTGCGTGGTAGTTTTGACAGAGCTTCGGAGGTTCGGAGTTGGTCAGGCGAAGTTTGGGTGAAAATTGCGTTTTCTGGCGCCAAAACGGTCGAAAATTGGCCTGCTCCGATAATCTTGCTTGCCTAGGTGGTAGAAAGCCCAAAGCTTTAAAATCACCTTCATATACGACGCACTGAAACCAATGATCAAAATTCACTCAACCAAAAGCTGCTCGCGAAGCTGCCCCTTGATGAGAACGGAATGCTCACCAATACACGTGTGAACGGCGATACCCGTGCGGCTGGTGTGGGTCCCGGCAAACAAAGCGAAAGCCGACAGTAAGAACAGCGCGCAGCTTATAGACACCATGAATCAAAAGTACCCGCAGGTAGGCTTACCCGTCGCATTGGACATCGGTGCAAAAGTCCACATGGGAGAAATGAAATGGTAAACGTACATCACAAAAATAACCGTTTAGCGTATACCCTATCGTTGCATAAATTTGGCTTTCACTAGAATTGGCAACTGATTTTATACATACTCATGGTCTAAAGCGCACGTTTTCCACCTTTAGGCTGGTTTGACTTATATTTTTGCCGGAGAAGCAGAGTATCACTTATGCCCAGAACCTATTCCAACTCAGAGTCCGCCCAACAGGCAATCGCCCTGGTGAACGCACTACAACAACGTTTCGTTACCAAACTTGAAGCCCTGAGCAAAACACACGCCCACGATGATACATTTAAACCTTACGAATGGCTGCGGGAAGGCGGACAATTCGGCGGCGGAGTAAGGTATATGGCGCCTGCCGGTGGCATATTCAATCGCGCATCCGTTAACGTTTCACATGTTCACTACACCGGCGCCTCCGACAAACCGCTGGATTCCGCCACTGCAATTTCAACCATTATTCACCCGGCCAACCCCTATGCGCCGTCCATTCATATTCATATCAGTTGGACGGAAATGAAGACCGGCCATGGTTATTGGCGGATTATGGCGGATTTAAATCCGGCCAATCCGATCGCGGAAGACCAACAGGCTTTTGAGCAACACTTACAAAGCGCTGCCGGGGAACTCTATCAGCCGGGTAAAGCACAGGGGGAAAAATACTTTTATATTCCGGCGTTAAAGCGTCATCGGGGTGTCAGTCACTTTTACCTGGAAACCTATTGCACCGAGGATCCGCAGGCAGATTATGAACTGGCCAGGAAAATGGGGGAAACCGCGATAGACACCTACATCGGTATTTTGACCCAGGCTTTGGATACCCGCCTTGACGTTGACGAAGAAGGATTACAACAGCAGCGGGATTATCATACCTTGTATCTGTTTCAGGTGTTGACGCTGGACCGCGGCACCACCGCGGGCTTGCTGGTACACAATGAAAACGATATTGGCATCATGGCGTCACTGCCAGCCAGAGTGAACAAAGCGCTGCTGACTTCCTGGCGCGATCGACTCGAGTCACCTCAGGATGAGCTGTTGGATGCAATCGCGGCCGAGTTGCCCGACGATACCGAGGTGGAAATATCCGACGACATCAAACGCCGATTAGCCGACGTGGTGCGCCAGCATTACCTTCAATATCCGCAGGCGCTGGCCCTGCAGGCAAAGGGTAATGTGGTACCGCCTACCGTAGAGAATCACCGTTGAGGTTTTCCCCTCCCTGAAGGGAGAGTATTCCCGCTACAAGCATCAGAGCGGGAATCCCTGGCTGCGTTATCTCCAGGGGCGCTATTTCATGCGCGGCCCCAGGTTGCGCCACTGAATTTCCAATCCGCCTTCGAGGCCGGGTTCCAGGGTGCCGAGGTCATCCGCCGAGCGGTAATAGCGCTCATTCAACAGGTTGTCGAAAAACACAGCGACGGACAGGTTGCGACTCAATGCGTATTGCCACCGCAGTGAGAGCAAATCCGCCGAGGGCGTTTGCATTTCACTGGCGCCGGGATCGGATTTACGCCCCCGGTGCTGCCAGTCGACTATCACCGACCAATCATCTGTTTCATAACTATTTCTCACCCTGACCCGACTGCCCGGAATATCCGCCAAGGGATCGCCTTGTTGGTTTTTCCCTTCCATCACCGCGCCGTTGATGCTGGTTCGCCAGGCTGGCGCCCACTGGCGCGCATACTCCAACTCGATCCCTTTGATATTGCCCTTATCGAGATTTACGTAGGTCAGTTGTTCATCCTGCAGCGCCACCCGCTCAATATAATTGTCAATGTCATTATTAAAGACGATCAGGTGAAACTGGTCATTTTCGCCCTGCCAATGCGCACCGACATCGAGATTTAACGCGCGTTCGGCCGACAGGTTCGGATTGCCGACGACAGTGCCGCGCCCAGTGGTGCCGGTATAGAATTTTTCGGTCAACGAGGCGAAGCGAAACCCACTGCCCAGGTTCGCACTCAGCGTCCAATGATCGCTTAATGACTGAGACCAGCCGATAAATCCCGTCAGGCTATTATTGCTGTAGTCGTTCGCGGATGTTTCCACATCGCTGTTTTGATTATCTCCCGGGCGGTTTCTGTCTTTTTGCCAGGTATAGCGCGAGCCCAATTGCACGCGGGCGTCGTCCCCCTGCCAGATCCAGGAGCCGTATACGGCCCACTCGTCCTTGCTGGCGTCATTGAGTGGAAAGCGTTCGGAGAGGCTTTCGGCAACGACGGCGCCATCCTCGATCCGCCATTCGCGCTCGCTGCTGGAAACACCGCTGCGCTTAAATAACTCAACCCCCAATAGTCTTGCCGTATTCTCATCGGACCAGTTTTTTTGCAGGTAGCCGCCGTAATCGAAGGATTCATTATAAACGGCATTCAACCGCTCGGAGGGCCGCAGTGTCTCGGTGATCATGTTCTGGTCGTGGAGATACAGCTTGCCGTGAATCCCCGACTCTGCCGAAACCGATACGCTGAAAATATCGTGATTCTTTTCTGGAACACCCACGATACGGTCCGGATAACGGGCGTTGGAACGACCGATGTCTTTTCCCCGGGCGGGAAGGTAAAGCGCGTTGATTGTCGCCGCGCCCAAATTCCCCTGCCACTGCACAATGGCACTGGATTGCGAATAACCGGTGTTCAATTCATTGCCATCGATATCTTCACTGTTATCGCCTTTTCGGTGGGCGGCGGCAGCGACCATTGCTCATTGCCCCAGCCCGCCTGCACCACCCGCTGTTCGCCTTCAGACTTCAGCCCCAAATGCAGCTGCGGGTGGGTAAAATGCCGGGGCACCAATTGCAGTACACCGCCCAATGCCCCGGAGCCGTAAAGTGTGGAAGACGGTCCGCGCAGCACATCCGCCCGTTCCAGTAACAAGGGGTCGACAAAGGAGGCGTCTACACCGGCCCGGCGTTCAGAGGTAATACGAACCCCATCCACCAGGGTCAGCACTCGCTGTCTGGAAACACCGCGAATCGATGTCACCTGAAACAGCCCCGGCTGGCCGTTCTCCGCCATGCCGGTGACACCGCTGAGCATTTCCGTCAAGCTGCCCGCGGACTGGGTCTGTTCTTCAGGGGTAACGGATCTTATCGCGTAATTGGTGGAAGCCAATTTCGAAAATGGGTTGTGGGTCGCGGTCACCTCCACCTGCTCGAGGGTCATCTCCGCCGGTGGACGTTGCTGTGGTTCACCGCTGACAGCGATCGACAGCCCCACAGCCGCGATCGCAAGACAAAAATTTCTTGTTATCGGTTTCAAACGTCAATTCCGCACAGGTTAACAAAAAAAGCGCTGCACTTTTGCTGCTTTTGCATTTCTACTCAAAGCAGGGAAAGGGCAGCGCGTATCTCATTACAAACTCTTTACTCGGACTATTTACTCAGAAAAACGCCCGACCAGTGAAGCGCCGGAATAATCCGAATAAGCGTGAATCATGATGTAGTAGATTCCCGCTTGCGGTGTACTGAAACTGCAGTTTTCGGTATTACCTAACCGGAAAGGACGACAATCGAAGGAGAACAGTGTCGGCTCGGCACCAAAACTCACATACAGATCCGCATCACCGACGCCGCCGCTGATGTCAATCGACAGATTCGATGCGCCTTCAGGGACAATAATCGTGTAAAACACCTGATCGTCCTGAGACGCGCTCGCCAGACTCACGGCCACACCGTTTTGCAGTTCATTGTCATCACCATTCGGATCGATCACAGTAACCGACTGCGAACGGCTTGCGCTTTTGCCCAGATCATCGGTGACAATCAATGTCACATTGAAACTGCCACTGCCGCTATAAGCATGGGTCGTCTCAACACCGGTAGCGGATTCACCGTCGCCAAAGCTCCAGCGGTAATTTGCGATAGTGCCATCGCTGTCGGTGCTGGCCGATGCGTCAAAGGCGCAGCTCAAGTCCGTACAGGAGGCCGTGAAACTGGCTGTAGGTGCACTGTTGCCATCACTACTACCCTCACACCCCGCCATGGTATAACTGGCAATCTGCGTTCCCCATTGACCGCTGCTGTCACCGTACTCGTTGGTATACCAGAAGGTACATCCATCCACCGGGTCCACTGCCAAATGGCTGTAATCTCCCCAGCGGTTGCTGGCATTGTGGGAGGTGCCGTCGATAATCGTGGCCTCTTCCAGGGTCATAACCCCCAGCGCGTCGTCCGCCATGCGGCCGGTCAAACGCAATCCGGGGAAACTGCTGCTGCTGCCGTGGCTGTAGGCCAACAGCATATTGCCATTGATATCCATGGCCACGGACCCCATCCAGCGGTTGTCGCTGTCCGGTGCGTAGGTGCCTTCCTGGTACAGCGCCCAATCGCCGCCGCCGACCCGGCGCAGTTCGAACCAGCGAATACCGCCGTGGTCCGAGCCGTCGACATCGACAACGAAGTTGCCGACGATAGATTCATGGGTCCCGAAATTGCGGTACTGGGGACGGTTCATGATCGGTTCACGCAAGGGATCCAGGGTTGTCGAAGAGCCCAGTTGCCTAAAGCAATTGAAAGTCACCAGACCGCAGAGATCCGAACTGAATTCGGCAACGGGGATATCGGCAACCTTGGTAAAGCTGGACGCACTGGTATTGGAAAAATCGGCGCTGAATTGCCACAGCTCGATAAAATCCCGCGTGTTGTCATTGTTACTGGCATTATGGACTTCATCATCGCGATGGCGGATAAAATAACCCGGTGTGGACGCCGGCGGCGCGGTTTCGCCGTCAAAATCCACCGGTGTGATAATCTGAAAGCCAAAGCCGCTCAACTCAGGCGCCGTCGCCAGGCGGATAAAACCGGCGGAACCGCCGCCAAGCATGGTCGCGCGATCCAGTGCGTAGACAGCCACATTGGAACCGCCCTCGTTGGTGCCGAGATAGTAGGCGTCATTCCACACGCCGTATTTGGGATAATCGGGAAAACTGGGGGTTTGGAAATCATAGGCATACCAGCCACCGGAGATAGGATCGTCCGTTTGCGAAACATAAATACACAAACGATTGCCGCTACTGGAAAATTCACTCAGAAACCAGCGCTCGGCCAGTTCATCATACAACACAATCGGATCGCCCAGGCCACTGGCGCAATTGCCGCTACCCAGAGAATCCAGGGCGGTCGGGCCGACGACCCGCTGGCCGGAGCTTTTATCGTAAATGGAAAATACGGCGCCGCCGGCACCATTGATCATCTGGATATAATAATTTTTACCGACATCTCCGCTTGGATCCGGTGGGTTAACCCCGGTATAACCGTTCCCTTCAACGTTCACTTCCAGGGCCCGCACTGCGCTTGAGCGCAGCATCAACTGCGCGTTTTGCATCAACTGCGCCTGGGGAGCGAGCAGCGCGTCGAGTTTGCTTGTCACCAGGTTCTTGGCCTGCCGCGGCGCGACAAAACCGTCTTTGATGCGCCGTTTCGGCATATCTTTAATCGAATCGCCCGGCTGCCAGGTCTCCGCGCTGGGCAGATTGCGCAGATCGCGATCAAAGGTTACAGGATTTGTTTTAGCCGACTGCCAAACAGAATTGTTCGGTTCATTTTCCGCCGCGTTAACCCCGCTCGTTAACGATAACGTAAGCAACGCCGAGGCCGCGGCAACCGTAAAAACGCCCTTATTTTTATTTTTGCGAATCTCTTCAGACATCAATGGTCCCCCAAAGAATATACTTAATTGAAAATAGCGCCCTTATATCAATACCAGCCTGATTTTTTTCAGACATTGGCTTAAACGGATAAAACGGAAAGCACCCCAATGAAATTTGTATATTTTCGGTTTCTTTCGGAATCTGAAGACCCCTTCAGTACGGTCGCAAACTATTTTGTGCGGGAACAATTATTTTTTTGTCATCTCTTTCGATAACGGAATCACCGGGTTTCCAGCTTTTCCCCCGGGGCAGATCGCTCAGATCTTTATTGACGCTGACAGGCACGACCGACATTACCAGCACGAGGGGACCAACAATGGAAATGTTGATAACGCCGAACTTTGATTGCAATTGAACCCCTGCATGGCAAATTATTTATCGTCGAAATGAAGCAACGTAATCCACGTTTTGGTTATCCTCGGATAGCTATAACGAACATGGTACGCACGCTGGCATTGAAGCCCAAACACCTGCAAAAATTGGTGAACAATCGAGCTTTACCCGCGCTGATTTACACCATTTTCAATGGCAGACTTTTTGTCAAGGGGAAGGTTCTGACCCGGATCTTCCAACCGGCGGGGCTGGCCCCGCCGGTTGGATGCCTGTAACTTATGACAGGTGTTTAATAGTCGCCGCGCAGAGTTACACCGGAATAGCTGGAGTAGGCATCGAGCATGAACCAGGTGCCGACCTGCGGATTCGAGAAGGTACAGGTTTCGCCGTTGCCCCACTCGTAGGGGCGGCAGTCTTAGTCGTCAGCGTGGCCGATGGAGGAGCCGTCGTCAGTGGAGTCTTCGAAGTAGCGCAGGGCGCGAAGCAGCGATCGTGCGTTTCCCTTCGGGTTTCGGGTGGTGAATGATTCATAGTTGTGTACCGTCCCCAATGGCTCCGCAACACCGCCTCTTTACCAGGTCAGAACAATAAACCGTTGAGCGCCATCTACGCTGATCAGAAGCAATACCCGTTTGTCCTCAGTGTTCTTAATCGCCTGTCTGAACGCCTCGGCGTTTTTAACGGGTTTGCGATTGACCTGTAAAATAACCGTACCGGGTCTAATTCCAGCCAGGGCGGCGACAGAGCCGGGATCCACGGCGGTTACTATCACCCCTTCGCCGGGTTTGACATTAAATTGTTCGGCGAGATCCTTTGTCACTGTTTGAACGGTCAAGCCAATTTCACTGGTACTTTGCTCAGGACCCATAGCCATTAATTTGTCTTTCGTGAGTTTGCCGATGGTCACATGCAACGTTTTCCGATCACCTTTGCGCACGATAGCCACTTCTTCTTTACTGCCCGGCGCCGTTAACGACACTTGATTGCGAAAGGCGCCGACATCATTTACGGGCTTGCCCCGATAGCCGACAATCACATCCCCCGCATGCAAACCGGCTTTTTCCGCCGGGGAGTCTTTGCTGACCTCGGCCACCAATATGCCCTGCCCAACATCGACATCAAAAGATTTTGCAAGATCAGATGTCAGTGGTTGAATAACAATACCCAGGTACCCACGGGTGACTTCACCCTTATCGATAAGTTGGTCAGCAATTGTCTTTACCAGGTTACTGGGTTTGGCGAAACATATCACCATATAGCCACCGATACGTGAGAAAATCGCCGTTTTCATACCCACAAACTCGCCTTCCATATTCACCAGCGGACCGCCGGAGTTGCCCGGGTTGATAGCGGCGTCGGTTTGTATGAAATCCTCGTAATCGCTGATACCGACACTGGTGCGTCCCTTGGCACTGACCACACCCACGGTCAAGGTATGGCTTAACCCAAAGGGGTTACCGATCGCCACCACCCACTCACCCACTTCCAAAGTGGATGAATCTGCCAACGACAATGCCGGCACCCCCGATACTTTGATTTCGATCACGGCAACATCGGACTGGGCATCGGCACCGGTGACCTTGGCATCAAATTCACGGCCATCCAGGAATTTAACACTAATTTTGTCGGCATTTTCTACCACATGATTATTTGTCATAACGTACGTTTTGTCCGATAGAATTCCCTTCTTACCGGAAAATACAAAGCCGGAACCCTGCCCCATGATCCGCCGCTCGCTTTTGGGAGGATTATAGCGCGGTGTATCGGGCAATTGCGGAAGCCCAAAAAAGTGCCTGAGAAAATCATCGCCAAACGGCGAAGAAAACTGACTGACACTGGAACCGGAGACTTTACTCTCAACCTGAATAAACACCACTGACGGGGATACTTCGCGCGCGACCGAGGCAAAGGCTTTGCTGGTCTGGCGCAGGCTTTCAATACCGTCTTGCGATGCGTGCACAGGCCCGCCAACCAATACCAGCAGAATAAAGCCTCTTAAGAAAGCGTATAAAACACTGGAATACCAATAACAAAGAGCAATATCTCTATTCATATATAGCCTCTCTTTAACATAGTTTGGTCTAAAACTGTTCGCTATATAATATACCCTATCGTTGCATAAATTTCCGGCCCAGGACCACTTCGCTCCCTCTATAGCAGCATTTTCAGGGTCGTGCTCAATTTTACTAATCCTCACATAGGGTGAGCTATGCGCCGGTTAGAAAAATCTGCGCACGCCCCTAAAATACCGCTCTAAAAGGTCCTAATCTCGAAAATTTATGCAACGATAGGGTATAATCAGCTTATTTAATGGCAAACTCACGGAAAAATTTTAGTCCACACATTTTTTCAGCTGACTCTTGCCTATTGAAATAACAAATACGACTATAGCTTTTGACAACTTATTTGACCAACATGCTGAACAATAACTTTTATTATCATTATCAGGGTTTGCAGACGAGCAGCAGGCGGAACAAAACAGGCATGGTATCCCGATGTCACAAATAGATCGTATTGAGGTCGTCGATGACAGCACACTTGTTTTCCATACCCATGGGAAATCGGTTGGGTTAGAATAGAATCGCCCTCCATATGAACAAAATCAGCATTGGCATGTTATTAATGTAACATTGGCCGCACCCTTATATTTTTCAGAGTTTAAAAAAGAATGGTTTCCAATAGTAAAGAAAAGCCAACGTCTCAGAACATACTCGGGCTTGCGGGTGTTCAACAGTTAATGCAGGCGTTTGATTTACTGTCTGATATGTTGTTTTGGGTAAAAGATTCCGAAAGCAGGATCGTCTATGCCAATCGTCATTTTCTGGAACACATCGGAACGCATGCTCTGGACCAGGTAATCGGTCTTACCGATTACGACTTTGCACCAAGGCATATCGCGGAGCAGTTTCTTGCCGATGATCAACGGATAATCAAGGGGGAGTTCGTCAGTGAAAGGCTGGAAATGAATATTCTCAAATCCGGTGAAATATGCTGGTTTTCAACTTCAAAACGCCCGCTATATGATAGCGACGGCCAGATCATCGGTTCATACGGCATATCCCGTCATCTTGAAAAAACATCCATTGCCTTGAAAGCTCTAGACCGGCTAAAAACGCCTATTGATTACATTCGAACAAACTACATGAATCCGATCAGCGTTTCGGAGCTTGCGTCCATTTCCAATTTGTCGGTCAGTGCGCTGGAAAGGCGGTTCGCCACTTATCTCTCGAAAACCCCCAAACAATTTATCGCCGAAGTCCGTCTTGAAAACGCCCGAAGGTTACTGGTTGAAACCAATTTGCCGATCTCCTCAATCGCTTTGCACACGGGCTTTACAGATCCCGGCTATTTCAGTCGACTGTTTTGCAGGCAATTCAATGAACCGCCATCCGAATTCAGGAAGCGATCTCAGCGGCAGACCGATTAACATTACTATAGCGAACATCGTACGCACGCCGGCATTGAAGCTCAAGGACCTGCAAAAATTGGCGAAAAATCGAGTTTTACCGGCGCCAGTTTAGGTTATGGATTAGTTATATTCACTGTATAATCTTCAACTTCTCCGTATGTAAAGGATGCACAGCTAGAGGGGGAGCTATTATACTGCATAGACACTCTCATTGTTGTAGAACCCGTGTCAACTGAAACAGGAATGGCGATGGAGCCAGTCAGGTTGGATGAGCTATTGCCGGATAAAACGACTTCACCCGCATCGTCAAAATCGCCATCTTTGTTAAAGTCTATCCAGACATTCCAATATTCACGATAAGAATCGCCGCTAAATCCTGGAGACAGAGTGGTTGAATAACTTTGCCCTGTGGACAGGTTAATAACCATCGAAGTGAAATCGCTGTAGCCGGAAGCATTGGATGAGTTTGAGAATGTTCCCACGTCAACCTGGCTAATCCATTCAAAGTTATTGTCATTTCCCTGCGAATCACAATATTCCGGTGTTGAAGTCCCCACTACGGTGACTTGATTGGTTACCGTGTCGGTTCCACCTTCGCTATCATTGATTGTTAATGAAACGTCATAGGTACCCGCAACCATATAGGTATGAGTCGGGCTTTGCAATGAAGACGTATTTCCATCGCCAAAATCCCAATTCCAATTGGTAATATTCCCTGTTGGCGTGATACTGGTATCGGTAAAAGTCACTGTGAATGCATCGGCTGAATGACTGAAAGATGCAGTTAATTCTGAACTCGCTGCAGCTTCAACCGCGGCTAGGGCATTGATGATACCATACCCAAATAATCTGTTGGGGGACGACGCATTATCAGCCGTACTCCGTAAAATATCTCGAGCCTGCGCCGCGGTCAGTTCCGGATTGGACTGCAACAGCAGAGCCGCCACGCCAGCAGTCAAAGGACAGGAAAATGAAGTCCCGTTAACATTAGTATAACCCGTATTTGAGCTCGAGCTTGCTACCCGAACACTGGAACCCATTGCCATAATATCCGGCTTAATTCGCCCATCAGCGGATAGTCCGACGGAACTGAAAGACGAACGTGAACCCGACGAGGTGACAGCACCAACTGCGAGCACAAAATGGCCGTCCGCTGGCGCCCCCAGAGTATTTTGACTGGAATTACCGCTATTGCCGGCAGAATTGATAACGATTATCCCTTTTTCCGCCGCTAGATCAGCACATACGGTAACGATGGCAGTGTCGCCATCCATATCCGACGGAGAATAGTCTCCTCCGGAATCAAAATCGTTGTACCCCAATGAGCTTGTAATGATTTGGGCACCGTTGGTTTCCGCCCATTCGGCCGCCGCACACCAGTTATCTTCTTCGACATGCAACTCAGATTCAGTGTTCTCCGTTTTCGCTAAATAATAGGTGGCCCCGTAAGCAGGACCAATCAAATTGCCGGGGCTATACCCGCCGATCGTGCTGAGGGTATTGGTGCCGTGACTGCCAACCCCCATACCTCCATCACCGACATCGGCGTCCCCATTGACAAAATCCCAGGTACCGGCAATGTCAAGCTGACTAAATGTCTCGTGGGTCAGGCGGTTAAAACCCGCATCAAATATGGCAACAACCACACCGCTGCCGTCATAACCTAAATCGTGAACGGCGGGAACGTTGATCTGGTTATTTTGAGTAAAAGAGCTTCCATAGTCTAGCGAGGTAACTATTTTGGGCTGAACCAAAACTGCCTCTTGACTTTCCTTCAATTGCTGCAGAGTTAATACGGGATCAGGTTGCCGTTTTATCCTTTTAACCAGCGTAATCTTTTTTACAAACTTAACGTTTGAAATCTCCGCTAAAACACTGGGTGTAGCTTCCACCGACACCGCGTTGAGGCTCTTAAGTTGATGCCTTATTTTGGTCACCTTAGTTTTAATGACCTCGAGATAATCGGGATTGATAGGAATATCGGTAAAATCTACAGCGTCATCCGCCCCACGGTTGAGCATCCTTCTTTGTAAAGCGCGCGGGGAAAGCGCTTTTTTAGCCGTTAAAAGTTTTTCGTCAATATTTTTTCCCTTATCTTTAAAATAAATAAAAGCAGAGACATCCTTTTGTGCTTTACCGCCAGATAGAAGACTTTGTAATTTTTCCGAGAGTATCTCGGGCCCCTCTTTCGCCATAATACTTGATGGTAAATGGACTAAAAAAGCCAGCAGCCCGATCAGGATATATTTTTTCTTATTGTTGGACATTATAATATTTTTCACCCCACTTTATTTTTATAAAATTTATATAGATAAAACTCTGGTGCATGTATATTTGATCAAAATATTATTTATAAAGCGAACCATTTAGCCAAATATATTCTAATTATTTTACTGACACTGGATTCTTTTATGCGATGGTATGAATTTATAATGAATCATGCATTTTATACCCAAAGCATTTGATATTTAGGTGTGCAGAGTGCGTCAATTTTTGTTCCCCCCTTCCTTTAACAACAGGGACGCGACGACGCTGCATGGCAGGCCCCATGTGAGGGCGCTAGCGCCGCGAATGCCTGGAGCGGCTGGACGGAGCAACGCGGTCAGGGGCAAAAAGGGGCGTACTCTGGAGGCCTAAATCTCAAACGCTTTGGGTATAAAGGATAGAAATTATAAACCACCTGTTGCATCCTCTTCTCAAGTGTCAGAGTCGCGGGCTTGCCCTTGTCAAGGCACTCGAGCTGGGCCAAATCGTCCGCTTCTTTTTCAATCAAATCGGCCATCTTCAGCATTAATTTGGTTCGCTCTGGAACATTTTGAACTGATTCTCAAAACATTGGCAGACGAGAACACATTCAGCTGGGAGCATGGCGATATCGAACGCTAGTTGTCAACCGCCGGTGGGAATAGAGCCGGAGTCCAATAACCAGCGATGGTGCTATCTTTCGGTGAAAATTCGATGCGAGGAAAGAATTTGAACGTGTGTCCGTTTTGTCTCTGTAATTACCCCGTTTACCGTGGTCCTATTAAAATGCTTACCCGATTTCTACTGTTGATTTAACCATTTCCATTTTGTCTCGATGTGCGTCCTTTTTGTCGAGAAAGATGTAACTTAATCGGTTGGTTTCCGTAATAATGAATAACAAGGTGCAACTAAACAGGGTTTTTATCTTTTTTGAATTCGGAAGTGCAAAAAAATACGGTTATGTTTTTTTCTGTATTGCAA
>JARROD010000033.1:0-19357 GCA_037384225.1 Exilibacterium sp.
CTTTGAGGTTCAAGTGGTGAGTGGTCAGCAGTGAATGCAAGTTCCGACTGAAGCGACATCTTTTCATCTTTAGCACTCTGAATGTGTGCAATATCACGACCATATCATAAAACATCTGCCCGCCGTTCATGGTGGCAATCCTCACAGCGCACTCGCAAGAAGCCATACTCCAGGCGGCCGCATTGGAGGACGTCGTCGAATTCTTGTTGAATGTAGCGAGGCAGTGTACTGGCCCAGACACGCCGGCAAGTACGTCCCCGTAGGCTTGGCGTCGGCATCCATGCCTTCGGCAGTCTGGGCCAATTACCTCCGGACGTCCGCCTGACACTGTGCCTGCCCCGGATTATTGAGAAGTTACTGTGAAACAATTCTATATTTAAGGTTGCTCTAATAGACTCTTTCATTGATAATCCTGCACTTGTTTATTATCAGGAGCAGGGATATGGAAAGTGTGCGCCGTTTTATTTTATTCGTTATTTCAGGTTTTATGCTGGTAGGATGCCTGTGGGAAGGCGGGGGCTCGAGCAGCAGTAGCAATAATATCAGGGCTGGCGATACGATTATCCAATTCGGCAGTGTTGACCAGGGCGCCTTCAATCCGGGCGTAGCTATAGCTGAACACACGAGTCTGGATGCGGGCGGTTCGACATCGATCAGTGTCAACATTGTCGATGGCGACGGCAATCCGTCGACCTCACAACATACGGTGGAATTCTCTTCCGTCTGTGTGTTAAATGGGCTGGCGATTTTAGACTCGGAATCCGTGCAAACGACAAACGGCTCTGCCGAAACGACTTATAACGCGCGGGGATGTTCCGGGGAAGATCAGGTTGTTGCCTCAGTCAACGTCGATTCAGTTGAATTGAAGGCCTCGGTAATGCTGACGGTTGCTGCCGATGACCCCTTGTCTCTACAGTTTGTCAGTGCCTCGGAAACCCAACTTGCTCTGCCCGGTATCGGTGGTCAGGAAACGGCTACTATCACGTTCAAATTGGTGGGTACCCATGGAACGCCGTTGCCCGGGGAAACTATCAGCTTTACAACCAGCGCGGCGGCGGGAGGATTTTCAATATTGCCCGGTGCCGAAACCCGGGTTACCGATAATAATGGGCTGGTATCGACAACGGTAAAATCCGGTATCACAGCACTAACAGCCCATGTTATCGCCACGCATGATGCAACCGGTCGCCAGGGGAATTCCGAGGGTATTATTGTTTCCACAGGCGTGGCGGTGTTTGATAAGTTTTCTATTGGTGCCGAGGACTTGACTCCCGATAAATCACTGGACTGGAATGGTATTGAAGACAGAATCTCGATCATCGCCAGTGATCAATTTGGGAATAGCGTGCCGAGGGGAGGGCAGGTACGGTTTATTTCACCCGAAAGTGGCCAGATAGACTCCTACTGCACGATTGAAGGTCCTGGTTGTTCAGTTACCTGGGTCAGTTCCAGCCCTCGTCCTGCGGATCGTAGAGTGACGATTCTTGCCTTCACCAGTGGTGCAGAGACCTATACAGACGATAATGGCAACGGTGTCTATGATAGTGGTGAACCATTTATTGATTTGCCCGAGGCCTTCGCCGACGAAAACGACAACGGCTTTTATGATATCGGTGAATATTACTTCGATGCCAACGACAATGGGGTATACGACTATGGCAATGGTTTTTGGGACGGTCCGTGTTTAACGTCTGTAAATCCAGCGGCCAATTGCCAAGGCAAAGATTCAACGACGCTATTTAAACAGATTGTACTTGAGCTGCCACCGGATCCTGATTTAGACGATGGCGAGTAGTGAAAACGGGACGCTCACTGGTAAAGTTACCCGCTTTTTAATTATTTAATTAATATCTAACCTTCGCACGTCACTAAGGCGTCGTTAACCAGCGGAAACTCAATAACAAACATAACACCCTTATCCCGGTGCGGATCTTCGATCCGCACCTCACCGTTCAGCGTCTGGGTCACCAGATTGTATAGGATATGTAGTCCCAGTCCGCTGCCGCCGGCATTACGGCGGGTGGTGAAGAAAGGGGTGAAAACCTTTTCGCGCAATCCAGCCGGTATCCCATTGCCGTTATCCCTGTACGTCAGTATGACCTTTTCTTTTTCCGTTGCTACAGCTATGTGTATGTGTCCGGGTTCGCCTTCGGTAAAACCGTGCATCAGCGAGTTTAAAACCAGGTTTGCCAGGATCTGTGCCAGCGCACCGGGGTAGGTGGTGAGTGTCAGGTTGGAAGGACCGGAAATCTTGACGGTGGCAGCGGATTTTTTTAGCGCGGGAGCGAGGCTGACGAGGGTTTCATCTATATACCCGGTCATATTGATGTGGCGCTGTTCCCCTGCGGTCTGGTCAACGGCCACTTGTTTAAAGGACTGGATAAGTTCGGCGGCGCGGGTGGCATTGGCCTGGATTAACGCCGTCGATTCTTCGGCGGTACTTAAGTATTGCATCAACTCGCCCTCAGCCAGCGTTTTCTGTTGGTAAGAATCCTGTAATGAGCCAGTCTGCTGCGACAGCAGTGACGCACTGGTAACGATAATGCCCACCGGCGTATTGATTTCGTGGGCAATACCGGCAACCAGTTCACCCAATGCCGCCATCTTTTCCCGCTGCAATAATTGATCATGGGTTTGCTCTAGGCGGCGGTTGACGTTTTGCAGTTCGGCATTGGTTTGGGTCAGTTTCTCATTTATTCCTTCGAGCTGTCGCCGGCTGGGAATCAGTAGCGCAACGGGGACCAGTTTTACCAGCAGGAAAGCGGTAATCACAGACGCGGCTGCGGTGATAGCCTTGACGTAACCAAATAACCAATAGTTCGGGTACCAGGTAGTCCATATGTCCATCATATGAGTTCCACCGCAGGCAAGAATAAATATGCCGAAAGCGACAAATATCCGATTGAAGGGAATATCGCGGCGTTTGTAAATAAAATAGATCAGGGTGACAGGAATTGTCAGGTAGGCCAGGGCAATGAGGGAATCTGAAATAATATTCAGCCACAAAAGTTTCGGCGTCCACAAAAAACAGTGCCCGTGTGGCATAAAACCGTTATCGCCAAGCAGATTGTATAGGTTGTCCATGATGGTCTCTCCAGTAAAAATACCGGATACCAATTATAGACAAGAAATATACTTAGATAGCTGGGAAATAGGTATTGTTACAGACCCGGAAACCGGGGGTATGTACTATAATCGACGAATAGGCTGCTGTAACGGAAGGATGTAACTTTATTACCTGCAGGATTAGGGCCGTGCGTGAAATAACTTCTGGTTTTGAGTTTCGAAATGTTCGTAAAAATGATTGTTATCTCACCGGCATGGCGGCATCCGGGAAGAGGGCGTTTTTTTCGTTTTCTAAATCCGCCGACGGCGACTCGGTCGGAGGTCCCGGGGAAAGTGAACTTCATATTCTTGTAGTCGACGATGTAGCTGATGTACACAAACTTACCCAACTGGTTTTGGGCAACTACACATTTGAAGGACAGAGGATTGTTTTACACAGCGCTTACAGTGGCGAGGAAGCCAGACAGTTTCTGGCCAGTCACCGGGATATCGTCGTCGTTTTGCTTGATATCATTATGGAGTCTGAAGACTCCGGTCTGCGTATCGTAAATTATCTTCGCAATGAACTAAACGATAACATGGTGCGTATTATATTACGCACCGGTGAGCCCGGACAAACGCCGGAAGAGAAACTGTTTTTTCAATACGATATTAATGATTATCTGTCAAAGGGCGATCTTACTGCATCGAAGCTTATTCGCTCCGTTGTCACCGCACTGCGTTCCTATCGTGATATTAAACGGGCCAGTGAATTTCAGGCGGCGAAACTGAAAGCCGAACACGAATCCAAAGCGGCGCAGGAGGCCTCGCAGGCAAAATCGCAGTTTCTCGCTCATATGAGTCACGAGATCAGAACGCCCATGAATGGAATTCTGGGAATGGTCGATGTATTGTTAAATTCCGGTTTAAACCGGGAGCAGAGGGAATACGTTAAGATTATTCGCAGCTCCGGGACTTCGCTTTTGACAATTATCAACGATATTCTCGATTTTTCGAAAATTGAAGCAGGAAAACTGGAACTCAGTGAGACCTGCTTTAACCTGCATAATATGCTCTTTGAGATGTGCACAATGTTCAGGATCGAAGTGGATAAAAAAGGACTTGCGCTGGATTTGCGTATTGACCTGGCGACGCCTGAGGAAGTGTGCTGTGATGCGGTTCGGTTGCGTCAGATATTGATTAACCTGATCAATAATGCGATAAAATTTACTCCAGCGGGGGGCAATATTGTTATCAGTGCGAGTGCTTCGAGCGTTTCCAGAGAGGTCAACAGCACGTTGCAACTGTATTTTACGATTGAGGATACCGGTGTTGGTATTCCGGAGGATAAGCAGAGACGTTTATTTCAACCCTTTACTCAGGCGGATAGCTCGACTACGCGCCGCTATGGCGGCACCGGGCTAGGCCTGCAGATCTCCAAACTACTGTGCGAGTTGATGGGAGGTTCGATTGGTTTTCGCAGTGAGGAGGGAAGAGGCAGTATTTTTATTTTCAATATATCGGCGCATTACCCGGTAGGGCAGGCGCAAATGTCAAATGAAGAATCCCCCGTTACTGCATCTCGCCGCACGCATGTGGTGCATGTTCTGGTCGTGGAAGATAATCCCGTCAACCAAAAAGTTGCGACGACATTGCTCGATAAACTGGGTTACCGATGGGCGCTGGCGGAAAATGGTGAACAGGCCGTTGAAATGGTGAAAAAACACCACTACGACCTGGTGCTGATGGACTGCCAGATGCCTGTGATGGACGGTTACCAGGCGACGCGTGAAATTCGCAAGATTCCCGGGCGTGAACACCTGCCTGTTATTGCCATGACCGCCAGTGTACTGCCGGAGGAGCGAGGTCGATGCTGGGAGTCGGGTATGAATGATTTTATACCCAAGCCCGTGGGAATGAAGGCAATTAAAAATATGTTGAGTAAATGGAGTTAAGCAACTTAAGGGACATGGCTGTTTCGCTAAGCGCATGAAAAATGGCCCCTTTAATATTCGTAATATTAAGAGGGGCCAAATTTCAGGGAAAAGACTTAGCGCTGTTCGCGCCAGCCTTTAGTACCGGAGTAAGCATTGCGAGCTACTTCCACATAAGGGACCGGGCTGACATTGGCGCGGATTTTCATCTGCACATGTGTTTCCACGGTGGGCTTCTTGGTACCGCCGTTTTCCTCGCCCCATACCAGTTCCACTTCGGTGCCGGGTTCAGCGAATTCCGCGTCCACCATAGCCAGTGTCAACATCGTGCGTTCGTTAGCACTGTAACCTACCCAGGTGGACAGGCCTATGGGTTTGCCGTTGCACAGGACCTGGTCGAATTGGTGCATGCAGTAAACGGCCGAGGGGAAATCGATGAACTTGCCGCGCTCGGTCTTTTTGCCGTACTGGGACATAATGACTTTAGTGACATCTTCGCCGTACAGATCCAGGGTAACTTTTTTGAGGTGCTTGTCGCCGGCCATTTTCTCCAAGGCTTCGCGGCCGATAAAGTCGTGGTCGAACTTGATGAAGGGGCCGTAGCCGAGATCCCAGGGGGTTAGGTAATAGTCTTCGATATTATCGGACACGAAACTACCGCCCAGCGAGGCCAGCCCCTCGTAACCGTCCGCGGGCAGCCATTCGCGATAACGCTTTAGACTGTCACTGGTGTAAATGGCGGGCAGCGGTGAGGGAATCCATCCGGATTCCAGCGCGTTGGACGAATAGGTGCGACCGCCGACCTGTTTCAGGCCGAACTCCTCGCCGGCTTCCACCAGTGCCGCTTTAACGGCTGCGCCGTCTTCCCAGGGACCGAACAGTTCGAAACCCGGCTGGCCGGCCATACCGTGGCGCAGAGCGCCGACTTTTTTACCGCCAATGGTCAATTCGGTGAGATTAAAGAATTTCAGGTTGGGCGGCGCCTCGCCCAGGGCTTTTTCCATGGTCTTCATGGCGTTGGGGCCCTGGATCTGATAGCGGTAGGACTTGCGGGTGGATTTGTCCTTGCGCGCGGCGGTGCGCTGGTCCAGAGTACAGCTGACATTGTAGTCTCCGGTTTCCGCATGGAACTGCACCCAGTTCAGGCTGGGGATGCGGCCCACCAGGTTAAAGGTGTTCTCAGCCAGGTAAAACAGAATGACGTCGCCGATGACATAACCCTCTGGGGTACAGGGCACAAACTGCTTGGCTTTACCGGGAACAAAACCGCTGAAACTGTTGATGGCCAGTTTTTCCAGCAGTTTGAAGGCGTCCGGACCTTCCACCGCCAGATCGGCCATGTGGTAGGATTGATCGAACAGCACGCAGGTTTGCTGCCAGGCTTCCTGCTCTTCGCGCCAGTTGGAAAATTCCGCGGGCACACCGGGGTAGACATTGGGGCCTGCCGGGGCGTTGCGCAGCATCTCGACAATATTGCCTGATGCCTGCAGTTTCTCTTCAAGGTTTTTATATGTCATGGCTATTCTCGCTATGGTTAATTGACGTAGATACAATTGATGTAGATACAATTGGCGTCGTTACTATTGATATAGTTATAGTTGGCACAGTTACAATTGAATAATGACTGATTTGAGCTGGGTAAAGGATTCGACGCCATAACGGCCCTGCTCGCGACCGATGCCGGATTCTTTGTAGCCGCCGAAGGGCAGGGCGGGGTCGATCAGCGAGTGGCTGTTGCCCCATACCGTTCCGGCTTTGATTTTGGCTGCCAGTTTATGCATCGCTGTCAGATCTTTGGTCCAGATGCTGGCCCCGAGGCCGTAAACCGAGTCGTTGGCCTGTTTAGCGACTTCATCCAGATCGTCAAAGCGTTGGGCGACCACCACCGGGCCGAAAATTTCTTCGCGCACCACACTCATCTCCGGTTTCACGTCGACCAGTACCGTGGGGTTGACGAAATAACCATCCGCACTGGGAGCGTCGCCGCCCATGGCGATGCTGGCACCGGCCTTTTTGCCGGCTTCGATATAGCCCATCACCCGGTCGTGCTGTTCTTTGGACACCAGTGCGCCGGCGTGCCCCTCGGGGTCGAGGGACGGGCGCGGCGCCCAGAATTCTGCGGTTTCCGCGATACCCTCGAGCACGCGGTCAAAAATTGAACGGTGCGCGTAGAGGCGCGATCCGGCGACACAAATCTGCCCGGAGTTGAAAAAGATTGCCTGTGCGGCGCCGGGTGATACCGCCGGCACATCCACATCCGGCAGGACGATCACCGGGGATTTGCCTCCCAGTTCCAGAGTGACGTGTTTCAGGGTGTCCGTGGCGTTGCGGTTGATCAACTTGCCAATCTCGGTGGAACCGGTAAAACCGATCTTGTCGACATCGGGGTGTTTTACCAGCAGATCACCGGCGATATGGCCGTTGCCGGTAATGACATTGACCACGCCGGGTGGAAAGCCGGCTTTGGCAACCAAGTCGGCGAAACGCAGTGCGGTCAAGGGTGTCTGCTCGGCGGGTTTCAGCACCACCGTGCACCCGGCGGCCAGGGCGGGGGCCACCTTGTTGGCCACCATAATTAGAGGGAAGTTCCAGGGCACGATCAGTGCGGCTACGCCTACAGGCTCTCGGCGCACATAGCTGTGAACGGCCCCACCGGGAGTGGTCATCGGTTCGATAGCCTCACCGATGAGTTTGGTGGCCCAGCCGGCCGTGTAGCGGAACATATTGGCCGCGGCGGGAATATCCACCGCGATGGCCATGCCGACGGGCTTGCCGTTGTCGATTGCTTCCAGTTCTGCGAGTTCTTCGGTGTGGGCCTCTATCAGGTCGGCCAGCTTGTGAATCATGCGCTCCCGGGCAATGGCGGGCAGCCCGGTCCAGCGACCGTCGTCAAAGGCTGTGCGTGCCGCCGCCACTGCGGCGTTAACATCGTCGCTATTGGCTTCGACGATACGGGTGATTTCCCGACCCGAAGAAGGGTCGACGACGGCAAGGGTGTCATCCCCTGTTGAATCGGTCCACTCGTTATTGATAAAGAGCTGCGGTTTCCGTGCCAGCATTTGTTTGGCGGCATCGGAATAGGGTTTTTGTTGGTAGATATCAGTTATCTGGCTCATGCCGACACTCCGTAAGGGACATTTCCCTACCGTTTAACGGCCTCAGGGTGATTGGTTCGCTTTTCGCCCGGCTCCACAACCTTGTTGCAACTAATTAGCAAATACTGTAAATCCAGAGGCTTGGAGCCCCGTGTACAAGGCTGCTTTCGGGGCTGGTTATTCCATTGGCTTATTAAGGTGCAAGTTTTAAAATATGTATCCATTATTTTTTTGCCGTAGGAATTGTCGTGTTGGGCGGGCCACCGCAGTGACCGATGATTAGGCTATCCGAAGTCATATGAGGAAATCAACACTTTGGATACAAAAAATTTAAAAATGGGCTGGAAAAAAGCAATTTAGTATGAAAATATAGTAAAAATGTATCCTTTTTTAGGATTTGTTGGATACGAAAAAATCGAATAAACTGTACCTCGTTTGCTCTTCTGCTGTTTGTTTTTACGCAGGTGGACACTGGAATAAGCCGCCTTACACCAACAGAATGGATACATTTAATTAGATGGTATGCAAGATGCCTATGTATAAAGTACGTCGCTGGAGTACCCGTCACGCCGCCTTTCTGGAACGCTTTTACACAAGGTTCGAAGCCTTGTTGACCAGTGCGCACCCGCTATTTGAAAGGCTGGGTTATCAGCGCATTGACCGTGTATTTAGCGTCATCGAGCGGGTGGTTAAAGGCTTCCTGTTCGATAGCAAAATGTGCGGCTCCTGCACCCTCGGTTCCACCGGTATGACCTGCCCGATGAACTGTCCCAAAAAAATGCGCAATGGACCCTGTGGCGGAGTGCGTCAGAATGGCCATTGTGAAGTCAAGCCGGAAATGCCCTGCGTATGGCTGGAAGCTTACAGTGGCAGCCGGCAGATCGACACCGGCATCAGAATATTGCAATTACAGGAGCCAGTGGATCACCGTCTGGAAAACACCTCCTCCTGGTTGCGTGCGGTGCGCAGTAAGGTCAGTGGGGTGAGCCATGGTCAGTAATGAACGCGATGTACCCGCCTATTCGGAACCCCTGGATCCGGGTTTCAGTTCGCCCGGGCATTTTGAAGACCTGCTGCGCGCGGGTAAGTTTGCCGTTACCGCGGAGCTGGCCCCGCCGGATTCCGCCAATCCCGAGGATGTGTTTGCCCGGGCGAGTGTGTTTGACGGCTATGTGGATGCCATTAATGCAACGGATGGTTCCGGGGCAAATTGCCATATGTCCAGTGTGGCGGTCTGCTCACTGCTGACGCGGGTCGGGTACTCGACGATTATGCAGGTCTCCTGCCGGGACCGAAACCGAATTGCCATTCAGGGCGATGTGCTGGGTGGTGCGGCCATGGGCGTGGCCAACGTCCTGTGCCTGACTGGCGACGGCGTTCAGGCCGGTGACCATCCCCAGGCGAAACCGGTTTTTGATCTGGACTCGACGTCGCTGTTGTCCATTGTAAAAACCATGCGCGACCGCGGTCATTTTCAAAGTGGCCGTAAAATTGTCTCGCCACCCCATATGTTTCTTGGGGCCGCCGCCAACCCCTTTGCGCCGCCATTCGATTACCGCCCCATCCAATTGGGGAAAAAAATCGCCGCCGGTGCACAGTTTATTCAGACCCAATACTGCTTTGATATTCAGCGGTTGAAAAATTTTATGAACGTGGTGCGCGACAACGGCCTGCACGAAAACGTTTTTATCCTGATAGGCGTTGGACCGCTGGCCTCGGCCAAAGCGGCGGAATGGATGCGTAAAAATGTGCCGGGTGTGCATATTCCTGACGATATTATTAAGCGACTTTCCCGGGCGCAGGATATGAAGCGGGAGGGCCGGCAAATCTGCATCGAAATGATTCAGCAGATTCGGGAAATCGACGGTATCGCCGGGGTGCATGTGATGGCGTATCGCCAGGAACAAACCGTGGCTGAAATTATTGATCGTTCCGGTGTGCTTGCAGGTAGAACGCCATGGCACCCGGGAGTCTTAAACAATACCAAAACTAAGAGCGAAACAGCACAATGAACAGTTCGTTTATATTAACCATAACCTGTAACGACCAGCCTGGCATTGTGTCGATGGTAACGACCGGCCTGTATAACGCCGGGGCCAATATTATCGAAGCGCAACAGTTCAACGACCCGATAACCGAGCGCTTTTTTATGCGGGTTGCTTTTACATTGGATAATGAAAAATATGAATCCGGCATTGTCGAAGCAAACCTTCGCGAGCCGGTTAAAAAGTTTGATTTCACCTGGCATTTGCGGCCAAGCGATCAGAAAAAGAAAGTCATCATAATGGTCTCGAAACAGGATCACTGCTTGGGCGACCTTTTATATCGGGTGCGCATCGGCGAAATGCCGATGGATGTCGTGGCGATTATTTCCAATCACCCGAAAGAAGCACTGAAAGTATCGATGATGGGTGATATTCCCTATCACTATTTGCAGATAACGCCGGACACCAGGTCGCAGCAGGAAGCGCAGATCAAGCAGATTGTGGAGGATACGGGTGCGGAACTGGTGATCTTAGCCCGCTATATGCAAATCCTGTCCGATGATTTAACCCAATACCTGGAAGGGCGTTGTGTGAATATTCATCACAGTTCACTGCCGGGATTCAAAGGGGCGAAGCCCTATCACCAGGCCTATGATCGCGGCGTGAAACTGATTGGCGCCACCGCGCACATGGTAACGGCCGACCTCGATGAGGGGCCGATTATTGAGCAGGATATGGAATATATTTCCCACACCGATTTGCCGGAGGATCTGGTGCGCAAAGGCCGGGATATTGAGCGCCGGGTACTGGCCAGGGCGGTAACGTATCTGTTAGAAGATCGCGTCTTGCTAAATGGTGCCAAGACTATTGTTTTTCGTGATTAAAAGAAGTGATCGCATCACCCGTTTAACCGTATTGGAGTGACTTTATGGCGGCAGTGCTTTTAGATGGCAAAGCGGTGGCAAAAAAGACCGAAGCGGAATTATCCCGGCGGGTAGCCGGGTTAAAAGAAAAATGCGGTGGGAAAACCCCCATCCTGGCGACGATTCTGGTGGGTGGCGATCCCGCTTCGGCGACCTATGTAGCGATGAAGCAAAATGCCTGCAAGCGGGTTGGCATGGATTCCATGGCTGTGACAATGCCCGAGGAAACCACCACCGATGAATTGCTGGGGCAGATTCGTGAACTCAATAATAATCCGAACTGCCACGGTATCCTGTTACAGCACCCGGTACCGTCGCAGATTGACGAACGCGCCTGTTTCGATGCCATCGATGTAAAAAAAGATGTCGATGGTGTCACCTGTCTCGGCTTTGGCAGAATGGCCATGGGTGAACCCGCCTACGGTTCGGCAACTCCACAAGGCATTATGCGGTTGTTAGATGCCTACGATATCGATCTCAGCGGAAAAAACGCGGTGGTGGTGGGGCGCAGCCCGATTCTGGGCAAGCCCATGGCGATGATGTTATTGAATGCCAACGCCACGGTGACCATCTGCCATTCGCGCACCGTCGATTTGCCCGATGTGATCAAGCGGGCTGATGTGGTAATCGGTGCCGTGGGCAAACCTGCATTTATTAAGGCCGACTGGGTTAAAGACGGCGCTGTGGTGGTGGATGCCGGTTACCACCCGGGCGGCGTGGGGGATATTGAATGGGCGTCACTAATGGAGCGCGCATCCGCTGTTACACCGGTGCCGGGTGGGGTAGGGCCGATGACGATAAATACGTTGATATTGCAATCGGTAATGGCGGGTGAAAAAAAGCTCGGCGCCAAGTCTGTCTAACAAATTAAATTAAGTGGTCTCTATGCATCAGGTATATCTCGGTTTAGGTAGTAATATCAATGCTGAGCGCAATATTTATGCGGGTATTGCGGCGCTGGAGGCGTTATTCGCAGACGTAACATTGTCCAGTCTCTACCGCAGTGAGGCGGTGGGGTTTGACGGCGCGCCCTTTCTCAATCTGGTAATGGGGATTAAGACCGATCTGCCGTTAGGTAAACTGGCCACCACCTTGAGAGAATTGGAGTACCACTATGGCAGGCGTATAAATATACCTAAGTTCACGTCGAGAAAGCTGGATATTGATATTCTGACCTTTGACGATTATTGCGGGGTTTACGGCACGGTAACACTCCCCCGGCCGGAGGTGTTGGAAAATGTCTATGTGCTCTGCCCATTTGCCGAACTGGCCCCGGCACTGATATTGCCCGGGCAATCCCTGACACTGAAAGAATTTTGGCAGCGCTATTCCAATCCATACCAGTCTGTTGAAATGTTCGGGAGCGTTAACAGAAAGCACATGGCGTTTTACAGTCGCTCCCCGGTAATGGATTCCCGTCTGTGCGAAAAACCCCTGTGTCCATTGGCGCTGACCGACACATTGCTAAAATTGACGGCGGAATAGATAGCCAGGTAAACGCAAGATCACCCTTAATGAAACTGAAACTTGCTCCATGACTAACTCGCCACTCCTTAACCAGATATGCGAAATGATTTTATCGGGAGAGCTCGCTCCCGGGGAGCGCATTACCGAAGTCGGCCTTGCGGAAAAACTTGGCGTATCCAGAACGCCCATCCGCAGTGCTCTGCCGATGCTGGCCGCTGACGGCTATTTAGAGCCGGTGGGAAAGCGGGGCTACTCTGTTAAGAAGTTTATTATGGAAGAGGCGCTCAAGGCCCTGGAATTGCGTACCATGCTCGAGGGTATTGCAGCCAAATACCTGGCTGAGCAAGGCGTCAGTGAAGATGTTTTGCGGGAACTGGATCTGTGTCTGGTGCAGGGCGATGACATTTTCAAAAAGCGTTACCTCACCCGCGAGGACGAGGAAGGCTATGGCGAGATGAATGCCCGCTTCCACAAAATTGTAGTGGATAAATGCGGCTCGCCACCGCTTATCACCTTTGTGGAAAGGCTCAACAAAATGCCGTTTATTGGCCCCTCGGTGATGGTGTTCGACCAGGTCGGGCTGGATAAGGCGTTTGAATTACTGTTTCGAGCCCACGGCCAGCACCACGATCTGGTGGAGGCGGTTCGCGACGGCGATGGAGCCCGGGCGGAGTCGGTGTTCAGGGAGCACGGCAACGCCCAGCGGCACAGTCTGATCTCACGGGCCAACCAACGAAATATTTTGTTGAAAGCGGTGGGGGGGAGTCAAGAATGAGGAAAAGGACGGTACGTTACTCCTGTTATCGTCGGTGCGGGCAAGCACAAGTACAAGCACAACGGCAACACCTTGCGCTACTACGTGTAGCGCTACTACGTGTTGCGCTAATACATGTTGCTGTAATTCTGAATCAGGTAACAAACAAAGAGGGTGAAAGATGATGCCAGTGAAAACAATGCGTGACATTCCCGGTAACACTTTTTTCGACGGACCTATGTCCACCAAAGGTTACCCATTGAACAAATTGTGTTATTCCTTCAACAGCGAAGCGGGCCGCGAGGCTTTTAAGGCGGATGAAGAAGCCTGTTTCGAAAAATACGGGCTCACCGAACAGCAGCGTGAAGCGGTTAGAAAAAGAGATCTCCTGGGTATGATTAGGGAGGGGGGCAGTATCTATTACCTGGCTAAATTCGGTGTCATCCTGGGATTGAATGTACAGGATTTTGGCGGGATGCAAACGGGCAGAACCACCGAAGAGTTCCAGGCTTATCTGGACAGTCAGGGCATTGGCAAGACAACACAAGGGTAAACATCATGGCTAAAATAATTGGTGGAATCGGTTCATCACATATACCGGCGATTGGTATCGCCATGGATAAGGGGCTTGAACAGACCCCGTACTGGAAAGATTTTTTTGATGGTTATGTGCCTGTCCGTAAATGGTTGCATGAACAAAACCCGGATATTGCCATCGTCTTTTACAATGACCACGGATTGGAAATGTTTCTGGATAAGAAGCCGACCTTTGCCATTGGCGCCGCGCCGGTGTATCAAAACGCCGACGAGGGTTGGGGAATTAAACCGATCCCGCCGATTACCGGTGAAACGGAACTTTCCTGGCATATCATCAATGAGCTGGTGGAAAACGATTTTGACCCGACCGTGTGTCAGAATATTAAAGTGGATCATGGTTTAACGGTGCCCATGTCACTGATGTATCCGGGCCGTAAATACCAGCACGTCAAAGTCATACCCGTGTCCTTAAATTGTGAACGTCACCCCATGCCCAAACCTTCGCGCTGTTACGCCATTGGCCAAGCGATTGGTAAGGCGGTGGAGTCATTTGGCGGTGATCAGCGGGTGGTTGTGCTTGGAACCGGCGGTTTATCTCACCAGTTAGATGGCGAACGGGCCGGTTTTCTCAATACAGAGTTTGATCAACAATGCCTTGATAAAATGGTTTCAGATCCCGAGGCGCTGACGCGATACAGCATTGAAGATCTGGTGGAAATCGCCGGCGCCCAGGGTGTTGAACTGAATATGTGGTTGGCGATGCGGGGCTGCCTGCTGGGTAAGGTGACGGAGCGGGTTCGTAACCTGGTTGCGCCGATTTCCAACACTGCCGCTGGTTTACAGTTGCTGATTAACGAATAATACTCAACCCTATCGGCGCATGAATTTTCGGCCCAGAGCCGCTTCGCTCCTTCTATACGCCTGCAATCAACGCACACTGATGATGCTGGGGCCGTGAGGCCGTCAATTAATGAGCCGACGTGCAAATAAAAACTTGCATTCCAACTGGCTTTGCGGGCATACTTAAATGCTATGAGATATAGCAATATGTGGCTTAAGGGCTTTGTTAACACCTGACGTTGGAGCGTAGATATCAATGGCTGAGCAAAATGACGATAAAGATGTGGTTAAATATGAGGTGAAGGACGGTATTGCCTGGGTTTATTTTAATCGCCCGGCAAAGCGCAATGCCATGAATCCACCGTTGAATCGCCGCATGATGGATGTGCTGGACGAATTGGAGTTTGATGATAACGTCGGTGTGCTGGTGCTTGGTGGTGAAGGCGAAGCCTGGCAGGCGGGTATGGATCTGAAAGAATATTTTCGCGAAACCGAGGCCCAGGGACTACGCGGCATACGCAAATCGCAGCGGGAATCCTATGGCTGGTTTCGCCGTTTGCGCTGGTATCAGAAACCGACCATCGCCATGGTCAACGGTTGGTGCTTTGGCGGTGGCTTCGGGCCGCTGTTCGCCTGCGATCTGGCGATTTGCGCGGATGAAGCCAAGTTTGGCCTGTCCGAGATCAACTGGGGGATTTTACCCGGTGGCGGCGTGACCAAGGTCGTTGTTGACCTGCTGTCCATGCGTGACGCCATGTACATGGCCCTGACAGGTAGCATGATTGATGGCAAAACCGCAGCGGCCTGGAAGTTGGTGAATGAAAGTGTGCCACTGGTCAAGTTGAAATCCAGGGTTGAGGAGCTCGCCAAACTGTTGCTGGAGAAAAATCCGGTAGCGCTCAAGGCAACCAAAGACGCGGTGCGTCGGGTAAAGGATATGACCTACGACAACGCCGAAGACTATCTTGTGCGCGCTCAGGAAGCGGCTAACTATTTTGACAATACGGGACGCAAGGAAGGCATTCAGCAGTTTATTGATGAAAAGAGCTACAAACCAGGTCTGGGTGCATACAAAAAGGATACGTAATTAACCTATACACTTAAAATATTTCCGAAACAGTTGGCCTGATATCGGAGGATTGTTGCTTGTGTTACCGACACCAGCGGATGCTATTGCACTTTTTGCGCGGACACAGCCCACCAAGATAGCCGCTACTGAGTTAGTGAGCGGTGAAACCTGGACTTATGCGGCGCTGGATGACGCCGTGTCGCGGCTGGCGAACCACTTGCTCAGAAGTGGGTGCAAGCCGGGAGACCGGGTGGCGGTTCTGTCCAGAAACAGTGTGCGCCAGGTTATGCTGCACTTTGCCTGTGGCCGCACCGGGATGATTTATGTGCCGTTGAACTGGCGTCTGTCCGCCGTTGAACTATCGGAACTGATCGCCATAGCGGGGCCTGCCTTGCTGCTTTGCGATGAACAGTCAGCGCCTCTGTTGCAAGATCATCCGAGGGTTAATTCGCTGCCAGAGTTTGTGTCGGCCAGTGCCGCGACACCACGACTTACCGATAACCCTCTTCCCGAACAACTGCGCCATCCGGATCGTCCCAGCCTGATTCTTTTTACGTCCGGCACCTCCGGCAGGGCCAAGGGTGTATTGCTGTCGGAACGCCATTTGCAGCATGCCGCTACCAACTTCGCCATGCTGACGGCGGTGGGCAGCGAGAGTTGTTTTCTCTGCGAAGCGCCAATGTTTCACACTATCGGACTGGTGGCCAATATCAGGCCGGTGTTACAACAGGGCGGCTCGATTCTGGTATCCGATGGTTTTCAGCCGCAGCGGACCCTGAATTGGCTGTGCGACCGGTCGCTAAAAATCAGTCACTATACGGGTGTTCCGCAAATGGTTGAAAGTTTCCGCAAACAGCCGGATTTCGACCCCATTCCCCTGCGCCAGATGACGGCGATTGTTACCGGGGGCGCGCCCCATGCGACGAACGATATCGCCGCCTGGTTGGATGATGGGGTTGTCATGGTCAGCGGTTTTGGCATGAGCGAGGCGGGAACCGTGTTTGGCACGCCCACCGATCTTAACCTGATCCGCAACAAGTTGGGTTCCGTTGGTATATCGGCGCCGGGTTTGCAAATTCGCCTGGTCGACAACAGCGGTAATGATTGTCAGCCGGGGGAGGCCGGGGAACTCTGGTTGCGGGGCGATAGCCTTATGCTGGGTTACTGGCGCGATGAACAAAACACCCGGGATGTGTTTGCCGAGGGCAACTGGTTTAAGACCGGTGATATCGTGCGCTGTGACGAAGAGGGTTTTTTCTGGATTGTCGATCGCAAAAAAGACATGTTTATTTCCGGTGGTGAAAATGTTTATCCCGCGGAAATCGAAGCATTGCTGTCGGGTTATCCGGGCATCAAGGAAGCCGCTGTTGTGGGTATTCCCAATGAACAGTGGGGTGAAGTGGGTTGTCTGGTCGCGGTTCTCGATGCTGGAAAATCATTCGATGAGGCCGGTTTGATTGATTACCTGAAACAACACCTGGCCGGATACAAAGTACCGAAAAGTGTTGTCATCATGGAAGAGTTGCCCAGAACCTCGACCGGTAAATTGCAAAAGCGTCAGTTGAAAGACCGGCTGTGCCGTTCGTCCTGGTGAGGGGCGAACCTTTCACCGCCGGATTCAGGTGGATAACGAGCGTGAAGCTTTGGAGTCTACGGCGCTGAACCGGAGCGAGCGCGATGCGCTCATCTTCCGTCAGCTTGAGGCCCGCCGCACCGTGCAGCGCCGAATTGTCCACCTCAAAAACCTCCCCAAAGACCGCGAACAATCTCTCTCCCACGATATTGACCAGTACCGGGAAATCAGGGATAGACAGAGGGATGTGTTCGACATCAGAAACCGAACCCGCGACAATTCCCCGGATAGGGAGCGGTAGGAGTATTACCGTTCCTTATCCTCGTTTCGGGATTTTGAAAGCCTGCTTTCGCGCTTTTCGCGGAGTTGTTTCAGCAAATACTCATCATCCCGGTTGACGATGTCCAGGCGGCGCTGCCGCGCATTGTCCCGGAACTGTTCAATGGTAGATTTGATTAGACCGTGCGGCAGATAACCGTAAGAAAATTTGCCCGTTTGAGTCTTTCTTACATCCGGGCCTTTCCATGTGAAGCGGTTGACTTCGCCGGTAATAATCCATGATTGCTCATCATCCAGCTTCAGGCGCTGCTTGGTTGCCAAGGGGATTTCCGTTGCCTGCGCCGGATTTCGCGGGGGCGTATGGGTGATCGGGCAAATAAAGACTTCCGTTTCGCCAAATTCATTCTGCCGCTTATGCACGATCAGGCACGGGCGGGCCTTTCGGCCTTCTTCCTGCCCCTGTTTGTGTTCATCCCGCCACAAATACATGTGACGGATAACTATACCTATTTCGGGTGTATCTTCCACTGGCGTCAGAGCTTATAGTTCATTATTAAACTGCTTGGTTTCTTCGGGAATGGGCAGCGTACCCAACTCATCAATAACCTCGTCCGGCAGTTCGTGGGCGTAAAATGCCCGTTGGTCAAGCACGCGCAATCGCTTGTACTCATCAGCCGAAATCAGGGCCAAGTCGTCCCGTCCGTGGTTGGTGATAATGATTGCGCCCTTATGGGCCTCGGTTCTGTAGCGGCCAAATTCCTTCTGAAATTCACCGGATGTCACTTTTTGCATGGCATAACCTCCCCAGCAAATTATACATGTTTCCCATGTTATCCGGAAAATACGGATTTTGCAAGAAAAACATCCCCCTTCGCCCGCTTGCAGATTCCAGTACGGGCAACCTGTGCCAATCATATTGGCTATAAATAACTCTGTTTTTATAGGTTTTCATTATGGCAAGCGCGGCAGGTCTCCTACCTACCCAGAATCTGCCGCTGTCCCGATTTATTAACAATTTATCCCTTGTTGCAAATCGGGGGCTTCTGCGGCAGGCGGGGCTACAAACATTCATAGAAGGAGTTACGCTGGATTATTGCCATAAAAATGCCGCAGTATTTAAACATTGTCAAAAATATGCATGTTTTGTTTTCACCATTGCAGCACTGGCAAATTGTCTGTACCTTTCAACTTTATTTTGATAGCAAGTGACAGAATACGCTTTCTACGGACACTGAATATGGTTCGGCTTGTTCGAACACAAGAAAAATAACCTCACATGTTAATATCAAAAAAATCAGCGATAATATTCAAGCATGGCAGAAGAATTTATTATTGAATCAGACAGGGCATTAGTAGACATTGATCACGATGCCCTTGGAGTAGCCGATTTGGCTAAAGGTATTTCAGGGCATTCCAATGGTAGCGGATAGCGTGAAAGCGTTAAATGCGCTATCGGAAAAGGCTGTCAAAAAATTGGCAGAAAAGGAACCCTTGTCACAACAAAAACAAAAAATTGAAAACCTCCTTAAAAATAGTAAACGCAAAATTCTTGTAATCATTGATGATATTGACAGACTGGAAGCAAAGGAAATCATGGCCATTTTTAGAATGGTGAAATCGGTCGCCGATTTTCCGAACGTTGTTTATTTGCTAAGTTTTGATAAAAACCTCATTTCTAACATAGTCAAGGACATCCAAAATGCAGACGGAAAAGACTATCTTGAAAAAATCGTCCAGTATAATATCGACCTACCATACCCCGATCCAGCCAGTATACTGACATTATTTGGTGAGCGTATTGATCCTGCAATAGAAGAGCCCGGTGGGAAAAAATGGGATAAGGATCGTTGGTCAAC
>JARROD010000034.1:0-17371 GCA_037384225.1 Exilibacterium sp.
GGGGACGAACGCAGGGAAATTGATGACTTCCGCTTGGTTGATTTAACAATCAGCCGCCGAAACATCAATGACCATTGGGAGTTTTCACTGGTGACAAAAAACCTTTTTGACAGTGATGCTAGAGAACCCAGCCCGTTTGGAGAACCCATAGCAATACCCAACGACCTTCCCCTTGCCGGAAGACACTTTTTCGGTGTGATTCGTTACCGGTTTTAATTTAAATGAGAAAATAATGATGGTCGGATTTAAAGATAAAAAAACTGCTCTCGTAACAGGCGGAAATTCCGGCATTGGTTTTGCGACAGCTAAGTTACTTTGCCAACGAGGGTATCACGTATTTATTCTCGGTCGCCAAAAAGAAACCACAATCAAAGCTGCAGAATCAATTAGCTGCAAATATATTTTGGCCGACTTGGAAAATGAAAATGAAATCATCCAACTCGCCGAATATTTTACTAAAACCGGATTAGACTTTCTTGTCAACAATGCCGGTGTGGCTCAGATTACGCCAATAGATACTATTACCCAGGAAAACATACAGCAACATTTTTCTATAAACGTTTATGCACCTCTTTTGTTAATCAGAACCTTGCTTTCCGCATTAAAGCACCGCCGCGGCAGTGTTACCAATATTTCCTCTGTTATAACAACCCGAAGCAGTATTGGATTTACTGCCTACGCTGC
Organism: Exilibacterium sp.; assembly: GCA_037384225.1. Lineage (GTDB taxonomy): Bacteria > Pseudomonadota > Gammaproteobacteria > Pseudomonadales > Cellvibrionaceae > JARROD01. The sequence goes on from JARROD010000034.1 coordinate 685, forward strand.
CTCAAAAGGCGCTATCGAAGCTGCCACCAAAAGTCTGGCGGTGGAACTCTCGACATACAATGTCAGAGTCAATGCCGTATGCCCTGGGGCTATCGACACATCCATTTTTAGCAAAATGGGGATTCCCGACGATCAATTGCCTGACCTGCAGGCACGATTACTTTCAACTATCCCTATGGGGCGAATAGGGAAAACAAATGAAGTAGCAGAAGTCATATTGGCTCAGGGAGAAAATCCATATGTAACGGGTTCAATCTGGCTGGTGGATGGGGGAGTGGCAGCATAATTCAGGGGTATAGCTTTACTATGCAAAACACGTTGTTTTCCTTCGCAACAAGGTTTATTTTATTAACCATCTGGAGTGCGTTAAAGGGACCCTATTGCCATGCTCAAAATGTTGCGATAATTTACCCGGAAGTACGCGACCCATTTTTACAAATATTTTTAAAAATCGCCGATGGCGCCAAATCAATTCCAAACACCAACATCACGCTCTATTCACTACAAAAACAAAACCATCCCGAATATTTAAAGACCTGGATTGTACAACACAATATAGATGTAGCAGTTACACTGGGCAACCGCGGTTACGCCGTGGTGGCAGATATGCCAGCAAACATCCCAGTGGTTACAGGGGCCATGCTGCTTAATCCCGACACTAAAAATATCAGTGGTATATCTATTGCCCCATCACCGGAAATCCTATTCACTTTACTGAAAAAAATAAGCCCCCAAACATTTAATATTCATGTTATTTATCCACTAAATAAAAATGACTGGTTAATAGAAAAAGCCGAACAAGCAGCCAAAAATCGGCAACTAACTTTACTAGCACATGGAGCTCGCGGTATTCATGGGCTCGCGGAGCTCTACAAATCTATACTTAACAACATGGATACTTCAAATTCTGCACTCTGGCTACCCTACACTGGCCGCGGATTGGACCGAGCTCTTATGCAGAAAGTCCTGGAAACTGCCTGGGAACGCAATATAGTGGTATTTTCCAGTAATTTTTCCGACGTTAAACGAGGTGTTTTATTTTCCCTTTACCCGGATAACTTCGAGATGGGAAAAAGCCTTGCCAAAATGGCTATCCAAAGAATAGGTAATAATGAACAGCCTCACCGAATTACATTGGTAGATACCTTGCTCAAAGCGGTAAATCTGCGTACAGCAGACCATCTTGGTCTACATTTTACAAAAACGCAGGAAAAGAACTTCGATTTTATCTATCCACCTCAATGATTGGTTGCGGCAGAACGTTATGAATCCACTGTCAAAAACTTTTTCCAGGCTAGAGTTTCAACAGCAGCTGATATTGACATTCAGTATCGGTATCGTTTGCCTGGCAGTTATCTCGTCACTGGTAATATCCTCTGTCTCCAGCCAGACGGTCTACAATCAACTACTTGCACAGGGTCGCAAAATCACCGATTCATTTTCTGAGCAGAGCACACTGGCGCTCTTGTACCGCAGCCCCGACAGCGCCCGGGAAGCCGCGCAGGCAACACTGGCATTTCCGGATGTGGCCGGTGTCAGCGTGTTCACGCCCAACCACAAATTGCTTTTCGAGTCCGACAAACTGGATGTAGTCGCCCCCCAAAAAAGTAATGGCGAAAATGACTGGCCCACGTTGAAACAGACGTTTACGGAAACTGATAAAGCATGGCACTTTTGGGCACCGGTTTACGCCGGCGATGCGCTTGTCGATGAAGCGGGTGACGGAGCGTCCCCGTTCACAGAAGTTCCGCCGCTGCGGGAATTAGTTGGATTTGTACATGTGGTTATGAGCAAAAACACACTCAAGGCCATGACCCGTCAAATTTTCCGCAGCAACCTGTTAACCTCGATAGGGCTCGCCACCCTATTGCTGTTCTTATTGCTCGCCATCACTCAGCGCGTAAGCCGCCCCCTCAAAAACCTTGCCGCGACCATGGGGCGGGCACAACAGGGCGACATAGGAGTACGGGCGGAACTCAGTGGCCCCAAAGACATTATCAATATGGAACACGCCTTCAACACAATGATGACTGAGTTGGAATCCCGCGAACAGGAATTAAAACGGGCGCGGGATACCGCCCTGGCCTCGGCCAGGGCAAAAGGCGAATTCGCCGCCACAGTCAGCCATGAATTGCGCACACCCATGAATGGTGTCATGGGCATGCTGGAGTTGCTTCACGGTATGGGGCTGAATGACAAGCAGGAAGAATATATCAAAATCGCTCGTACCTCTGGAGAAAACCTATTGGTGTTAATCGATGAAATTTTGGATTTTTCCAAAATTGAATCCGGCAAAATGAAAATTCATTCGGTCGATATCAACCTGCGTGAGATGCTCGGCGATCTCACCGAACTGCTAAGCATCCAGGCACGCCAAAAAAACCTTAAACTGAAAATTCTGGTAGACGATCAGGTACCGGACTCAGTCCGCGGAGACGCCGGACGTATCCGTCAGGTGCTGCTAAACCTTACAGGGAATGCGTTTAAATTCACCGAATCCGGCAGAGTGGTTCTGCGGCTCTCGGTCGGGGAGGATGGGAAAACACTGCTGTTTAAGGTTGAAGATACCGGCATAGGCATCCCCGCCAGCGCGCAACAACGCATTTTTGAAGCCTTTGCCCAGGTAGACAGTTCCACTACCCGCCGATACGGCGGCACAGGGCTGGGTCTGGCCATCTGCTATCAACTGGTGCAACTGATGGGCGGTAAACTGGGAGTGGAGAGCAAGTTGGGAGAAGGCAGTGTATTCTGGTTCACCCTGCCGCTGGAAGCACCGCTTGGAGATGGACTGCACGATCAAGTGGATGCCTCCAAGCTTGCCGGTTTGCGGGTAATAATAGTCAGCAGCGATACAGAAAGCTGTCGCGAACTCGTGCAAACCTTCATTGGCTGGGAGAGTTTTCAGCGCAATGTGACCGATGGCAAAGAAGCGCTCAGGATGTTGAAAACGGCTTCAGCCCAGGGCAAACCATACGACATAGTCATTATCGACACACCCATTGAAAACTTGTCACCGAAGGCACTGGCCCAACAGGTGCGCGGCGAATCGACTTTACGAAACACGCAGATTATCGTTCTCTGCGACAACGATCCATTCGCCGGGTGCACAGATAAATCACTGGGCACCTGGTTGCACAAGTCCCCAAGTTCAAAGAGTTTGTTTAAAACCATCAGCCAATTATTATTGTTGAGATTTAGCCGCGTTATAGCCTACAAGTCCACGACGAAATTGAAACAGCAGCCGGTAAGAACAGGCCAGGTCTTGGTGGTGGAGGATAACAGTGCTAACTTGCAGGTCGCACTGGGTATGTTGGAACGGCTGGGTCACCGGGGCCAGGTGGCAAACTGTGGTGAAGAGGCACTCAAGCTGGTGGCCGAGCAAGACTTCGACCTGATACTGATGGATTGTCTGATGCCGGGACTGGACGGGTATGAAACCAGCCGGCGTTTACGCGATAGTGAAAGCAGTCAGCGCCAGATTCCCATCATCGCAATGACCGCCAATGTCAGTCCCAACGATCGCCAGCTCTGCCTGGACGCAGGCATGGACGACTATATCGCCAAACCGCTCAACCTTGAAGAACTGGAAAAAATACTGAACAATTGGCTCACCAATGAAGCGGCGGTGGAGCATTCAAAGGAGCATTCACAGGTCAAAGACGCACAGGTTTTATACCCGTGCCCCGGCAACACCGACGCCCTAGCCGATTCGCCAGCGCAAAGCGCCGACAATCCACCGACTCTGGATAAGGCGGTTATTAATAAACTGCGGGAGAAAATCAATCAGGCTTTTCCCGCCATGCTGGAAACGTTTATCAATGATACGCCCAAGTATCTCAACGACCTCGACCTCGCCGTAGCCACCAGAGATAGCGTACAGATTCGCAACATCGCCCACGGCATCAAAGGCAGCGCCCTGAACCTGGGTGCACAAAAATTCGCCTCACTGTGCGCAACACTGGAGGAACTGGGCGCAGGGAAGCAGTTAGCGAATGCTCCCGCGGCCATGGATGCAGTCAATCGAGAATACCAGTCCCTGAAAAAAGAGCTGAATCAGTATCAGGGTCAGGACCAGAGCCAGAAAAACTCAGAACAGTCGACCACACTTGTGCTGGAATACCAGCCCAAGATATTGGTTGTGGACGATGACCAGAGCGCCCGCATGACGCTGCGCGGGATGCTGGAGCGCGACAGCTATATTATTTTTGAAGCCAACAACGGTTCCGAAGCGGTTGAAATTTGTGAAAGGGAACTTCCCGATCTGGTACTGATGGACGCCATGATGCCGCAAATGGACGGTTTTTCCGCCTGCCAGAAAATCAACAACCTGGACCTCCCCTCCCCACCTCCTGTACTGATGGTCACCGCGCTCCAGGATGAAAGCTCTATCGAGCAGGCGTTTATTTGCGGCGCCACGGATTTTATTCCCAAACCTGTCAACCTGACGGTGTTGCGACAACGAATTTTGCGGATGTTGAGGACTAACCAGGCGGAAAAGCATGTCCACCAGCTCTCTTATTACGACACCCTGACCAATCTGCCCAACCGCAATCTGTTTATCGAGCGCTGTAAGGAGATTCTGTTGCGGGCCGATGAGAAAAAGCACATGGTTGCGCTGCTGTTTCTCGATCTGGATCGCTTTAAGCTGATCAATGATACCCAGGGCCACGACGCCGGCGATCTGCTGCTGAAAACTGTAGCCCTGCGACTGCAGGGCACCGTGCGCAACGCTGACCTGGTGGCGCGCCTCGGCGGCGATGAATTCACCATTGTGCTGGATGATATCCACACCCCCGGCACAGTTGGCAAAATCGCCGAGAAAATCTGCCGAACGCTGGTACAACCTTTCTCCTTTATGCAGCAGCAGGTATACGTAACCACCAGTATTGGTATCGCGCTGTATCCACAAAACGGCAGTAATGTCGGCACCTTGATGAAACACGCCGACACCGCCATGTTCCGGGCCAAAGCCAAGGGCGGCGCCGGCTTTCAATTTTATGAATACGGAATGGAAACCGAAATCTCCCGCCAGGTGGAGTTGGAAAGTGAGCTGCGCCGGGCGCTGGAACGCGATGAGTTGATTCTTTACTACCAGCCGCAGGCGGATATGCGCAAAAATGAGATGGTGGGCACCGAAGCGCTGGTACGCTGGCAGCACCCGCAGCGCGGCCTGCTACCGCCGGGGGAATTTATTCCACTGGCAGAGGAATCCGGGCTGATCCACAGTCTCGGCGACTGGGTCCTGCTGCACGCCTGTCGTCAGCAACAGGCTTGGCTGCAACAGGGGTTGACGCCGCTGCCGGTCGCCGTCAATGTATCCGGCCGCCAGCTCAAGGGGGATGTGTTGTTGAAAAAGATCAGAACCGTTCTCAACGAAACCCGAATTCCCCCTACGCTGCTCAAGCTGGAAATTACGGAGAGCACCCTCGCCGACAGCAGTCCCGCCATTGTGCGGCAAATGCAAGAGCTGAAAAACCTCGGCGTCACACTGGCGATCGACGATTTTGGCACCGGTTATTCATCCCTGAGCTATTTAAAGCGTTTTCCCGTGGACACGCTTAAAATCGACCAGAGCTTTATCAAGGACCTGCCGGAAGACAACGACAGCACGTCCATCATCAGTGGGATCATCGCCCTGGGTCACAGCCTGGGAATGAAGATTATCGCCGAGGGTGTGGAAACCGAAGCGCAACGGGATTGTCTGAAAAAAATCGGCTGCGACGTCGAGCAGGGTTATCTGCTGAGCCGCCCATTGCCTAAAACGGAATTTGAGCGGTGGCTGCGAAATCAGTCGGTAAATCATGCCGAACACGGGGCGAAGTCGGTTTGACTTTTTTTAACTGGTGTCAGCGTACAGCGGCGCCTGGGGCAGCCAGCGCTCAGGGCAGCGAATCCAACTCCGCGCCCTCTTTTTCAGGCACAATTAAATCTTCTTTGGAAATATTCATCATCATCAGAACGTTTGCCGCTACATAAATCGATGAATAGGTACCGACGACAATACCGACTATCAGAGCGGTGGCAAAACCATGAATCAGTTCACCGCCGAATACAAACAAGGCTATCAACACCAACAGCGTAGTCAGTGAAGTGATCAAGGTCCGCTCCAGTGTCTGGGTAAGGGAGACATTGATGACTTCCTCCGCCGAGCCCTTGCGCATTTTGCGGAAATTTTCCCGGATCCGGTCCGATACAACGATGGTGTCGTTAAGCGAATAACCGATCACCGCCAGCACCGCCGCCAACACGGTCAGATCGAAATCCAACCGCAGGATCGAAAAGAAGCCCAATACGATAATGACATCGTGGGCCAGCGCTGTAACCGCACCGACGGAGAATTTAAACTGGAACCGCAGCGCCACATACACCATGACTACAACCAGCGCAAACAACATGCCGAGACCACCGTCATCGCGCAGTTCCTCACCGATTTGGGGCCCGACGAATTCGGTGCGGCGCAGTTCCACTTCACCTTCAGTAGCCGCACGCAAGGCTTTGATCAACTCGCCGGAGATGGTCTCATCGATACTGGTGGCGAGCATCACGGCCAGACCGCCCTCTGTTTTTTCTGTCTCAACGGGTCCGTATTTGTCGGCGGGGAAAATATCCTCGACAACCAATTGCTGATCGTCTCCGACGCCTATCAACAACCGCTCGGCGTACTGTATGCTGCTGAGGCCCTGCTTACTCAGCTCCACCGGTATCTGCGTACCGTACTTATTTTGCAACCGTGTTTCCAGTTGGTTAACGGCGATATCCTTTAATGACCCCTGCATACGGATCAACACATCCGTCTCGGCGCCGTAATAAACTACCGATGAGTTCTTCAGCCCCTGCTCGCGCAGCGTGTCCCTTACCACATTTAAATTTATCGGTGTTTCAAAACCGATTTCAAGTTGGGTACCACCGGTAAAGTCCAACCCGAACTCCAATTTGTTGACAATCAGAGAGAAAATCGAGCCAAGCAACAACAGGATGGAAAACGCCGCAGCCACTTTGCGCTGCGCCATAAATTGGATGGTTTTATTCTGCATCATACTGGTATTGCTCCCGGTTTAAATCCAAAGCTTGCCGACATTGCGGCCGCCGTATGTAAGGTTCACCAACGCGCGGGTTCCCATAAGGGCGGTAAACATCGATGTTAAAATACCGATCGACAGGGTTACCGCAAAGCCCTGCACCGGCCCCGAACCAATGGCGTAAAGAATTATGGCAACGATCAGGGTTGTCAGGTTAGCGTCAACAATAGTTTCAAACGCCCGCTCATAGCCCGCGTTGATCGCCGATTGCGGCGGCATTCCGTTGGCCAGTTCCTCGCGGATACGGGAGAAAATCAGCACATTGGCATCCACCGCCATGCCCACGGTGAGCACGATACCGGCAATGCCGGGCAGGGTCAGGGTCGCGCCGAGAATCGACATGCAGGCTACCAGCAACACCAGGTTGACCCCCAGGGCGATATCGGCGGTAAGACCGAATGCACGGTAGTAAACCAGCATAAAAAGCAGTACCAGTACCAAACCGATCTGCACTGAGGTGATCCCCACTTCGATATTTTCCGCCCCCAACGACGGCCCGATGGTGCGCTCCTCAACAAAATACATAGGCGCGGCCAGGGCGCCGGCGCGCAGTAGCAGTGCCAGTTCGGAGGCTTCCACGGGATTGTCCAGACCGGTGATTCTAAACTGCACGCCGAGCGCGCTTTGAATGGTCGCCAGGCTGATAATGTTTTTTTCCACCTTTTGACTGAACACCGGCTCCTTCTGTCCAGTATCGTTCACTTTGTAGTCGACCTGGGTTTTGTATTCGATGAACAACACCCCCATGCGCCGGCCGACGTTGTCACGGGTGGCTCGGTGCATGCGTTTGCCGCCGCTGCCGTCGAGAGTAATGTTGACCTGGGGCTGGCTGGTCTGGGGGTCGAAGCTGGCCTTGGCATTGGCGACGTGATCACCGGTGATAATCACCCGGGTTTCCAGGTCGGCGCCACCAAAGCGGCGCTGTTCGAGTTCATTGCGAAAGGGGAAACTTTCCTTGCGCGAGACCAGCGCGGAAGGCTTGGCTTCCAGGCGAAACTCAAGGTTAGCGGTTTTGCCGATGATACGCTTGGCCTCCGCCGTGTCCTGTACACCAGGCAACTCCACCACGATGCGATTGCGCCCCTGGCGTTGCACAATAGGCTCTGCCACACCCAGCTCATTGACACGGTTACGCAACGTCGTCAGGTTCTGGTTGAGGGCGTAGTCTTCAATTTCCCGCACCGCCTGCTCAGACAAACGAACGCGGATATAAAAGCTGCCGTCTTCACCGTCCTCGGTGATGCGCTCCAGATCGTTGAATTCACCCCGCAACGCGTCGTTGGCGGCGTCGCGGATCTGCGCGGTTTTAAAGCGCGCGACTATGACATTATCGCTATTGACAGTAACCGATTGATAGCGCACATCGTCGGTCTTGCGCAACAAAGTCTTGATTTCCAACACCGCTGTGTCCAGTCGCTTGCGTATCGCGGATTGCGTGTCCACCTCAAGCAGAAAATGCACCCCGCCGGCCAGATCCAGCCCCAGCTTCATAGGCGCGGCTCCCAGGCTAGTGAGCCAGGCCGGTGTGGTAGGCGCCAGGTTGAGGGCGACTACATAGTTATCGCCCAGCGCCTGCTGAATAGCTTTCTTCGCCGCTAATTGCTGTTCGCCACTGCCCAGACGCACCAGTGCCGTTGTGCCCGAGCGATTTTCACCAAAATAAGGTATTTTTGCCTGTTGTAGCGCCTGTGTCGCCTTCTCAAGGGTATTGGCATCGATTTCCAGAGCGCTCGATTGCCCGGAAATCTGTACCGCCGGATCGGGCGCGTAGAGATTGGGTGCAGCGTATACAAACCCTAACAGCGCGATAACGACGATTAACAGATATTTCCACAAAGGGTAACGATTCAACATAGCTGATTCCATTTGCAGCAGATGGTCCGAAAACGTCTTAATTGGGTCATGCTGAGAAATTAAAAGGCTTTCTCAAGTCATGCGGGTTTCAGTAAAACGGTTTTCAGCCCCCTGCCGGCGATTATTTTGTGCTCAGCACCCACTCACCCTATTACCCTCAGCGGGTGGTATGCTTATTGAAAAAGTCATGGATTATAACGCTTCCGCATCTTCCTACAATCTTTGTCTGAACAATAGCACAGCCAGGAGCACAGCCATGGCTGCCTCAATCCGCCCGCACCCGAGTCATTGATACTCACGATAAAAGGTCACAGTGACGGCAGCGCTTCCCCCTGGCGGTGGTAATAATCGGCCACGAATTGATCCAGGTTACCGCGCTCCAGCGCCCTGCGCAGGCCGGACATCAGCGACTGATAATAGTGTAAATTGTGGATAGTGCTCAGCTGCGGCCCCAGCATTTCCCCGCATTTATCCAGGTGGTGCAGGTAACTGCGGCTAAAATTCGCACAGGTATAACAATCGCAGTGGCTGTCCAGAGGGTCGGTATCCCGGCGATACCTGGCATTGCGTATTTTTATCACGCCTTCGCCGGTAAACAGATGGCCATTGCGGGCATTGCGGGTGGGCATAACGCAATCGAACATATCAACCCCGCGGCGCACCCCTTCGACAATGTCTGCAGGTTTGCCCACGCCCATCAGATAACGGGGTTTCTCTGCCGGCATCAGGGGGGTCAGGTGGTCCAATACCCGAAACATCTCCTGCTTCGGCTCCCCAACTGAGAGACCACCGATGGCGTAGCCATCAAAACCCATCGCCATCAACCCCTCCAGGGATTGTCGTCGCAGCGATTCGTACATGCCCCCCTGCACTATGCCGAACAACGCAGCGGGATTGTCGCCATGGGCAGTGCGACTGCGCGCCGCCCAGCGCAGCGACAACTGCATGGATTCACACGCCTCGGCCCCGGTGGCAGGATAGGGTGTACACTCGTCAAAAATCATCACAATATCGGCTCCCAGGTCGCGTTGCACCTGCATTGAACGCTCTGGGGTCAAGGAAACCGGGCTGCCATCGATAGGCGATCGAAAAGACACGCCCTCCTCGGTAATCTTACGCAGCTTGCCCAGACTAAATACCTGGAACCCGCCGGAGTCGGTCAGAATCGGCCGCTGCCAGCGCATGAAATCATGCAGGTCACCGTGAGCTTTTACCACCTCGGTACCGGGCCGTAGCATCAGGTGAAAGGTATTACCAAGTAGGATTTGTGCACCTGTGGCTTCGATATCCCGCGGTGTCATGCCCTTTACCGTGCCATAGGTTCCCACCGGCATAAACGCTGGTGTTTCAACCGTGCCGCGGGGAAACTTCAAGCGCCCGCGGCGGGCCCGCCCAGCGCCTAAATCGGCATCCAGCTCGAATTGCATCATACATTCACGATTCAACTTTTTTCCTCTCGGTTGCTGTATTTCGGTCTGGGGAATTCAGTCTCAAACGGGGGTTGTAAATTCGGCGGCGGCTCAAGGCTGCCCAATTTTCTCAAACCGGGCAGCCGGATTGTGGGTAACAAACATGGCGTCGCCGTAACTAAAGAAGCGGTATTTACGTGCCACGGCCTCACGATAGGCTTCCAGGGTTTGCCGATAGCCGGCAAACGCGGATACCAACATTAGCAGTGTGGACTCTGGCAGATGAAAATTCGTCACCAGTGCGTCTACGACCTGATACCGGTAGCTCGGGTAAATAAATATATTGGTTTCACCCTGATAGGGGCGGATAACACCACCCTGGGAAGCGGTTTCCAAGCAGCGCACACTGGTGGTTCCCACGGCAATCACCCGCTTATCCGCCGCTTTGGCGCGTCGCACTTGGCCGCATACAGCTTCTGAGACCTCCATTATCTCGGTGTGCATCCGGTGTTCCCGCAGGTCGTCCACACGGACGGGCTGGAAAGTTCCCGCCCCCACATGCAGAGTCACGAATGCCGTCTCTACTCCTTTTTTCCTCAGTTTTTCGATAAGCGTCTGATCGAAATGAAGCCCCGCTGTAGGTGCCGCCACGGCGCCCTGTTTGGCAGCGTAGACGGTCTGGTAGCGCTCCCGGTCCAGGTCGCTGTCAGGCCTGTCTATATAGGGAGGCAAGGGCATATGACCGATGCGGTCAAGCACCTTGAGGACACTCTCAGGGGATGGGAACAGTAATTCAAACAACTGCCCACAACGCGATAATACTTTTACAGAGGTAGAATCGCTCAGAATCACTTCGGCCCCCACCCTGGGCGATTTGCTGGCACGCAGGTGGGCAAACACCCGGTACTCGTCCAGAATTCGCTCGATCAGTATTTCCACCCGACCACCGCTGGGCTTGTGGCCATACACCCGGGCCGGAATCACCCGGGTATCGTTAAAAACCATTAAATCGCCGGCTTCGACAAGCTGCACAATATCGGGAAACTGGCGGTGGCTGATGTGTCCGGTGACGCCGTCCAGTTGTAACAGGCGGCTGCCGCTGCGCTCCTTGGCGGGTTGGCGGGCGATCAACGTTTCCGGCAACTGATAGTGGAAATCCTGGCGGCGCATGAGTATGGTGCGGTTTACTGAACAATGGGCCGCAAGGGTAATGCAAATTGGTGGACATTGCCACTTAAAACCGTTGACCTGGACAAGCTCACTGTTATAATCACGCCACCCTGAGCCAGAGTGGTGAAATTGGTAGACACAGTGGATTCAAAATCCACCGCCGTAAAACGCGTGCCGGTTCGAGTCCGGCCTCTGGTACCATCTTCTCAAGTTTTTTAATCCTTAATCCTATAGAGTTTTCCCTCCTCTTCAGCGCTGGCGTAAAGAGTGACCCTTGTGTCGTGCGCCGCTACTGACGCTGTATATATTTCCAGGCATACTCTATGAAAATCTTGACATTCCGATCTGAATAGCCAACTCTGTCACTCTTTGTTCTGTTATCCCGAAACTCTATTAGGGTCAGATAAAACTTCCGGGACAATCAGTGTCACGCGTGCGAGAGGTATTATTAACTCTATGAATAACTTTTCTTACAATTGTGGCCAAACCGGGACAAAATCAGGTGGGGAAACGATGCGTAACGATTTGGATGCCAAAATAAAACGGGAGTTTCTGCTTGAGTTCGAGGAACTGCTCGAAGATGTGGAGCAATCGCTGTTTACCTTCGAACTCAACCCTGACGAACAGGGAATTATCAACGAACTTTTCCGCCTGATCCACACCCTAAAGGGTTCTTGTGCGATGGCCGGCTTTAACGACTTGGCGGAAGCCATTCACCTGTTTGAAACATTGTTGGACAAACTCAGAAAGGGGGAGTTGGCTCCCAGCAGTCACGTAATTGATGTATCCCTGAAGTTCACCGACTTACTGCACGACAGCCTGTGGACGTTAAAAGACAATATCGACGCCCAGACCGATACCAGAGCACCCAAAATGTGGCTGGAAAAATTAATCGGCGAGCAGGCTGATGCAGAATTTAAAACCTCAGCAAGCAGAGCAAACAACTTTTTTGAGATGTTCGAGGGCAACAGCTGAATAATACGTGCGCCCCCAGACAAATATTCCCCCTAGCAGTTGTAAAATTTCGGCCGGCATTTCCCACACACGTTGAATCCAACATCAGGGCAAAACCAGGCAGCCGTCGACAGCTTCAATAAATTTTGCAATTTCTTGCGTTAGATCCGCCATTATTATTTCATGAACACGCCCACGCTCTAACGACAACCTTTCATTAATGTGAAATCAATAATAATTTTGCAGTTACATAAAAAAACATCAACAATAGGGTTAAGAGCCATTCACAAAAATTAATTCCAATTTTCGCGCACAATTATAAAAAGTAAAATCGCCAATAAAAAAGTGATTACTAAAAATCATTTTGTAAAGATTACAAATCCGGATTATAGATTTTTTATTAACGTTCTTTGCACATTTTCAAAAACCACCTAGTCATCGAAAATGCATTTACACCTACACCTTCACACGTATAATTGCGTGCATTTTTTAGAGCGTCTTTCTAACACTCGAAATGAGTGTGCGTAGTAAAATCATAAGTGAGAGTTGCAAAATGCTAAAACCAAATCTATCCGGTTTTATATTATCAGCCGTATCTACCACCACTTTTGCCGCGGGGTTTCAACTTCAAGAACACAGTGCTTCCGGCCTCGGCCGCGCGTTTGCCGGCGACGCTTCAATTGCCGAAAACGCCGCGGGCATAGGACGCAACCCTGCTTTGAGCACATCTTTTAATAATCCGACATATTCTGCAGGTTTTACTTACATAGACCCAGCTGTCGACGCCAAAGGATCTACATCACTGGTCGACCCCGGTACCGGAATTATTTTAATTCCAAATATATCTGCCGCAGAAGAAAAGGACTATGCTTCGCAAGCATGGGTTCCCAACTTCTATTTTTTGACACCGATCGACAATCGTCTCTCCGCCGGCATCACCATTAATTCCCATTTTGGTTTGAGCACTGATTTTGATTCCAGTTTCGGCGCCTCGGACATCGCCGACGAAGCCAGAATAGAAACAGTTAACATTAATCCCAGTATCGCCTACAAAGTCAGTGACGATTTTTCTGTGGGCTTTGGCTTGAGTTTTGTTTACGCTGAAGGTGAACTATCCACAACGACAAATCAATTAAACGCTCTTGCATTAGGCACAACACTCTCCGGTAACGAAACTATCGCTAAAGTCGAAGGCGACTCCTGGGGCTACAGCTGGAACTTTGGACTTCTCTGGGAAGCCAGCCAAAATGTTAACATTGGTTTTAATTATCGCGGCGAAGTCGAAGTCGAACTTGAAGGGGAGATGGAATCAGACTTGACCGCAGTGGGTATTCCCACTGGTGACGCGTCACTGAACATCGATCTACCGGCGGGAGCCGAGCTGTCGCTTCTTTATCAAATCACCCCAACCTGGACACTTTCATCCAGTATCAACTGGACGGACTGGAGCGTATTCGAAGCGTTGAAAGTTGATTTTAGCAACGGTGGTGAGTTCCTGCTGAAAGAGGAAAACTACGAAGACAGCTGGCGCTACGCCCTGGCAGTCACCCATACATTGTCGCAATCCTGGACTCTCAGGGCAGGTCTGGCGTTTGACGAATCACCGGTACAAGATGAGTTTCGATCTCTGAGCATTCCCGACTCCGACCGCTACTGGTATACACTGGGCGTCACTTATGCTTTTGGCGACAAAATCAGCGCCGATATTGGTTATGCCTTACTTCAAGGCGAGAACGTCGACATTGAAGAAACTTCACGCCTGGGAACACGGTTTGTAGGTGAAACTTCCGGTGATGCGAATATTTTATCGGTTTCGGTTAATTATACTTTTTAGCGGTTTTTTTATCGAAGGCGCGTTGGCATTTCAGGTCAGGGGACAAGCTCTAAGGCGTGGATAGGAGATGTTGCCGGCGTAGATCCGAGGTCAGGCCGAAGCCTGACCTAACAGCGTTCCAATCCCAGTCATAGATTAACTGCCAAATTCTTCACCCACGACTTTATTCGAACAGAACTTCCTAGCCTTAATAACACTCTGCAGCATACCGAGTCTCTCATCGTGATAAACCCTGATGGCCTGTCTCAACTCATCATACTTGCGTGCATCATATAACTGACACAGCGGCAACAACTGTTCTACCGGATTATCAATCATTTCGCACTCACACAAACGGATGTAATGCAATCTGTCGCTAATATTTCGTACGCGAAGATTAATTTCACTATTTCCCGATTGAGTGGCTAAATGTGCAAATAGATCGTCGGTAATTCTCACTAAGCATTTCGGAGAGAGCTGACCTGGCTGCAGTAATTTATCAATAAAAAGAGACATCTCCGGGAACCGAATATCCCCACCTCTCAATTGATCGTTTTTAACTGCCAACACTGACCAATCCAACAACACCTGATTGATTTCATACAAGTCCCGAATTTCCGACTCCAACAGGCTTTTCATGAAAAAACCCATACGGGGAACCATGAGAATCAATTCTTCTGCGACGAGTCGGTTAAGGCTTTCGCGTACGGGAGTTGGACTCACACGTAATTGCTCTGCAAGTTGCTCAATATTGAGCCTCTCGCCCGGAGGAAAATCACCGGTGGTCACTCTTTCTTTAATACTTTGATAAACGCGTTTAATTACATTTTCACCTTCGGGCTTATTCATCATCAACCGCTCCTCCAACAGGAAGGCCTGACGCCCGATGACTGAGTTTATTTCTATTATAGTTACTGTCGATCTTCATACCATCAATCTCCTTTTTGTTATGTCCGAGTCACATAAGCTGTTTATACAAAAGTCTTATGGCACCGTTCAGGCAATTCCCAGGTTGCCCTTAGGCTTGTTATTGCATTTCAGTTCAGCCTCAAGGTAGATCTCAATCGCTCTGTCTTTCATCGGCTTCCATAACCGAGCTCACAAAGACATTCGATTCACGGTATAGCAATCAAAAACAGCTCTAAGAATAATTGCACAAGTACTTTTTCAAGCATGCTTAACAGACATATTCAAAGTCACGTCCGTGTAGCAGTTTATGAGAACATCCCGCCGTGAATATCAATTTATTGTGCATGTAGGAACATCGACGGCCAGCTGTATAACACTGCGAATTTACTTCGCTATACAACATTGTTTTCTCAATTGCCCTAAGTCAATTACCGCTGAGAACCAACACATACAACAGTTATTATCATACAACTATTTTTTCGAATTGGCAGTATACTGCCAGCTTAAAATATAAGGGTTTATATGGAGGAATTGATCTATATAGCTTTAATATCAAGAAGTTAACGCCAAATTAACAATAAAACTAGTATAATATTTTGCTTAAATATCTAACGTATAGCCCTATCTTTGATCAGCTTCGTCCGATCATCTTCGGTATTTGTGACTGACCAGTAGACAAATGAGGTTTCAGCAATATAAAAACCATTTTTTGGCGTCCAAAATGCTTTTCAAATACCGCAGCGCTAAAAAAATGGCTTGAGTAAAAAGCGATCGGTTTTGTCGCCGAATACTCGAAAATATTTAACAAATAGCGAGGTCGCGCACGAATATATTATTTGCCTGCTCAGAAGTTTGATTTAAGCAAACCTGCATTATTGTAACTTTCAAGCTTATTATGTAACTTTTACCGACGCTATCCCCATACCTGGAACGAAATGTCAAAGTTAATAAATGCACGTAGACAGGAGCGACTGGTACTCGAAGTTCCACTGTCCCTAGCCAAACAATATTCAAGCAGTGAGAAATTCTGGTCTCAAAAATTCGAAACAGCTGTCTGGCTGAGCTTCCCCCATGGACTGCGGAAAAACATTAGCCTACATGTAAAATACCACGACAAGGAGCGTCTGAAAGCGACTTTAATTGATCGTTGCCTTGGAAAAGGTCAAACCCTCGTACTACTCAACGGTTGCGTAAAACTGTCAGTGGTGGGAGACATTAAAGCGATGGGCCTGTTTGTGAAAGGGCTGGAAAAGGGAGATCCGGTAAAAGTTGAAGAGTGCCATTTCAAACCGAAACCAGACATGCTTCCCCATTCTGACAGCATTGCTACGCGTAAAGAGATTTATGAATAACGGCAAATTACCCTAGCCTTTCGGCGCGGGCAGAAGTTGTTTCATATACCTAAATCTCAAACGCTTTGGGTATACACATTCTAAAAACATTTTTTCAACCATGGAGGCTGGTCGGCACCACGACAAATTAAAAATATATTTTGGAAA
>JARROD010000035.1:0-20833 GCA_037384225.1 Exilibacterium sp.
AAAAAAATATTTCCTCCCTTAACAGCGCGAAAACCTAATGTATCGAGGGAACCGCCAGCCATGAGAATATTCCCGCGCATAGTCTGGAAGCAGACAAAAGAAATACAAGCCTAATGGAAAAGCTCCGATTAAAACTCAGAGCAAAAACCTAAACCCTATCGTTACATAAATTTTCGGCCCGGGACCGCTTCGCTCCTTCTATAGACTCTGAACAGCGCCAGCGGCAACAACTCAATCCAAGCGTTTGCGAAACCGCAGCGTAGCTACCGTCAGCATAACCGCGGCGAAAACCATCAATGCCGCGATTTCCGGCCACAGATCTCCCAGGCTGGCGGCGCGCAAGACTATGCCGCGAATCAACCGTACAAAGTGTGTCAGGGGGAACAACTCCGCCAGCCACTGCGCGGCAACGGGCATACCGGCGAAGGGAAACATAAAACCGGACATCAGGATCTGCGGCAGAAATGTAAAAAAAGCCACTTGCATGGCCTGGAACTGACTGCGCGCCAGTGTGGAAAGAAAAATCCCCAGCGCCAGACAGGCGACAATATAGAGCAGCGCCGCAATGTACAGATCCACCAGTGAACCCCGCACCGGCACGGAGAAAATCAACATTCCCAGCAACAACACCACCGTGGTCTGAATTAAACCCATACCGACAAAAGGCAGCACCTTGCCCAGCGTCAACTCCATCGGTGACAGCGGCGTAGTGATAAGAAATTCCAGGTTGCCCCGCTCCCGTTCCCGCACCAGCGCCATCGAGGTAAACATCACCATGGTCATGGTCAGTATGACGCCAATCAACCCCGGCACACTGTTCATGGGGGCGCGCCGCTCAGGATTGTAGTAGTTGACAATTTCCACCTGGGCGGCGGTGCCTGTCCCCGGCTCCCGCCGCAGCAGTTGTGCCACCGAAACCGCCGCCAGTTGTCGCGCCGCCTGCTGCACGACCTGGTCAGAGCCGTCCACGATCAATTGCAACGGCGGCCGATCCGCCATTGCCAGCCGCCGCTCGAAGTCGGCGGGAATCACCAAGGCCACACTGATACGGCCCTGGCGCATCAGCGTATTCAGCTCGCCGGGGGTCTGCGGCTGGTAGAGAAAATCGAATACCTGACTCTGCCCCAGTGTCGCCACTACTTCGCGGGCGTGGTGACTGTGCGCCTGATCCACCACCGCCGCGTGCAAGTGCCGCACATCCATATTGATGGCAAAGCCGAACAGCAGCAATTGCAGGGTTGGAATGCCCACGATCATACCCAGGGTGAGGCGGTCGCGGCGCAACTGACGCAGTTCCTTGACGACAATGGCCCGCAGGCGGTTAATGCTGGATTTCACCGCGGCGATGCCTCCTCCCAGCCACCGTGGGTAGCGACCACAAACACATCCTCAAGGTTGGGAGGAGTAGACAATACCCGCGCCGGGATTCGCGCCGCCGACAGTGCAGTTTCGATGCTGCCGCGGCAGTGGTCGCCAGGCTCGGTCAACACCCGCAACTGCGCACCTATTTGCGCCGCCGCCCTCACCTCCGGCAGCGGTGCCAGTACCTGCTGGGCGTGTCGCGGCCAATCGCATTGCACCAGCCAGACGGCCGCTGCCATATCCGCAGCCAGCCGCTGCGGGGTGCCGTCGGCCACCAGCCGGCCCCGCTGCAATATCGCCAGCCGGTGGCAACGTTCGGCTTCATCCATATAGTGAGTCGATACCAGAAGTGTGGTGCCCTGATCGCTCAACGCGAACAGCGAATCCCAGAAATCCCGCCGCGATTGCGGATCCACAGCGCTGGTGGGTTCGTCCAGAAACAGCAGTTCCGGGCGGTGCAGCACCGCGGCGGCCAGCGCCAGACGCTGACGCTGGCCGCCACTGAGGGTTCCGGCAAGCTGGTCGCTCAATTCCCGCAACCTGTACAAATCGGTGAGTTCGGTGCAGCGCCGGCGCGTCTCGTGGCTGTTGAAACCGTGAATACGTGCCACGAAGTCCAGGTTTTCAGCCACCGTGAGGTCATCGTAGAGGGAGAATTTCTGGGTCATATACCCCATACGCCGCTTCAACGCCTCAGCCTGGGCGGGAATCGGCAATCCCAGCACTTCTATTTCCCCGCTGCTGGGCAACAGCAGCCCGCACAACAGTCGAATGGTGGTGGATTTACCGGAACCGTTGGGGCCGAGAAAACCGTAAACCTTGCCGCGCTCGATAGTGAGATCCAGATTGTCCACCGCCACCAGCGTCCCGAAACGGCGGGTAAGCCCCCTGGTGAGCACCGCCGGCACAGCCTCGGAGCTACTCATGGCCGATAGCCTCGGCAGTACACGGCAGACCGGCGGGCAACTCTCGCGCCGCCTCGCTTTGCAGCACCAGTTCGGCGCGGTAACTAAGGCGACTGGCGTCGTCGCCGGTCAGACCGTAGTAGGGTGTAAAAGTCGGTTCACTGCGAACGCTGCGCAATACGGCATCGAAAGGGGTATCGACCCCGTCCACCTTCACCCGAAAACGCTGCCCGGGCGCAACACCGGCGCGACGCCCTTCTGGCACGTACACGCGGGCGTAGGGAGCCTCACCCACCAACAAACTCACCAGGGCGGCACCGGTGACGGGCTGATCGCCGAGGCGAAACGGCAGCGCATCGACGCGCCCGGCGCGCGGCGCGGTAACGTCCAGGCGCTGGCGGGTTAGCCGCAGCAGTCGCGCCTGCGCCTCGGCGCCCGCCAGCGCGGCCTGCGCCTGTTCGAGCTGTTCCGGCCGGGTACCGTGTAACAGTTCCACCAGCTTCGCTTCGGTGGCTTCGGCCTGTGCCAGGGCCATCTGCGCGCTATTGGCGCGGCGCTCTGCTTCAGTGCGGGAAATCAGGCCTTTGTCGACCAGGCTGGCAGCCCGCTCACTTTCCCGCGCCGCGGTTTCGGCATCGCTTTTGGCGCGGGCCAGTTCGGCACGGGCGGCATCGATAGTCTCGACGCGGGCGCCGTGGCGCAACTCCTGCAACTGCGCCCGCCGCCTTTGCACTTGCGCCTCGGCGCCGGCCAGCTCAGCATCGGTGCGGCGCGGATCCAGCCGCAACAACAGCTGCCCGGTCCGCACCGACTCGCCCTCGGCGACCACCAGTTCCACTACCGGCTCAGAGGCTTCCGCCAATATCGCCACGCGATCCCATTCCAGGGTACCGGGCAACGCCGTTTGCGGCGCCGGAGAGCAACCACCGAGCAGGAGCAGCATGGCCGATACCGCCCCGAGGCGCCTGAGCAATAGCCGACAACAGCGCCTATGCAGGTTTTCACTCCCTTTCAACTTTCCAGCCCCTTTCAACTTCCCAGCCCCTATCAACTTTACACACCGTATAAGCGTTCCGGTCCTTTTGAAGCACGGATGCCTACGCCAAATTGAGAAATTACACGCTGCACACCTAAATCTCAAACACTTTGGGTATATTATTCACCGGCCTCAAAAACGAAAACAATACAAGTAATACCTGCGAATACGGTTATCACAGCCGCCAACCTTTTGCTCTCACTTTCACTCGTTGCGGAGAAGAGCTGTCACCTTCAAAGACGGAGGAAGGCTTAGGCAAAATGTTTTCAATAGAAAAGTAAAACATCGGTACGAGTGACAACAATTCAAACTTACAACAATTCAAACTTACATCAATTCCATTTTGCATACCTATTCAGCAAAAAGCAGAAAAATTGTAACAGAAGGTGGAATTATGTACTTGCCACAAGAATAATGATTAACCCTTTTTTACTAGAAGCATGCAGCCGCCTGATTTTCTGCGCACCCACTACCATTTACAGCCATGCAGCTGTCATCAGGGGCTACATACAAATATAAAGGCCAACAAGGCGAGTTTCTCTGGTGGTACAACCGCACCGCCATTCACCACTTTTAGGGTGCCGTCACCCGTGAGGCTGATATTGACAGGCCGGTCGGATACGCCGTGCCTGAGAGCATTCTCTATCAGATTTCTTACCAGGATGGCGAAGGCATCGGGATCAAGTAATGACATAAGGCTGTCATCAGGGAGCTTGAGCACAATTTGGCCGGGCGCCTGCCGCTCGTAATCGCCGGCGATCATCCGCAATATGGGCACAAGGTCGTTGCTGTGTTCTGACAAGGCACTGCCGCCCTCAGCTTTCGCCAGTTCAAGTAACTTCTGCGACAATCTGGACAAGGTGCGAAGCGACTCTTCGATCTCAGCGGCCTGCTGTTTAACCCGGCCATTCTCCACTTCTGCCTTTAAACGCTGGAGCTTTGCCAACGCGGTCGCCAGTGGTGTTCGCAATTCGTGGGCGCTGTTGGCGGTAAAACTGCGTTCTGCTTCAAGGGCTCTGCGCAAACGCTCCAATAAGCGGTTAACCGAGATCATGATGGGTTCAAACTCTTGTGGCAATCGATCAACCACCACGGGAGAAAGGTCACCACCGCCCCGGGCCTCTATCGATTGCTGAAGCAGTACAACCCTTCGCAGTGACCATTTTATTACCCACCAGACGCCAAGCAGACTGACCGGAATCAGAAGCAGCAGTGGGATGAGTAACGTGAGGCTTGTCTCCAGCAGCGCCGCGCGTCTGTGCCCCAGGGGTTCGGCAATTTCGATGTAAATGGTATCGCTGACCGCCGCCTCACCGTAGAAACGGTGAGTGGAGGTTTCAAAAAAACCTTCTCGAGGCACAGCGCCAAAAATATCCGGATCGACATCATGGGATTGCAGCAGAAGCTTTCCGGACGAACTGCGAACCAGATAAGTAAGGTACTCATCGTGACCTTTCAAAACCGGTGCCCGTTGAAGGCCTGTATCGCCTTCACGGTTCAGGATATCGGTAACAGCCAGTGGCAAGATACGCTGCGCTGTTTCTGCCAGCGCACTGTCGAAGACTTCATTCATTTCGTGTCGGGCGACCAGGCCTGCTGCACCGACCCCCACAAGCCACAGCAAGGCAATCCCGATTGTAAGCCAGGTGCCGAGGGTTTTCTGCAGGCTGGTTTTAGCGGTCATAGGGTTCCAGTCGGTAACCCATACCTCTGACAGTTACAATGGCATTGTGCCCCAGTTTTTTGCGTAAACGGCTAATGTAGACCTCAATGGTATTGCTCTCAATTTCGGCCCCGAATTCGTACAGGCGGTCTTCAAGTTGTGAACGCGATAACAATATCCCCGGGCGCTGTATAAACCCCTCAAACAGTGCCCATTCCCGTGCGGTGAGCTCCACCGGCTGGCCGTTGCGGCTGATGCGATGGTCACCAAGATTCACTTCAAGATCGCCGATACGCACCAACGGGTTCGGGTTGCCGCGATAGCGGCGAGCCACTGCGGCCACCCGGGCAGACAGCTCTGATAAATCAAAGGGCTTCACCAGATAATCGTCGGCTCCGGCATTCAGCCCTGCGATGCGGTCCGACACCTGGTCTTTGGCGGTCAGAATGATGACGGGGGTTGCATCGCCGGTTTTGCGCAGTTTTTTCAAAAAATCAAGACCTTGGCCATCCGGCAGCATCAGATCGAGCAAAATCAAATTATAAGCAGTGACGCGCGCGCTGGTAGCCGCACAACTGAGGTTCCGTACCCAGTCCACCGCATGGCCATCGTCGCTGATCTGGTCCCGCACCGCTTCACCCAGTCCGCATGTATCCTCAACCAATAGTACCCGCATATTTTACTCTTCCCCTGATCATGACAAGAAGATACTACAGTCTTTACCTGACAGCAGCCTTAAGCAGCATTGTTTCTGACTACCCTGTTATACCTAAATCTCAAACACTTTGGGTATATTTTGCTGCTCATTCAGGCCCGTGTCAGGTAGAAGCTTTAAGCTTAATCAAACGAATGCAACGGGAGGTATCCCATGAATATTAAACCCATTGTTATCAGCCTTGCGCTGCTGCTTATGAGCGGCGGCACCCTGGCTGACGATGACTGCAATGATCCGCTTGCCGAATGGCAGCCGCGGAAGGACCTTCGGAAACAGTTGGAAGCCGAAGGGTGGACAGTGTTCCGCATCAAGGTGGACGACGGTTGCTACGAGGTCAAAGGAAAAGACCCGAATGGTTATCGCGTGGAAGCTGAGTTTTCTCCGGTAACCTTTGAGCTGAGGGAAATAGAGCGGGAGGATGACGATCAGCATGGCAAATCGAGGAGCCACAGCGAATCGGGCAAGGCGGAGCGGGTTCCGCGCAAGAACGCCGTCAAAGGCCAACCCAGCGTAATTGTTGAGTAGTACGTAGAGGTAAGCACTATGAAAAAAATTCTGTTTATTTTGTGGCTTGCAATGGCATTGCCTGCCTTGGCACAGGCACGGGTAGTCACCTTTTCCACGCAACTGAGCGATTATGGCGGTGACGGGGCTTACCTGGCGCTCTACCTCACCGATGCCGATGGCAAATACCACAGGACTCTCTGGGTTGCCGGTGAGAAGCGTAAATATTACAAGCATTTGCGCGACTGGGCGCGGGGCAGCGGCCTTAGCCAGGCTGAATACGATGGCCTGACCGGTGCCAGTTTGAGCAGTGGGCGTACCCTGAAAGTAACCCTGGAACTCGAAGATACCTTGATCGATTCCGGTTACCAGATTCGTGTTGATACTGCAGTTGAAGATATGCGTGACCATCGTTCGGATGTGGTGCTGCCACTGACCGCTGAAGGTTCTGGAAAGTCAGTTTCTGGCCGTGGCTACGTCCACTCCTTTGTCTACGACCTCAAGTAATTGACGGGGACAGGTTTATGCTGCGTAAGCTACATCGTTTACCCGGATTGGTCGCCGCATTGTTTTTGGTCGTGCTGGCGACCTCCGGCGTTGTGTTGTCCGTAGTGCCGGCACTTGAGCGGTCGGCCGCGATTATCCCCGCTACGGGTGAAATCAGCATCGCTGAATTGACCGAGCGCATAGTGGCGCATTATCCGGGCGCGGAACAGATCGAAAGTTCTCTCTCAGGCAGGGTCGTCGTCTACTACAGCCGTGATGGCCAACCGGGGGCCGACCTTGTTAATCCCCTCACCGGTGCGGGGATTGCCCCCTATCAGCCATCGGCCTGGTTGCAATGGGTAAAGAACCTGCACCGATCCTTTCTTATGGATGATGCAGGCCGAATGCTGGCGGGAGTTTTGGCAGTTCTGATGGTAATGATCTGTCTGTCCGGGATGTCTCTGCTGGTTCGACGCATGGGTGGCTGGAAGGCAATTTTACGACCCATTGCAGGTTCCGGTAGCCCGCGAATTCACGCCGAGTTGGCACGACTTGCAGTGATTGGCTTGTTGTTGTCAGCGCTGACCGGCAGCTATATGTCTGCGCTAAGGTTTGGCCTTTTACCGGAGGGTGGCAATGCGGAACCCTCGTTTCCGGCGCAGGTCTCAGGCGGCGCACCGGCTCCGGCAGGCTCTCTGAACGCGCTAAAGAAACTGGACGCCAATGAGCTGCGTGAGTTGGTGTTCCCCTATCCGGGTGACCCCACTGACGTCTATTCGCTGCGCACCATTCATGGTTCCGGATTTGTTGACCAGTCGAGCGGAGAACTGCTGCAGTATCAACCACGCTCCGCCGGCAGCCAATTCCAACATTGGATGATTCGTTTGCATACGGGTGAAGGCCTGTGGTACTTAGGTCTGCTTCTCGGGATGGCCGCGCTGACAGTGCCAGTGCTATCGTTTACCGGACTGCGGATCTGGTGGCAGCGGCGTTTATCCGTAGTGCGCCCGCTTGAAAGCGCCAGCATCGAAGTGGCTGAGGTCGTTATTCTGGTGGGTTCGGAAGGCAATACCACCTGGGGTTTTGCCGGGGACCTTCAGAGCGAGCTCAATCAGGCGGGCAAGAAGGTTCACTGCGCATCGATGAATGATCTGGCGGAGCACTATCCGCGAGCCTCTGTGCTTTTTGTTCTGACATCTACTTATGGCGACGGTGACGCTCCGTCCTCCGCGAATCAGTTTATGACTCGGCTTGAGCGCTTTCAAAAGCATGACGGATTAAAGTTTGTCGTTCTGGGTTTTGGTGACCAACAGTTTCCGAAATTCTGCCAGTTTGCACTGAATGTGGATGCCGCCCTCAGCAGCAAGGGCTTGCAGCAAATGCACCCCGTTACCCGAATTAATCGCAGCTCCACTACGCAGTTCCGGGAATGGGGCGAAGTGATCAGCGAGCACATGGGGGTTTCGCTGGTACTGACTCACAAGCCCGAACCGCCTGTCGTTTCGGATTTCGAACTTGTTGAGCGAGTGGATTACGGCGCAGCTGTAAACGCACCTACAAGCATATTGCGCTTCAAGCCGGTACACAGTGACAGAAAGCTGTGGCAGAGACTGTCCCATAGAAACCGGTCCCTTCAAAACCGACAACACCTGCAGGATTTCGAGGCAGGCGATCTGTTTGGCGTTACCCCACCCGGAGATCAGACTGCCCGCTTGTATTCGCTGGCATCTTCGGCCTCGGACAGGCTGCTGGAAATTTGCGTCCGTAAAAAGGCAAATGGCCTTTGTTCAGGATATCTGCACAGTCTCAAACCCGGAGACCGGATTAGCGGGTTTATCCAGAAAAACCCCGGCTTTCGTCCAGCGGGTGGTGCGACGCCCATTATACTCATCGGCGCCGGCGCGGGAATCGGTCCACTTGCCGGCTTTATCCGCAAGAATACAAAACGAAACCCCATGTACCTTTACTGGGGCGGTCGCAATCCGCAATCGGATTTTCTCTACGAACCGGAACTTGACCGTTATCTGACTGATCACCGCCTTACCGGGTTAAATACCGCGTTTTCACAGTCAGCAGAAAGAGCCTATGTTCAGGATGCCATCGTTGCCGATGAAACCGAGTTGCGGCAGTTGATAGAGAAAGGCGCTCAGGTGCTGGTATGCGGGGGACGGGAGATGGCCAATGCTGTAAGGCAAGTGTTTGACTCAATTCTCAAACCGCTACGCATAGATGTGGATGAACTGAGAGCCGAGGGGCGTTATCTGGAAGATGTTTACTGAGCGGTAAGGGTCGTGCACGACCCTAAGGGTGATACTCAATTTACTAACACGCAAGTTAAATTTTCCCGAAAAATTTTTGGTTGGAGGTATTTCTTTCTCTTTACAAACTTCTAAATAGACTTTTAACGATTTTTTAAATTCCTTCCTCAATTCTTGAGGGCTTCTACCGTAAAAGTCCGCTCCGCCGTTTAGGCCAAGAATTTCGCCACGAAATTGATCAAGTTCGGGATCATATTCAATCTTGGCACTATAATTATCCAACATCATAATATTCATGGTTTCACCCCATGTACTTCTAGCCACTTCCGGATACTCACTACCGCACCTTTATCTGTATCCGGCGATGGATGTGGGCGGTGGAATACCTTTACCTCATCAAACAAAACCACTGCGACCCTCGAACCCTCTCTTTCCGATATATCTGCACCAAGTGCTGTGAACAAGGACTCTATATCAGTCCACTTGATGCTCCCACTAACCGGACGAGCGTATATCTGCTCTAGGGTTTTTACATGTTTGCGCTTCATCGCCTGAACTTTAGTACTACTTTATAGTACTGTCAAGTGGGAGAGGGTTGGAAGTGATAAAGTGTCTGATTCGACATCATATTGACTGACCCCAGATCGCGCTCCGCACGGGGCGTGTGGATTGAAACGATTCTATTGACTGATTTGGTTTGGCGACGGTGCGATAGTCGAGTTGCCTACCAGGATGATGTACGTCTGCGGAAGGGTGCTTCAGGCAGCATAGCCTTTTTCTGCAAATCTCCTGTAAGAATTCACCACTAAACATCGACCAAGCTTCAAACCCTGGTTATTTATCCTCGACGCTGGAGAATTCAATGCGTACAACCCTACCTCTACTGGAAGTGACTGACTTTCCGGCCCTATGGCGGAAAAGCCTTGAAACCTTGCAAGTCAATCTCGGCTACAAGTGTAACCAGCGCTGCCTGCACTGCCATGTCAATGCCGGGCCCAACCGCAAGGAGATGATGACCCGGGAAACACTGGCATTAATCCTCCCGGTGATCAAGGCCCGTAAGATCAAAACGCTGGATTTGACCGGTGGAGCGCCTGAGCTGCATGCGGATTTTCGATATCTGGTCGCTGAAGCCCGGGCCGCGGGGGTGCAGGTGATTGATCGGTGCAACCTGACCATCCTGTTCGAACCGGGGCAGGAGGGCCTGGCGGAGTTTCTGGCGCAGCACCGGGTGGAGGTTGTGGCCTCGCTGCCCTGCTATTCGCTTGAAAACGTGGACAAACAACGTGGCGAGGGAGTCTTCGATAAAAGTATTGCCGGTCTGCAAATGCTCAATGCCCTGGGCTATGGCAAACCAGGCAGCGACCTGCGGCTCAATCTGGTCTACAACCCGCAGGGGCCGTCCTTGCCACCGAATCAGCAAGCCTTGGAAACCGACTATAAGCGTGAGTTGCACGACCATTTCGGTATAGAATTCAACCAGCTCTATGCTTTGGCCAACATGCCCATTAAGCGGTTCGGTTCCACACTGGTCTCCAAAGGACAGTTCCATGATTATATGCGGCTGCTAAAGGACAACTTTCATCCGGATAATCTCGACCAGGTAATGTGTCGCTCCCTGGTGAGCGTGGACTGGCAGGGTTACTTGTACGACTGCGATTTCAATCAACAATTGGCCCTGGGTCTGCAAGGAACAACGCTGAAAAATAACGCGTTTCAAGGCGGCAAGCGCCGTCACCTGCGTGATCTGCTCGAAAACGATTTGAATGAACAACCCATTTGCGTGGCGGATCACTGCTTCGGCTGCACCGCTGGCCAGGGCAGCAGCTGCGGCGGTGCGCTGTAGTTGGCAAGTGTAGTTGGCAAGCTGTAGTTGGCGAGCTGTAGTTGGCGGGTAAGGAACGCTGCGGCTAACGCGGGTTTTCTGACCGGAGCTTTTGTCGAATATTCATCCAGATCTTGCCGAGGTAATTATGGCCTCGATGATCGCGCCCCAATCCCCAATAATGGTCGTAAGCGGATACCTCAACCAAAAGCTGATCGCCGGTGTCCAGTAAGGCCTGTTTGATCTCCGGGTTTTGCACACACTTACTGTACAGGGCCCGGGTCATTATTGTCTGTCTTATTTTTTGCCAATCCCGGCGTTTGATCCGCCACCAGCGGTTACCTGTCCTGTATGCCTCCAGTGCAGAAGCGGCCATTATTTTGTCAACAGTCGAGGTTCCGGGAAATTTTTGCGACTGGTAATAATGCTCAGCTGTCGGCCAGCGTTCATCGTCTAAACTGAATGGATGTGGGGACACGGTTGAGAAAGAGTGATAAACGTCTAACCGTGAAAACTGTAAAGCATTCTCAAAACGGTTGTCATGGGAAAATAGCATTTTGTTTTTACTGAATCGGTGGTAAAAAGGCTCGGTAAGTGTAACAGATAGTCCTGAAACAACACCTATTTAGCCAAAAACACCGTAACGTCTCAATATCCTGGAGTGGGCACACTGTTATTGAGAAGTTACAAAACACCTATTTTAACCAAAAAATAAGGCGGGCGATTTCAGATGGACATACAAGAAATTTGGGACAATGTCACTGTATTGGTCACGGAATACGGCATCAAACTGGTATTGGCCATTGTCATTCTCCTGGTTGGTAAATGGCTCGCGCGCATCGTGACTGCACTCGCGCGCAAAAGCCTGGATAAACGCGGTATGGAGGCAACCATAGCAGGCTTCGCCTGC
This sequence comes from Exilibacterium sp., assembly GCA_037384225.1. GTDB lineage: Bacteria > Pseudomonadota > Gammaproteobacteria > Pseudomonadales > Cellvibrionaceae > JARROD01. The sequence continues at coordinate 11,665 of JARROD010000035.1, forward strand.
AATATTATTTACGCCCTGCTGATGACGATCGTTATAGTTGCAACGCTGGGGCAATTGGGCATACAAACCGCCTCGTTCGTCGCCATTATCGGTGCCGCCGGTCTGGCGGTTGGTCTCGCTCTACAAGGGTCACTGGCGAATTTTGCCGCCGGTGTATTAATGGTCCTGTTTCGCCCGTGCAAAATTGGCGATTTTATTGAAGCCGCCGGCACCGCTGGTACCGTCGATGACATCAGTATTTTTACCACTACCCTCAAAACACCAGATAATAAAACGATTATTGCCCCCAATGCGGCAATTATGGGTGGCAATATCGTCAACTACTCCGCCCAAACCACGCGCCGCATCGATATGTTGGTAGGTGTCAGCTATGAAGCGGATTTACGCAAGGCAAAAGCAGTCATTACGGCGCTCGTTGGTGCCGATGAGCGCGTGCTTCGAGACCCTGAACCCACCATTGCCGTTTCCGAACTGGCGGACTCGTCGGTTAACTTTGTAGTACGTCCCTGGGTAAATTCTGCTGATTACTGGGCGGTGAAATTTGATCTGACGGAAAAAATCAAACTGACACTGGATGAAGAAGGTATCGGCATTCCATTCCCACAGATGGATGTCCACTTGCACAAGCTACCAGAGTGAGACGAGGAGCGCCTTGTGCGCTCCTGCATCCCGGTCACGCGATAGCCTTTCGCATTGAGCGGGCAAAAAACAACCTAATGGTGGCCCCATTTTATCAATAACTTTAATTGCCTTGAAACGCACATTAAATAATTTCCCTTTAGCCGTCAGTGATAGCAGCTTATCAATGACGCCAAAATTTGGGGGCAAACAACGCCAGCACGGTGAAATATTCCAGTCGCCCCAGAATCATTGCACCACATAGAATCCAGGTACTGGCATCGTTCGCTGGTTCAAAATTACTGCCCAGTTGGCCAAAGGCCGGGCCGAGCACATTCAGGCAGGCGGCGACGGCGGTGAACGAAGTCCAAAAATCCAACCCCGACACCATCAATGCCAGCGTCAGTGCCATACTGCTGAATGCAGCTACGCTCATAAAGGCGACCGTAGCGCTCAAAACCGAGACTTCCACCGGTTTGCCCTGATACTTCACGGCAAAAAAACCGCGTGGATGAATAAGTCTTTTCATCTCCAGCACAATGAGTTTGATCGAAAGAATATTGCGGATAAATTTATTGCCGCCGGCAGTGGAACCCGCGCAGCCACCCAGATAGCTGGCAAATACCAGTAGAAAAATTACCGCATTGGGCCATTCTGTAAAACCCGCCGCACCATATCCTGTACTGGTGATAAACGAAATCAAATGAAAGGCTGCCTGATTGAATGCCGTCGGTCCTTCAGCGTAAATACCGTTTTCCATGAGCATTCCGGCGATCAGTAACGAAAGAAAAATCACCAGTAAAAGAAAAACCCGGGTTTCTTCGTCGTGCCAGTAAATACCTGCGTTGCGGGCCCTCAGAACCCGGAAATGCAGTGCGAAACTCACCGCCCCTAATAGCATGAACAGGTCTGAGACAATCAATATAACAGGGTTTTGAAAATACCCCATGCTGGCATCGTGAGTGGAGAAACCGCCGGTAGAGACAGTGGTTAAACTGTGGGCAATGGCGTCGTAACCATTCATGCCGGCAAGGTAATAGCCAAGCGCGCAAAGCACTGTCAGGGATACATAAACAAGCCACAGATAGTGAGCCGTATTGGCGATGCGGGGAGACAGCTTTTCATCCTTTACCGGTCCCGGGGTTTCCGCTTTCAACAGCTTCATACCGCCGACATTGAGCATGGGCAGCACCGCCACCACAAAAATCACTACACCCAGCCCACCCAGCCACTGAAGAAACTGTCTGTACAGCAGAAAAGACAAGGGCATCTGGTCCAGGCCGGAAAGTACTGTTGCGCCGGTTGTTGTCATCGCACTTATGGATTCGAAAACAGCGTCGACAAAGGAGACCTGGGTAACCAATAAAATAGGCACGGCGCCCAGTACGCTGGTGACCACCCAGGTCGAAGTCGCAAATACCAGAGAATCCCGAAACCCAATCTTGGAAACATCAAACTTTCTAACCGCGGCCAGCAATAGCAGGGCGAAAATGATCATACAGATGGCGGGAATGAAAAACTCTGTTTCTTCATGATCGTGAAAGACGGACACAGACAACACTGCAAATACGATCTGCACAATGCCCATAAGCCCTACGGGTAAGGCCAGGAGGAGAAAAATTGCCCTGTTAGTTATCAAGCCTTGCTTCCTTCATTGCAATAATAACCCGGTGTAGATTAAGAAAATGCATCACTATTTAACGGGCTCAATCTGAAAACGGTAACCGACGCCATTTTCGGTCAGAAGGTATTTAGGTTGGGCGGGGTTGTCTTCCAGCTTGTGTCGCAGTTGCGCCATATGCACCCGCACATAGTGGTTTTGCTCAATGCATGATGGCCCCCAGACTTCTTTGAGTATCTGGCGATAGGTCATCACTTTGCCGCTATGTGTAGCGAGTAAGTGGAGGATGCGGTATTCAGTCGGTGTCAGATGCACCTGTTCACCACACCGCCGCACCAGCCGCTGAGTAAAATCGATACTCAGTTCCTCCGACTCGAAAACCTGCTGCTGCGGCTGACTCTGAGAGCTTGCGTGACGCAGTGCCACGCGGATGCGCGCCAGCAATTCACTCGACCCAAAGGGTTTTGTAAGATAGTCATCGGCGCCATTGTCCAGCGCTTTAACCTTGTCGTTTTCCAGCTCCCGGGCGGAGATAACAATAATGGGCACGGATGACCACTCGCGGATGCATTTGACCACATCGAGACCGTCCAGATCCGGCAGCCCCAGATCCAGTAATATCACCGCCGGTCTTTTTTCCGCTGTCAATGTCAGGCCTTCGGCGGCGTTGCCGATACTACAGACCTGATAGCCATGTCCTTTGAGTAGCACCTGCAAAAAGCGCTGCATTTGAGGGTCGTCCTCTATAATGAGAATCGTGTTGGTTTTACTCATGAATGGGCATTTCCGTTTCGATATCAGCCAGCGGCAGCCGGACCGTAAAAGTCGCGCCCCGGGGTAAATGATTGGTCGCCGTTACCCTGCCGCCGTGGGCCTCAACAATGGCTTTCGAGATAGCCAGACCGAGCCCGGTACCCCCTATAGCCTGGTTATCGGCGCGGTAAAACTGCTCGAAGAGCTGCTGCGTATCTTTGCTTTTGAAGCCGCTTCCCTCATCGCTGACACTGAGTTCATAGCAGTCCTGACCACGCTGGCCCGCGATGGTGATCACCGTCTGTTCCGGGCTGAACCTTACCGCGTTGTCGAGCAGATTGGACAACACCACCTCCATTAGTGACAGATCCAATGGCACCAGCAGGGTATCGTCGAGGCCTGTGTGAATCCTGTGCCTGCTGAGACGGTGCTTCATTTTAGATAAAGTCCCACCGACAAACTCCTCGGGGTTTTGCAGCTCCAGGTTCGGTGTCAGCTTGCCCCTGAGGGAGCGGCTCATTTGTAGCAGGTTAGTGACTTTTTGGGAAAGCTGTTCCGATTCTTCGTAGATGGTTTCCAGTAACTCCAATTTTAAAGCCCCGTCCAACTGCATCTCCCGATCCAACAGCGTGCTGGCCAATCCCATTATTGTGCCAAGGGGGGTGCGCAGATCGTGGGAGACGGCACTGAGGACGGCGTTTCGAAGCCGCTCGCTTTCCGCCTGAATTTCAGCTTGCCCGGCCTGCTCCGACAGTTGTGCCCGCGTCACGGCCAAATCCACCAGGGAAAAAAAGGTCTCCATCAGGTGGGCCTGATCCTCCGACAGAGGGGCATTCAACCTAACCACCGCGGCAATAGCGTTGCCCGGTTGCCCCAGCGGCAGGTATTTATATTCCGGTAACTGGTTTTCGCTGTGGTCGCTGCTTTCATTTCTATGCCCGATACAGTGTTCTATCCTCGCCAGCGGAACCTTGCGAATGTCGATTCTGGACCCATTAAACAAGGAGGTTACCTTGCTCCCATCCGGTTTGAAAAAACCCACATCCGCGCTACACAATTTACCCAGATGCAGATTCGCTATATTGAAAATACTCTGGAGGGACGATGCCGCAGCCAATGAACGCGCCAACTGATAAAGATCGGACAGATTTTTCTCTCGCGTGGACGTTAGTCGGAGCTGCTTTTTTTGCTTTTCGCTGAAGGAGCTGAACATAAAGCCGACAATAGCCATGACGGCGAATGACAGGAAATACTTTTCATGGTGGACGGCGAAGGTGTAAAAAGGCGGGACAAAGAAAAAGTCGAACACGGCAACGCTGAACAGCGCGGCGAACAGTGTCGGCCCCCGGTTAAAGGAATAGGCCAGAACCACCACGGTGGCGAGATAGGCCATAATAATATCGGCTTCGGCGATAAAGCTCTGGGTGAGGTAGAGAATACACGTCACCGCCATAACGGCAGATGTGCTGATCAGGTATTCATAGAAATCGTTGCGCCGAAGTTGCTGAAGGCGATCGGTGGGAGTATCGACTACTGACATATTAGTAACGTTTGCTGGGCACGCGACACAGGTGTTGCTCTACCCTACATAATAGCCGTTTGCCCGTTAAGATGGGATTAATTTGCGGGGAAGGAATATAAAGATTTTGTAAAGAATGGCATGCCGACCTGCCTATCGCCAGGCAAGCCCCCATTCCAGCAATGCCATCACCACGGTTGGCGCTATGGTGTTGCTTGCCAGTGACATGGGTATCTTTCGCCTAAATCCTCTTTTGGGTTAAACTCTTTCATGCCTGCTCTCCTCAATAATGGCTCTGCCGGTCCTCCAGACCGGCCTCGACAACGGCTCAGACCTGATAGTGTCCAAGCTGCTATAGCAGAAAGCATCATGTTGAAAACCGCAGACAAAGCCGGTCTGCCAAGTTGACAGTGACGGATAGATTAAACGGCCCCTCTCAAACACTTTGGGAATAGATGAGGTTAACGCGGGTTTCTTACAGAAGATCTGTTGCCCGCAGAAGATCTGTTGCCCGCAGCGGAACGTTCACGATTCTGCACCTTGCCATTGCGCCCGACGGCTGGTCGCTTTGATTTTCTGGCCGCGCCGCCCTTGTCCTGATTGCCCTTGCCTTCTTGTTCCCGGCGTGCGGCCGGCGCATTGCGTCCGCTGCGCGATCCCGAGGCTGAGCGTCGCGCTTCAGCGCCGTGAGCAGCCGGTTTTTTCCCGGATTTTTGCGGCTTTGCCCCGGTACGGGTGCCCGGACGCGATTTCGGCACCTCGTGAGTCGGTTCAAAACCATCAACGAGCTGACGCGGTAACAACTTGTTAATCAGTCGCTCGATAGCGAACAATTGCGGCGACTCGTCCGCCGATACTAACGAACAGGCCTCGCCGTTGGCGCCGGCGCGCCCGGTACGCCCAATACGGTGGACATAGTCTTCGGAAACATTGGGCAAGTCCATATTGACCACGTGCGGCAATTGGTCGATGTCGATCCCCCGCGCGGCAATATCGGTCGCAACCAATACCTGAATCCCATTTTTCTTGAAATCCGCCAGCGCCCGTGTGCGCGCCGCCTGACTTTTGTTACCATGAATTGCCGCCGCCGCGATCCCCGCCTCTTCCAGTTGCTTGGCCAATTTGTTGGCGCCATGCTTGGTACGACTAAAAACCAGCACTTGATACCAATTTTGACTCTTAATCAGGTGAATCAACAGCTTTGACTTGCGCGCTTTGTCCACCGGATAAATAGTTTGTTTTACCTGATCCGTGGTGGAGTTGCGCGGTGTGACGTCAATTTCCAGCGGGTTGTGCACCAAACCCCGGGCAAGGGTTCGGATCTCCTCGGAAAAGGTGGCGGAAAACAACAGATTCTGCCGTTTCGCTGGCAATAGCTTAATAATGCGCTTGATATCGTGGATAAAGCCCATATCCAGCATGCGGTCGGCCTCATCCAGCACCAGCGTTTCCAGTTGGGAAAACCTAACCGCATTTTGTTGGTACAAATCCAGCAATCGACCCGGCGTGGCCACCAACACATCCACCCCGCGCCGCAGGGTTTTCATTTGTGGGTTAATTGACACCCCGCCATAAACCACCCCCATACGCAATGCCAGAGAAGCGCCATAGCGCTCGACGCTGTCGGCAACCTGCGCAGCCAGTTCCCGGGTTGGCGTGAGAATCAATGCGCGTGCCTGATTAGGTCTCGCTTTCGGCCCCTCCTTCAGCAACTGCAACAGGGGCAATGTAAAACCCGCTGTCTTGCCGGTACCGGTTTGCGCCGCCCCCATAATATCGCGGCCGACGAGGATGGCGGGAATGGCTTTGGCTTGCACTGGCGAAGGTGTCCGGTATCCCTGCGCAGCCACGGAAGCCAGCAGTTCAGGGCACAAGCCCAAGTCTGAAAATTGCATGTTTAGTGATCCAACAGAAGTACAATGAAAGAAACCGAGGTGGGAGCGCGCAATCTACCTTAAATTCACCTTCAACTCAATGTTTATTTTGGTGTTTTTCATATATGAAAGATCAGGCCTATAATTCAAACCAAAGCCCTGTGCATTTCGTTCGTGATCAGACCCACCCCCGGATCAAGCCGGAAAGCCAGCCAACGGCGACGGGTGCCCGACACTGGGTGCTCCTTGTGATGGACCAATTCAGACAAAAAATTATCGGCTTTGGCGTACACGCTGATGATCCGATGGCCCTACCCTGAGTTGTTTAAATTCGTTTGTATTGGACGCTGGTACCAACTCCTGCGCAGCCGTCCCTCTGACACAAAAATAGTTTCAACTCCATTGAATCCCGGACAAAACAGAACAACGCCGGAACTTTCCACTCAATTTAACCGTGTAGTAATAGTGAAAATCTGTGGCTACTGCGGCAAATCATTTTTTCCTTCGTAGCACGGTAGTCGGGAAAAATTCCACACGCCGGGAATCTGCCGCAATCCGTCATTCGTGACATCTATAACTGGAAAGGTAACCTATGAATAAAACCATGAGCTCTATTGCGGTATCTATGGCAATGATCCTGTCAGGTTGCGGCGGTGGCAGCGGCGGCAGCGATGACGACGCAACGGGAAGTTTTTCCCTTTCAGTTACCGATGGTCCCATCGACAGTGCCAATCAGGTGGTGGTGGTCTTTACCGGTGTCTCTATCAAACCCGCAGACGGAACGGCCATGGAGTTTACGTTCGATACACCCATGAGCATTGACCTGCTACAACTGCAGGGCAGCATTGCCGAAGACCTGTTAAGCAATGAAACCATCCCTGCCGGCGACTACGACTGGGTCCGCTTGCACGTCACCGCGGAACATGATGACATAATGGATTCATTTATCGAATTGAGTGATGGCACCCAGAAAGAAATTTGGGTGCCCAGCGGTAGCAAGACGGGATTGAAACTGGTGCAGGGTTTCACTGTGGCGGCCGGCGGCAACGTCGATTTCACTATCGATTTCGACCTACGCAAGTCCCTGACAGACCCGCAGGGTTTATCCGGAGTAATCCTGAAACCAACGTTGAGGCTGGTGGACAATATCTCCGTGGGCAGTGTCGCTGGCAGTATCGATGCCAGTCTGGTGAGCGAACTCTGCGCCGACGCCAGTATCGATGACGGCACGGTTTATATCTACTCTGGTGCCGATATTACACCCTCCGATCTGAGCGGCGCCGACAGCGACCCTGTCACTACAGCCCTGGTTAACAGCGAGGACAGCTCCTACCAGTATGAAATCGGTTTTCTAGTGGAGGGCGACTACACAATCGCCTATACCTGTGATGCTGTCAGTGACGACCCATTGGTGGTCGATGAACTGACATTTTCCGGTACTACCAACGTGAGTGTTACCGCCGGTACAACCAGCACTATTGATTTTCAATTGTAGTGCCATACGAATCGGAACGCGTCGATGGGCCCCGCACGAAGCGGGGCCCGTGTTTGCTTCTCTGGCGTTTGTTCCTATACCGGCTTTTTCTTCCTATACCGGCTTTTTCTTCCTGCTGGTGAAGCCGAGCCAAGCTAGACCTGTTGTCATAAGGATAAAGGAGGAGGGTTCCATGACAGCGACGCCGAAAACATCCCCATCGGCCACTGCCCAGGCAGTATGTAACTGACTTTTACTTATCGAATCCTGGCTTCCATAATCAAGGCTGAAATACCATGCTTGTTCTGCGGGATTGTCCGTATCATCCTCGGAGAACCAATACAGACCCGTACGTATGTTTTTAAAGGCATCGATCTTGTCGAAATCAACAGGTTGAGATGGATACGGATCAAAGGGTATGCCTAATTCAGTATAGTAAACAACCCCAATTTCCCCCATGTCATTACAAATCCATTCATTATTCCTGCAACCACCGTGGCTTGGTAAACGCCAATTGGAATGGCCCCCAAATGTTAGACTATCGGCCCATGCCACCGCTTCGTACCAGTTCATTTTTTCAACATAGCTGATATTTTTCAACAAAGTGATATCGGCTTCAGTTGAATAGACAGCCCCAAAACCTGTATCGATGAGCGTTGCCTGCGCGGCTGTCAAGTGAAACGAAAAAGCCAATGCGGCAAACAGAAGTGATTTTTTATTCATAATAAAACTCCATATTAATAAGTAAGTTGATTACGCGACTTCAATACAAAAATACTATATTTATAGGGTTTCTTATCGTTTTATGTCGACCAACCAATAGCCGTAATAATACTCCTTTAGGAATCAAGTTATCTGCAATGTATGTGCCTTATATTATTTATTCTTGTTTTTCCGGGAGTTATAAAAACAATGGGGCGATTGAGCAAAAGGGTTGCAAAATTCCTCGACAGTAAAAGAGCTATTTATGGATGGGGTATCGATGTATTTCTGATTAACCAGTCAGCTCAGCTTGTTGTCAATATAGAGCCCCTTTTTGACAGACGGCAGTCGTTCCAGTTGGCGAAAAATATTGTGTATATAGGCATAACTTATCATATGCCCCCAAAGTATTTTCGAATAGTATTGCTTTTTCTTGATTTTTCACTTCAAATTTTCGATACAAATGCCTTTTCAGACATTATTTTTAAATAAAATTGAATCAATCGTAGCCATAATAGTCGGATCAGGTATTAGCTAATTGAGTCCATTGCCTAACTTTGTTACTTTTGAAGAAAAAATAGAACGGATATTTTAAATGATTAAGTACG
>JARROD010000036.1:0-22189 GCA_037384225.1 Exilibacterium sp.
ACGAAAGATAATGCCATAGCACTCTCGACTCGGTTAGCAACCGTTGTTCTACTGTAAAAGGACGATTACTGTAGCCTCCCATGAAATAATCCCAGTAAAAAAACAACAGCAATCCTAAAATTAATACCCCCAAATATGAAAACACTTTCATACATCTAAAAAATGGCAGCCAGGAACCCGGCGCGGACCAGCGACCAATACATCCTTCCACTAAAGCAACAAATATGGGAGCCAGAACCGCACTTTCCTTACTAAATATTCCTAATACTGCAAATATAACTGCTGCAAACCAATACCACACGACACCACGTTTAGACTGTAGTAGAGCTATGCGCCCTTGCAAATAAAAAGCTACAGTAAGAAAGGTGAACAAACCCGCAAGGCTTGCCATACGTTGAACTACATAGAGAACCGACGTCAAATTTAGGGGATGCAATCCCCAGAGGCCAGCCACCAAAAAAGCCGCCGCCCACTGTTGACGTGGGGTGTCTAAGTGGGCGTTCTCTGGCTGTAGCAGTGCCAATGCCCGCAGAAGATTAAAAACCAAGTAGAACACGGCTAAAGTAGCGAGGCAATGAACAATCACATTCACTACCTTGTAGTTACGGACCTTATCCCCTCCCCAATAATAATTTAATGCTATACTCAGCATGCTTACAGGGCGATACAGGGGACCGGATTGAATGGAAAATACGGCACTATAAATGGAATCAGTTGAAAGCTCATTAATATGAACCTTTTGGTTTTCCATCAAGTTTGGAGCGTCATCGAAAATAAAGGGCCCATTTAAACCTGGCACGTAAGCGATACCAACCACAAATAACAATAAAGCCAACAACCCCACCTTACATAATGACGACATTGTTATTCTCCCCGGTCAACAGCCCACATACATTTCAAGCTGCTATTATTGCTAGCCCCATAAAATCGAACAAATAATAAGCAGAAATAAAAAACTTACAACACCTACTCCGATATTTACAGTCTTTCTCTGCATCATCAACACAAAGTCACATAATTTTAGTGCTGTTGCACAACCAACGGTCAGTAATATAAAAAAACCCACATCAAAGGATGTGGGTTTTCTTGCAATATTGGTAAGTAGAATACGACCACTTCCCAGTTGAGTGTCTTTAAAAGCAGCAGCCACCAACCGAAAGCGTGCAGCTACATTAAGGGCGGCAAGCGCTGGGCATATGCTTGTCTTGCAATGTGGTTGTTGTACCAGGATTTGAACCACCGATAATACTTACTCTACTAACGGCTGAGTTCCCGCAAATCCACGTCAAAGGTGAGCTGCTGGTCACTGTACCACTGGGTGTTGCCGGGGCAATGGCCAGTATCTGTCCAGTAATAGCTGCGTTCGCTTTATTACCGTACATTATAGAAATCATTCCATTTGAATCCAGGGTCAAAGTGGAAACATAGTTACCTATAATACTCGTGGCCTGCGGCAGTCCCGCCGATGCATGAGTAGAAGGAAACCGCCCTCTGTCAACCCGAAACTCATTGGCAGCCGCCTGAACTTCCTTAGCCAGGTTCAGCCCCTCAGAAACCTGGGTGCGAATGGTATAATCCTGATAAGCCGGCAGCGCAACAGCCGCCAGAATGCCGATGATCGCCACCACGATCATCAATTCAATAAGCGTAAAACCTTGTTGCTTTTTCATTGCTTGTCTCCGAAATTGTTGCAAGTAGTATGGACGCAATCGAGTAAAGCAAGCACTGGGCCAAGTTGTAAAACCCTTATCCTATAGGGCATCATTGATGAAAACGGACCCCTATAGCACCATCAATGTGACGTTTTTTGTCAGTAAAACACCTAATCCGTCACTATTTCATTACAGCAGAAATCACTTAGGTATGGGGTAATTGCAAACTTCAAAAACCTAGCAATTGCATTAAGTTATCGTATAAAGTTCACCTTGCCCGATAAGCACTGATTACATATCAAAATTTATTGACAAAACCATTAATTCTATGCATTTAGAACTATACTGTTAAATCAATGCCTTTAGGAATCGCCAAATGAATGCCGCCCCTCCCGCCCTCAGTGGTCTGGCCCGAAGACTTGTCCGCGACGGCCTGTTGGACGAAGAGCACTCGACGAAGGCGTTGAAGGACAGAGCAAAAAACAAACAGCCTCTTGAGCAACACCTGGAGGCTCAACTCCATTGCCGCCGCCGCCTCCGATGAGTTCGGCACTCCGATTCTGGACCTGGAGGCGTTCAATCTGGACAGCGCCCCGCGAAACCTGGTGGACAGTAAACTGGTTAAAAAACACCACGCACTGCCCCTGTTCAAACGCGGTAACCGGCTGTTTATCGCCGCGGCCGACCCTACCAACTTACACGCCCTGGACGAAATCAAATTCAATACAGGCATCACCACCGACGCCATACTGGTGGAAGCGGACAAACTGGGGATTGCCATTGAAAAGTTTCTACAAGTCGAAGAGGAATCCCTGACCGACAGCCTCGGTGGGCTCGACGAGGAAATGCTGGACGGCCTGGACATTGAAGCGGTTGACGACGAAGGCGCGGATGAAAAAGTTAGCGTCAAGGAAGCCGACGAAGCGCCGGTGGTGCGCTTTATCAACAAGGTCCTGCTGGACGCAATCAAAACCGGCGCCTCTGATATCCATTTCGAACCCTATGAAAAAAGCTACCGAGTGCGTTTTCGCACCGACGGTATTCTGGAGGAGGTGGCCAAGCCACCCACGAATCTGGCAACCCGGCTCGCTGCGCGCCTGAAAGTCATGTCGCAAATGGACATTTCCGAACGCCGTATTCCCCAGGACGGTCGGATAAAAATGAAGCTGTCCAAATCCCGCGCCATCGATTTCCGGGTCAACACCCTGCCGACCCTGTTCGGTGAAAAAATAGTACTGCGGATTCTCGACCCCAGCAGCGCCAAACTCGGTATCGATGCCCTCGGCTACGAAGACTATCAAAAAAAGCTTTATCTGGACGCCCTCAATCAACCCCAGGGCATGATCCTGGTAACCGGGCCCACCGGCTCCGGCAAAACCGTGTCTCTTTACACGGGGCTTAATATACTCAACACCACCGAACGCAATATTTCCACCGCTGAAGATCCTGTGGAAATTAATCTGGAAGGTATCAACCAGGTTCAGGTAAACGCCAGAGTGGGGTTGGGATTCGCTGAAGCACTGCGCTCGTTCCTGCGCCAGGATCCGGATATCGTCATGGTCGGGGAGATCCGCGACCTGGAAACGGCGGAGATCGCCATTAAGGCCGCCCAGACCGGCCACCTGGTGCTGTCTACCCTGCATACTAACAGCGCCCCGGAAACCCTGACGCGGTTGCTGAATATGGGGGTGCCGGCGTTTAACCTCGCCACCACCGTCAGCCTGATTATCGCCCAACGCCTGGCCAGACGCCTGTGCAATAACTGTAAAAAACCCGCGACGGATATTCCCGAAGAAATACTCAAGGAAGAAGGCTTCGACGAGATAGGTATGGAGCGTAAGGAGATAGAACTGTTTCACCCGGTCGGCTGCGCCCAGTGCGGCAACGGTTATAAAGGACGCGTGGGAGTTTATGAAACAGTTCGCATCACACCTTTGATCTCGAGCATTATAATGGAGGGAGGCAATTCACTGGATATCGCCAAAGCGGCCAAAAAGGAAGGTTTTAACAATTTACGTATTTCGGCACTGCGCAAAGCCGCTCAAGGCTTGACCAGCCTCGAAGAAGCCAACCGAGTAACTAAGGATTAACCTTATATGGCTACCACGGCACAAACGACGAATACCTTTATTTACAAAGGTGTCGACAAGAAAGGACACAAAATTCAAGGGGAAACCCAGGCCAACAGCGCCGCGCTGGTGCGGGCACAGTTGCTGCGGCAGGGAATCCGGGCCACAGGCGTAAGACGCAAACCCAAACCACTGTTCGGCGCCCGCAAAAAAGCCATCAAACCGATGGATATCGCCGTGTTTACCCGTCAGATGGCCACCATGATGAAGGCCGGGGTACCCCTGGTGCAAAGTTTCGATATCGTCGCCGACGGGCTGGAAAACCCGTCGCTAAAAGAGCTTGTGCTCGCTATTAAGGAGGACGTGGCTTCGGGTACCGGCTTTGCCCCCTCGCTGCGCAAACACCCGCGTTATTTCGATGATCTGTTTTGTAACCTGGTGGATTCGGGCGAGCAGTCCGGCGCACTGGAGACCATGCTCGACCGTATCGCCTTATACAAGGAAAAAACCGAAACCCTTAAGGCCAAAATCAAAAAGGCGATGACCTACCCGATGGCGGTGGTTGTGGTCGCTCTGGTAGTAACCGGAATTCTGCTGGTCAAAGTGGTGCCTCAGTTCGCCGAAACCTTCGCCAGCTTTGGCGCCGACCTTCCCGCTTTTACCCTGTTTGTGCTGGGCTTGTCGGCAACCATGCAGGAATGGTGGTTTATCGTGTTAGTGTGTATGGTCGGCACGTTGTTTGGGTTTAAGGAAGCCAAACTCAGGTCCAAGTCTTTTTCCTCGTTGATGGATCGCGTTGTGCTGAAGCTGCCGATAATGGGCTCCATCGTTTACAACTCGGTGCTGGCGCGCTTTGCCAGAACACTGTCAACCACCTTTGCCGCTGGCGTGCCTTTGATCGACGCCCTGGATTCCGTCGCCGGCGCCACCGGCAGCGCTCCTTACGCCGAGGCAGTGCAAAGAGTCCGCGAAGAGGTTTCCACGGGTATTCAATTAAATGCGTCCATGCGCTCGACGGGTAAGTTTCCCGCCATGATGCTGCAGATGACCGCCATTGGCGAGGAATCCGGCGCCCTCGATGAAATGCTCGACAAGGTGGCCGGCTATTATGAAGAGATCGTCGACAATATGGTGGACAACCTCACATCGCTGCTGGAACCTTTGATTATGGCGGTGCTGGGGGTATTGGTCGGCGGGCTGATGATAGCTATGTACCTGCCCATTTTCCAAATCGGACAGGCTATCTAAAGCGCAACCCTCTAACTATACGAACAGATGCATGGACATTACTTTACTCGCCGGAGGCCTGGTATTCGGGCTCGTGATCGGCAGTTTTCTCAACGTGGTTATTTTCCGGCTACCGACGATGCTCGAATCACGCTGGACTCAGGACTGTTGCGAACTGCTGGAAATGGAACCACAGCAAGAGTCCACTCCGACCGGCACCTTTAATCTCATTGTTCCCGGCTCCACCTGTCCACACTGTGGGCACAAGATCCGCCCCTGGGAAAACATTCCACTGTTGAGCTATCTGTTTCTCAAAGGCAAGTGCGCCAGTTGCAAGGCTTCTATCTCCCCCCGCTACCCGTTGGTGGAGCTTACAACCGGTGTACTTTCCGCCGCCGTTGCCTTCCATTTTGGCTACAGCGAACAAGCCCTCGCCGTGTTAATACTCACCTGGAGTCTGATCGCGCTGACGATGATCGATATCGATCACCAGCTTTTGCCCGATCAGATTACGCTGCCACTGTTGTGGGCCGGCCTCCTAGTCAACGCCCAGGGTATATTTGTGGACCTCACCGACGCCGTGTACGGCGCGGTCGCCGGCTATTTGATTCTGTGGACCGTGTTCTGGCTGTTCAAACTGATTACCGGCAAGGAAGGCATGGGCTTCGGCGACTTCAAACTGCTGGCGGCCCTCGGCGCCTGGATGGGCTGGCAGTCGCTGCCCATCATTGTGTTGATGTCGTCCCTGGTGGGCGCCGTGATCGGCATTGCCGGTATCCTGATACTGGGGCGCGATCGCAATATCCCTATTCCTTTTGGTCCTTACCTCGCCATTGCCGGTTGGATTACTCTGCTCTGGGGCGATAAAATTACCCGTCTTTATTTACAGATAACGGGCCTGGCCTGAAAGCTGCCCCAGCCCGGGATTCATCTGTCTACTTTTTAAGGCGGCTTCAAAACAGTACCCGGCATAAAACCCGGAATTCCGTGCAGGGTGTACTAATGTATGTAGTGGGATTAACCGGCGGCATCGGCAGTGGTAAAAGCGCCGTCTCAGACCGCTTTAACACGTTGGGTGTCACCGTGATTGATGCTGATCTGGCAGCCCGGACCGTTGTCGAAAAAGGGACCCCCGCCCTGGCGGATATCGCTCACCATTTTGGTGGTGATATCCTGCGGAAAGACGGTAGCCTGAACCGCGCAGCGCTGAGACAAAAAGTGTTTTCCGATGCCGCTGAGCGCGTCTGGCTGGAACAGCTTCTGCACCCGCTTATTTTCGAGGAGTTGAAGTCCGGCCTCGACAGCGCCCGCAGCCCTTACAGCCTGCTGGTATCTCCATTGCTGGTTGAAACCGGGCAAAACCGCTTAGCGCAGCGCGTCCTGGTGGTGGATGTCCCCGAAGCAATACAACTGGCCCGCACCGCTCGACGTGATAACAACTGTCCGGAACAGGTGAAAGCGATCATGGCCACACAGGCAACCCGGCAGCAACGCCTCGCCTGGGCCGACGATGTTATCGTCAACGACAGAGGTCTACCGGAATTGGAGCGGGCGGTAGAAAAACTGCATCAGCAATATTTATCCATGGCCAAAGACTATGAACGCTAACCACTCGGACACCGGATCACAGAACAAACAACCCTTGCAGTTGGAATGCCCCCACTGTAAGGCAAAGGTGCTGTGGAATGAGGAATTTCCCCACCGGCCCTTTTGTTCAAAGCGCTGCAAACTGATCGACTTCGGCGGCTGGGCCAATGAGGAACACCGCATTGAGGGCAATTCGATTTACGAGGATGTTTTATCAGATGATCTGGACAGCTGAAAATTTACACAAGCTATCAACAGAATAAAATCAATTAATTTTAGTTATGGCAAAGGGTTGTTTATCCTCTCCCTAACGTGAAAAATTCACTTCAATGCCAGAGGATTTAAACATGCTTGCTAACAGAGAAGGTCAGACGGTTCCCCAGGTAACCTTTCCAGTGCGCCGCGACAACGAGTGGGTTCAGGTGAGCACCGATGAGCTGTTCAAAGGCAAAACCATCGTGCTCTTCGCCCTGCCGGGAGCCTTCACCCCCACCTGCTCTTCCACCCACCTGCCCCGCTACAATGAACTGGCACCGGTATTCAAGGCCAATGGCGTCGATGCCATCCTCTGCCTGTCAGTGAATGACACCTTTGTGATGAATGCCTGGGCGGAGGATCAACACGCGGAAAATATCAATTTTATTCCGGACGGTAACGGTGAATTCTCAGAAGGCATGGGCCTTTTGGTGGACAAAAAAGAGCTCGGTTTCGGTAACCGCTCCTGGCGTTACAGCATGCTGGTAAAAGACGGCGTGATTGAAAAAATGTTTATCGAACCGGAAAAGCCCGGCGACCCTTTCGAAGTCAGTGACGCGGACACCATGCTTAACTATATCAATCCCAATGCCGCACTGCCAAAACGCATCACACTGTTCAGTAAGCCCGGGTGCCCGCACTGTTCACGAGCCAAGCAGGAACTGGCGCAGGCAGGTTTGAAATACGAAGAGATTTCCCTCGGCACACACGGTGTCAGCTACAGCTCTCTGACAGCGGTAACCGGCCGCGGCAGCACACCGCAGGTATATATCGACGGTCAGTTGGTGGGTGGCGCCGATGAACTGAGTCAATGGATCAGGGCAAACGCCTGATCCGGCTTCGCCGCTGCCGCCGCACACTTCCCGGTACTCTTTCCGCCACTTCGGCCGGCAACCCGCTCTTCTCACGGGCTGCCAGCCATTTATCAAACATCAAATGGAAGAATATCAATAACCCGTGGCAGGCATAGTATCAGGCGGACCAGCCGGAGGTAGTTGGCTCAGGCTGTCCGCCAGGCTGATTCAACTCTCCCAAACGCTCTGCAGGTACCTCATCACCATCTTGCGTTCAGAATCAGACACTTCAGAAAGCAACCAGGCTTCATTGCCTTCAACACATTGCCAGATATCGACCATGACACGCTTGCCCTGCTCGGACAAATAGAGCCCCTGGGATCTGCCGTCCAATGGCTTGCGCTCGATATAGTTACGCTTGCTTAACACGCCTATCAACGGCGCCATATTGGCACTTTTAATACCAAGAACTTGACCGATATCCCGTTGTTTTAAACCCGGATTGGCTTCAATCATCAAAAGTACTGAAGCTTCCGTGTACCTGAGACCGAGGTCACCGAGGCCCTCGGACAAATGTGCAAGCATGGCGCTGGCGGCGCGGCGCAAATGATAACCGAGCCTATTTTCAAGCGGATTGGATAAATGCATGGGACTTGTCTTTTTAGTGAGTTCGTCAATGGGGCTGAATATGCAGATTTTTATTGTAAATAGCAAACCTCATTGCTATCATTAAAAGCTATAATGCATAGCGTTTTCTCCTGTATTGCCTCTCCTCGAGGCGGCAGGTGTGAGCTGCGGTCTTAGGGGCCATTAAAGAACCTGCAGATAAATATTAATAGTAATAACAAATATACCCAAGGCGTTTGAGATACAGCTGGTTTAGAACTTATGAGTGCTATTTGTAAAATTGACACCGCGAATGTAGCGCCGGCGTCTCGGCTGGATTACTGGAACACTATATTGGCCGATATTTTTACCGGCCTGGTGATCGACAGTCAAAACAAGCCGTTTGGCGGCCAGTTCGATCGAGCTATCCCCCGGAAACGATATGCCGGTGGTGGATACGGGTGTAGCCCACGCAGCTATAGATCAAATGCGGAGTAACACTGAGCGATCAAGCAGCCCCTAAACCAACCAGCGAAGGAAATACTTTTATGCTGAATAACTGGCGCGTTGTACTTACCCGTATCGGTATGCGGCTGCACGGAGCCTCTGTGTGGCGAGGGAAAAAAACGCCTCTCCGGCAAATCAGAGCGCTGCAGGTGCAGGGCGCGAACGGCTTGTTACCCGCGCGCCTCTATACCCCGGAAACGCAGAGGCCAGCACCGTTGCTGGTGTTTTTCCATGGGGGTGGATTTTGCGCTGGCAGTCTCGACACTCACGATCCGATCTGTCGCGACCTCTGCGTCCAGGCCGGAGTGACAGTATTATCGGTGGGCTACCGCCTGGCCCCCAAACATCCCTTCCCCGCCGCCCCAAACGACGCCTATGCAGCGACCTGCTGGGCGGCACAGTCCGCCGATTCTCTGGGCGCGCGACCGGGCCCGCTGTTTCTGGCGGGAGACAGTGCCGGAGGCTGCCTTGCCACCGTCACTGCGCTGCGCGTACGCGATGAAGGTGGGCCGGAGCTGGCCGGACAAATCCTGATTTTTCCCAAAGTCGATATGGTGGGCCCGATCACAGAATCACACCGGCAATATGTCTCCAGTTCGCTGATCTCGGAAAGTTTTATCGCCATGTTCGAAGGCGCCTATTGTCCCAACCGAAACGACGCCAGCCTGCCCCAGGCATCGCCGATGCAGACAAAAAGCCTGGCTGGTCTGCCGCCAGCACTGGTGCAGACGGCGGAGTTTGACCCCCTGCGCGACGAAGGCGAAGCCTATGCCCGGCGCCTGCGGGAAGAAGGTGTGGAGGCTACACTCACCCGCTACAAGGGCGTGGACCACGCCTTTGTCGGCTTCACCGGACCCTCACAGGAGCACCGTCAGGCGATTGCTGAAATCGCCGCCTGGATCAAAAGCAAAAGGCCCAATCCTGCAGTGTCGCCCGACACCAGTGCCATTGCTCCGCCACCTCTTACGCCCGTATAACAAGTTAAAAATTTCTAATATCTATTCAACTTGCGCGCAAATCCAACTTTTTTGCACCAGAATTCAAGAAATAGACAAGAGACAAGAGACAAGAGACAAGAGACAAGAGACAAGCTCATTCTCCCAAAGAACTAACACTTGCGGATGAGCGTTTCTGCACCGAATTAGAATGAAACAGGAGATACCCAAGATGGTACAGGCAACAGCAGCCGTGTTATGGCAAGGCCAAAAATCTGTCAGCGTTGAAACTGTAGAGATAGAAGACCCCCGTCCGGGAGAAGTACTGGTAAAAATTGTCGCAACCGGTGTCTGCCATACCGACATGGTCATGCGCGATCAGCTATTGCCAACGCCGCAACCGGTGGTACTCGGGCACGAAGGTGCGGGTATTGTGGAAAAAGTCGGCGCCGGCGTCGACCACCTGAAACCCGGCGACGCCGTGGTGATAAGCTTCAACAACTGCGGCACCTGCCTCTCCTGCAGGGAGCGGGAACCGGCGTACTGCCAAGAATTTTTTCCGCGCAATTTTTTCGCTACGCGAACGGATGGATCGACATCCATCAGTAAGGACGGAACGGCGATTCATTCCAATGTTTTCGGCCAGTCATCCTTTGCCAACTATGCCCTCAGCCACACCCAGAACACCGTAAAGGTTGACACCGATGTTCCACTGGAACTGCTGGGCCCCCTCGGCTGTGGCTTTCAAACCGGTGCCGGCGCGATACTGAACGCCTTGAAGGTTAAAAAGGGTCGTTCACTAGCCATCTTCGGCACCGGTGCCGTTGGCCTGACAGCGGTGATGGCGGCGAAAATCGCGTCCGCCAATGAAATTATCGCCATCGACCTAAACCGCGAGAGGCTTGATTTAGCACTGGAACTGGGAGCCACCCACGCTATCAATGCAAGCGATGGAGACACGGCCGCCAAAATTCTTGAGATATGTCCCGGGGGTATAGACTATACCATGGACACCAGCGCCCATATTCCGGTTGTGCAAACCGCCATCGAGGTTTTAGCACCACGAGGCGTCTGCGGCCTGGTCGGTGCCTTTAAACTGGAGGATACTCTCCTGCTGAACGCAACCCACCTCCTGAGCGGCGGGCGTTCGGTGCGCGGAATTGTCGAAGGCGATGCCGATCCCCACTCATTTATCCCACAGCTGATCCAATATTATCGTCAAGGCCAGTTTCCCATTGACCGATTGACGAGCTTTTTCGACTTAGAAAATATTAATGACGCTATCGCCGCGGGCGAAAGTGGGCGCGTGGTAAAACCCATCGTGCGTATGCCCACCTGACACTGTGCTTACCCCGGGTTATTGAGAAGCTACCAAAGGGTGCACGTGGCTAAAAAATAAAGAAAAAACTGTTCCAAAAAAATGAAAGAAGGGCGCCCGTTTCCGCTATAAGGCGCCCTTTTCCTTGCCTGAAAGTCTTTGTCCATGAGACCTTTAATTACCAAATCAACGACTTCTCAATAACCTGATGCGCAGATTATTGAGAAGTCGCCTACCCTCATTAATTTAAGGTTGTTGTGGAATTATTTAAGATGGCTTTATTCACCGCTAAAACAGCCACAACCTGGTCGCGCGTATCAGGGCTGTTAATGTTCTCACTCCCGCCACTGCTCAACGCTGAAGTACTGGAACCGAGTGGCGTGATCCACGTTAACCTGGGTCAATTGGTAACGGAAACCACCAGGTTCAACTTTAACGACACACAGCAGAGAAGCGCACTGACAGAGGAATTTCCCGACGATTTGCTCACAGCCAGCGCATCGGTACAGCTGGCATGGTGGCGAGGCCCTGTGGAGCTGGGCTGGGAAACCGGTGTGTTTGCCAACTGGAACAGTGAAGAAACCGACTTTACCGTCAGCGACGGCGCTGGCAGTACGGCTACCACGCTGGCTGTGGAAAGTGAGTTTTCGACGCTGGCGCTTTCCATGGGACTATACCTCAGCAGCACCTGGTCTGAACACGTACGCTTTTACGTTGGTGCCGGCCCGATGCTTTCCATGGGCTTTATCGATATTAAGCACGCGCGAAAAGACGCCAGCAGCGGAGATTGGGTGATCAGCGACGGATCCTCCAGCCTCGCGTTTGAAGAAGACAGTGAATTTACCGGCGATTTCGGATACTACGGCCGCGCCGGCATCGACTTTTATTCCCGTTCAGGATTTGGGCTCGGATTGAGTGTGCGCTACGTCGACAGCCAACTGGATTTTGACGATACCTTTGGCGAAGTGAATATCGAGGGCGTTCAGTACGCGCTCTCTATCACTAAAAAATTCTAAAAAGGGGGCAGTGACAAATGTAAATCATTTGTCACCGACCCCTTTTTTCCAGAAGCGCCACTTTCAATAGGGCCGCCACCGAGATCGCATCGGAAATCCGCCCGTCGAGCACCATCTCCACCGCCTCGCTCAATGGCAGGCGGGTGACTTCAATATCCTCGCTGTCTTCGTGGCAACAGGGTCCCTGCGTCAATCCCCTGGCAGTGTAGACAACCGCGGTTTCATCCGTGACGGAGTTGGAAAGGTGCATTCGCAATAGTTCCCGCCATTGGACAGCCCGCAGACCGGTCTCTTCCGCCAGCTCCCGCTTGCCGGCCTCCAGCGGGCTTTCTTCCTGCGCCGCACCTCCCTCGGGAATCTCCCACGTGTAGCTGCCGAGCACATAGCGACTCTGCCTGACCAACCAGGTAAAACCTTCATCGTCAATAGGTACAACGCCTACGGCACGGTTTTTAAAGTGCACTACGCCGTAGATGCCATCGCTGCCCGCCGGCGTGACCACGTCTTCGTGGGTAACTCGAATCCAGGGGTTTTGGTAAACCTCGGTGACCTGTTTGCACTGCCAACCGCAAACTTTTTGCTCCCCCATAATAAATGTCCTCTGTAAACCAGTACTCACGACTCAAAATCGACGGTTAGTAACTGCTTAATAACCTTGGTATTTGCGTTATCGAACCCGCGGCCATCCGGCGATGATTAACCCGGATCACATCAACAGTTGCCGAACCCTTTTGCGCAGATAAGGCACAACTTCCCGTTCAAACCAGGGATTATTTTTCAACCACAAACGATTGCGGGGGGAAGGATGCACCAGGGGCAGGTAGCGGGGAGTGTATTGCCGCCACGCTTTGACCCGTTCAGTCAGGCTGCTGAATTTTCCCGGTAGGTAATGGGCTTGCGCATAGCTGCCCACCAACAAGATCAACTCCAGTTGATTGAGACCGGCCATAATTTTTTCATGCCACATAGGTGCACATTCTTTGCGCGGCGGTAGGTCGCCGGAGCGCCCCCGACCGGGGTAGCAGAACCCCATGGGCACAATGGCAATATTGACCTCGTTGTAAAAAATGTCGCGATCGAGGCCCATCCACTCCCGAAGACGGTCCCCCGACGGATCGTTCCAGGGGATGCCTGTGGCATGCACCCGGGTGCCGGGCGCCTGGCCGACAATCAGCACGCGGGCACTGGCACTCGCCCGCAACACCGGATTGGCGCCAAGCGGCAGAGCGTGCTCGCACACGCGGCAACTGCGCACCTGGTTTAATACATCGACCAGGGGAATATCTGTGCTCATTGTTGCGGGTCTTTATCGCTGTAGTGCACCCGACCGTCATTGTCGACCCAGCGAAATACGCCGTTCCCGGATGCCGGTTTTCCATAAGCGGAAGCAGGTTCATCGCCCGCAGACCGCTGTGCCGCCGACAGATGCGAGCCTTGGGGAGAGGCACCTTCGCCACCGGACGAGTAAATAATTTCCAGCAGTGTCTGCACCTTGGGGTTGGATAACAGCGCCAGCGGATTGCCGGATTGCAACTGCTGCTGAAGCTCGGGATCATGCAGTATCTGTTGCAGTTGCGGATTCTGCTTCACCCGCTGGGCGCGCCGCCACAAATCGCTCAAGCGGGCGGCCAGTTGCTCGTCGCTACCGTCGGTAAAACCGGCGCTGCTCGCCAACTCCCGCAGGTCCGGGTCCGCCGCCACCTGCTGAAACGCCGGCAACGCCAGCAGCCCGCGGGTGTCGCCACTTTGCATCAACCGCTGTGCTTGACTGTCATTCAGCAATGTTTTCATCCCGTCGCCGTTCACCACCCGCTGCAAGCGCTGCACCGTGGCACCGGGGGACTGTGCCAGTACGCGGCTGGCTGTGACCACGTCCGGGGGTGCATCCACCACTTTGGCCGCCGCGGCCACAGCACCACTGGCGGCGCGGTTGGCAAGCTTTTCCAGGGCGGTGGCGGGACGCTCAACCGCTCGGGTTGCGACTGTATTGCCGGCGGCCGGCTGCAGTTGACGCACCAGGGTCAACCCCCACACCAAAGCGAAGCCGATTACGCACCCTACCAATAGGCCGGTTGCCGCGCCCCCAAGAGAAGAGGCGACACAGAGCGATTGGCGTTTCGGCATAAAACGCCCGACAAGGCCAAACAGCAGGCTCACAGCGAGGCCGCCGCCGAGAAACAGGGCTATTCCCGCGACCATATAGGATGCAATACCCTGCAAATCAGTGCTGCGCTGCAGCCACACCGCCAACTCATCCGTATAGACAATAGCGATCGCATAACCCGACACCAGACCGAGAATCCGAGCCAGGGATGCTCCCAGCCCGCGGCGGTAGCCGCTATAGGTACAAAAAGCCACAGCGCACAGAAACACAATCAGCGAGATATCCATTGACAGTTCTCCACCCTATCGGGAAGTTACCCACAATACCTCGGCATCGTCCGGGCTGACTGACACCAGACAATGCCCCATACGGGCATCGTAGTACATACTGTCCCCTTCTTGCAGTCGCACCGGCTCATAGAACTCGGTGTATACATCCAGTTCACCGGCGAGAACATAGAGAAACTCTTCCCCATCGTGGCGCACCCAATCGTCAAAGTCCTGAAAACAGCGGGCCCGGACTTTACATTTGAAAGGCACCATTTTTTTGCGGCTGATCTGATTGGCCAGCAATTCATGCTCATAGGTGGTGGTTGGATGCGGTCTGCCTTCGCCGCGGCGGGTAATGTCCAAACGGCTGTTTGCCGCCGGCCCTTCTACCGGGGGGGCGAACAGTTGCGGGATATCGATACCCAGCCCCGTGGCCAGTTTCTGTACCGCCTGGAAAGTGGGGGAAATCTGCTCGTTTTCTATTTTCGACAGTGTGGACCGGGCCAACCCGGTGAGGCGGCTGGCCTCCTCCAGTGTCAGCTTGTTGGACAGGCGTATTTCCCGCAACCGCTTTCCGAGCTGCAGGGGTTCGACAAATTTCCTGTCGCCCTGACGGGAGATGCTCAATACAGATGGCTCAACAGGTACCTTGGGCACTGTTCCTCCTAAGGTTTTCCAACGATACAGTTTGCTACCGATGCAACCGCATTTTACAACTTTACATCCCAGGGCCGCAGGTAGCGGCTGCAAAACGAGCACAGTTCAAGACTTACCCAATTTTGGCAGTTTTCAGACACTAAAGGTTACTATATTAGCCCCCGTGTTTCCTATAAGAAATTTTTATTGCCCATAAGAGACACGGTTGTTAAGATTGCGCCCAAATGTCACCCAGGGTAACAATCATGTCCGGATCCCTCCACAACGAGCCATTGACAGAACTGGAAAACCGGGACTCCTTTATTCAGCGGCATATCGGCCCCGATGCTGCGCAAACCCACGCCATGCTGGAAACACTCGGCGTCGACTCAATCGCTGAATTGATCGAGAAAACCGTGCCGGAAAATATCCGCAAAACCGACACCCTGGCCTTGAAAAGTGCCGTCGGTGAAGACCAGGCATTGGCGGAGTTGAAAACGATCGCCGCCAAAAACCAGATTTTCAAAAGCTACATCGGTATGGGTTATCACAACACGCTGGTACCCAAAGTGATACAGCGCAATGTCCTGGAAAATCCGGGCTGGTACACCGCTTACACCCCCTACCAGCCGGAAATCGCCCAGGGGCGCCTGGAAGGCCTACTGAACTTTCAACAAATGGTGCTCGACCTGACCGGTATGGAAATGGCCAACGCCTCAATGCTCGACGAAGGTACCGCCGCCGCCGAGGCCATGGCCATGTGCAAACGGCAGTTGAAAAAGAACAAGTCCAGTACGTTTTTCGTCGACAGTGCCACCCACCCCCAAACCATCGCTGTGATTCAGACCCGCGCAGAACACTTCGGCTTCGAGATCGTGGTCGGCGACCCAAAAACGGATCTGGCGCAACTGGAGTGTTTTGGGGCACTGCTACAATACCCCGCCACCCACGGGGAAATAAAGGACTTGAGTGCGGTTATCGACACAATTCACGCCAAGGGCGCGCTGGCGACCGTGGCCGCCGATATCCTGAGCCTGGTGCTGCTGAAAGCGCCGGCGGAAATGGGTGCCGATGTGGTTGTCGGCAGCAACCAACGCTTTGGGGTACCCATGGGTTTCGGCGGCCCCCATGCGGCGTTTTTCGCCTTCCGAGACAAGTACAAACGCTCGGCGCCGGGCCGTATTATCGGCGTCTCCATCGACAGCCGCGGCCGTCAGTCTCTACGCATGGCCATGCAAACCCGCGAACAGCATATTCGTCGTGAAAAGGCCAACTCCAATATTTGCACCTCGCAGGTACTGCTGGCACTGATGAGCGTTTTCTACGCCATCTACCATGGGCCCGAGGGGCTCAAACGCATTGCCGGACGCATTCACCGCCTCACCGGTATCCTCGCTGAAGGCCTGCGCGTCAAAGGTTTTGAACTGGCGAACCAAACCTATTTCGATACCTTGACAGTCAACGCCGGTGCGGCACGGGATGCCATCTACCAACGCGCACGCGCCGCTCGCATCAATCTGCGGCCAGTGGGCAACGGGCAGTTGGGCGTCAGCCTCAATGAAACGACGACTCGGGAAGATGTCGCTACACTACTCGACCTGTTCGCCGGCGAACAAACCGATTCAACACCGAGCGATCTTAACCTGAACGCCCTGGACAAGCGCCTGGCCGCGCAACCCGATCACGGCATTCCGGCGGCCCTGTTGCGCACCGACGCTGTACTGACCCACCCGGTATTTAATAGCTATCACAGCGAAACAGAAATGCTGCGCTACCTTAAACGGCTGGAATCCCGGGATATCGCCCTTAATCACTCCATGATTCCGCTCGGCTCCTGCACCATGAAGCTCAACGCCAGCGCGGAAATGATCCCGGTCACCTGGCCTGAATTCAGCAACCTGCACCCTTTCGCGCCACTGACACAGGCTCAGGGATACTTGCAACTGTTCGAAGAGTTGCAACAGATGTTGCAGGACTGCACAGGCTACGACGCCGTCAGTCTGCAACCCAACGCCGGCTCTCAAGGCGAGTACGCCGGACTGATCGCCATCAAGAAATACTTTGCCAGCAAAGGTGAACACGACCGCGATATCTGCCTGATTCCGTCCTCCGCCCACGGCACTAACCCCGCCTCGGCCCATATGGCGGGTATGAAAGTTGTGGTGGTGGGCTGCGATAGCCGCGGCAATGTGGACCTCACCGACCTGCGCGATAAGATCTCCCGCTTCGGCAGGCAGATCGCCTGTATAATGGTGACCTACCCCTCCACACACGGTGTCTTTGAAGAAGGCATCACCGAACTGTGCGAGATGGTCCACGCCCTGGGCGCGCAGGTCTATATCGACGGCGCCAATATGAATGCCCTGGTGGGGGTGGCGGAACCGGGAAAATTTGGCGGCGACGTCTCTCATCTCAATCTCCACAAAACCTTCTGCATTCCCCACGGCGGCGGCGGCCCGGGCATGGGTCCCATTGGCGTGGGTGCTCACCTGAAGCCCTTTCTGCCCGCCCACCCGGTACAGCCGGTGCCGGAAACAGACCCCGCCAACGGCACCATTGCCGCCGCCCCCTGGGGTTCGGCCAGCATCCTCCCCATCAGTTGGATGTATATCAGAATGATGGGGCGGGAAGGTATGAAAAAAGCCACCGAATACGCCATCCTCAACGCCAACTATATGGCGAAAAAGCTCGGTGAACACTACCCCATTCTCTACAAGGGCAGCCAGGGTTTCGTCGCCCACGAATGTCTGCTTGACCTGCGCCCGTTAAAAGAGGCCAGCGGCATTACCGAAGAGGATATTGCCAAGCGGCTCAACGACTTTGGTTTTCACGCCCCGACCATGAGTTTTCCGGTCGCGGGCACGCTGATGATCGAACCCACGGAATCAGAATCCAAAGCGGAGTTGGACCGCTTTATCGAAGCCATGATCAGCATCCGCAAAGAAATCGCCATGGTGGCAAGCGGCGAGTATCCCGCCGACAACAATCCCTTGCACAATGCGCCCCACACCCAGGAAGATATTCTGGCCGAAAGCTGGGATCGCCCTTACTCCCGCGAAGTAGCCGCGCGTCCCGCGGCGTGGTTAAAGGATCACAAAGTCTGGCCCAGTGCTAACCGCATCGACAATGTCTACGGCGATAGAAATCTGGTCTGCTCCTGCCCCGGCGTCGACGCCTATGCCGAATAACCCCACCCGTTGACGCCGGCAGCTCGCCATGGGGTCCTTTAACTTGATTCGAATACGAGCAAATGTCGGTTGAACGTAACGGCAAGATGACTACACTGGGTTCAGCGAAGAAAGTCAGCTAGTGCCCTGCCCCGCAATTAAACGCCCAATCAGCGCTTAATTGCGGGGCAGAGCATTGGGGACATGTGATCCAAGGCCTCGCTGGCATCAATCAGCAGATGTTAAGAAGCGGCGATGGTATCGGGTTCAGATATTCTCATTTCTAAAAAAGGCACAAAACATGGTATATGAAGACACGCTTTACGCGGACTTTTCACGAAGAGACGCCGATAAAAAGGTCGACGATACCCTGGTCAAAAGATGGTCGCCCAGGGCCTTTAAAAAAGTAGCCATCTCAGAGGCGGATATCCAAACACTGTTCGATGCCCCTCGCTGGTCGCCCTCATCTTACAACGAACAGCCCTGGCGCTTTTATGTGTCGAGCGATGAAACCTTTAACGATTACCTGGAATTGTTAGTGCCGGCTAATCAGAAGTGGGCAAAAAACGCTTCACTGCTGTGTTTTGTGGTCTGTAAAACTACCTTTACAGCGAACGGGAAGCCCAACGGCTGTGCCGAATTCGATACTGGAGCCGCCTGGATGGCGCTGGCTTATCAATCGCGAAAGATGGGGCTTTATACTCACGGTATGGCAGGCATTAAATACGAGGAAGTAGCACAATACCTGCGTCTTCAGGGTGATGAAAAAGTGTTGTGCGCCATCGCCATAGGCGTCGCTGATGTACCGGACAGCCTTCCCGACGAACTGGCGGAAAAGGAAGTCCCATCGGGCAGAAAAAAGCTGGAAGAGATTTTAAAGCGCTAGTGCGGCCGAGTCCCCTCTCCATAGGCAAAGAGGGGGGCTACCCGGCGATTTCATGTTTTAATCATGCCCTTCGTCACACTGGGCTTTTCCGACCTGTATTACACTTTCCACTTTTTAGGGGCCACTTTGCAAACTGCCCCAGCATAAAAACGTCATTGCTCAACCCATAGGGTATTACGCAAATCATGAAACTAGTCTTTTCTCTGATCACACTACTGTTGATATCGGGCTGTAACAATACACCGAGCGCCGATGATATAAAGGCCGAGTTGAAAAAACAGCTTGAGTCCCCCTGGACTGTCACGTCACTCGCACTAACGTCCAGCACAGAACCGGAAGAAAAGGCCTCGGGCGGCAACCTTCAGTCTATTCACTCTCGACGGAACCCAGGTGTTGCGCAAACTACGCAACGAAGGTGAAGAAAAACCCCTGGCTGGCGACGTCATTTCAACGCATGACAAGGGTGATTCTAAGCTGACCTTCGACTTCGAAACCAGCCCTTACCTGAGAGAGGGCAAGCCGAGCTCAGCCTGGCCCGCCCCTTATGTGGAGTTGGATTCCCCCGGCTTCAAACGCCTTGTGGCCACAGCAGAACAAAGTTTGCAGCCCCTGGAAGCACAGATACAGGAGCTGGAAAACAAGATAAAACAGGCTAAAGATAACTATTTAAATAGAAAAACACAGATGGCCGCCATAGAGACGGAACTGTTTGAAAAAGCCGACAAAGCCTTTAATTCGATTAAAGGTGAAATCGTTAAATTCAACGTAAAGATAGACGACCTGGTGAAAAAATACTCCACCAAGCTCAACGTTGAATACAATGAACGCACTGCTCAGATCCGTATAGAATATGAAAAAAAGCTCGCCGCTTCCGGGCAGAATGAAGCCGATCTGTCAACCATGAAGCATGAAATGACAGCAACGTTATTGCTCCTAAAATCAGACCGTAAAGAAAAAATAGCTAGTTATAAGCATAAACTACTGGAGCAACATCAACCGGAAAAAGATAAAATCATGCAGCCATATACATCCCTTAAAAACCAGCAGGATAAAAAAAGGCTGGAGTTCAATAAGACTATCAAGCAGTTGAACGCCGAAATAGCCGCGCTTAAAAAAGAACTTAAAACGCTTATCGAGTCCCGAAAAGAAATCAAACTGGCGTTAATTTATTCAAAAAGTGAAGGTTAGGGTCGTGAACGAAATAACTTCCGGCCCTTTTATTAGTGATTAGAGAGGGCCTCCGATCCATCCCGCTTGGCGCCGCTGCGAAAACCGGAAGTTATTTCGTGCACAACCCTTAAAAGTACTGATAAAGGCATTCCTTACTGTATCCAAAGTATATGCTGTCTTTGTATTCAGAGATTAAAAACGTACACAACAATATAGCTAAAAACGGAAAAACGCGTTAAGCTTCCGGGACGCGGGGGATAATTTCCCTATTATTTTAAATAGAATAACCCCTCTGACATCAGTGATGTACAAATCAGCGAGTCCTACCCGTTACAGCACCCAATGCCGGCAACGTTTTACTTGAACCGCCCCTAAAAACCCGAATCATACCGTTTCAATTTTATATATATCAAACCATGGATCAGGAACATCAACCTCTCGTCAGCGCCCGGCTACCGGCCAAGAAGCGCTTTAAACAGGAAGTCAGCGTACTCGCTACACTGGGTGGTCCCATCGTGGTAACTCAGCTTCTGCAAATGGCGACACTGGTTCTGGATACGATGATGTCCGGCCAATCCAGCGCGCTCGATCTCGCGGGTGTTTCTATCGGCGGCAGTATCTGGATGCCTGTATTTCTATTTGCACTGGGTGTGATCTTTGCGCTAACCCCCATAGTTGCCCATTTTAACGGTGCTGGAGACTTCGATAAAATTGCACCGGCGGTGCACCAGGCATTCTGGATTGCCCTGGTAGCAGGGGTTATCACCTGGGCAATGCTGTTTAATATCGCCCCATTGTTAGGCCTGCTCAACATCAACCGTGAAATCATGCCGGTCACGGTAGGGTATTTACAGGCAATTTCGTTCGGCATGCCGGCCATTCTCGGTTATAACGTTTTACGCTGCTACGCCGACGGTCTGTCACTGACAAAACCAGCCATGCTCGCCAGTATCATCGGACTGGCGGTAAACGCCCCACTGAACTATGTGTTGATTTACGGTAAGTGTGGCCTCCCCGCCCTCGGAGGCGTCGGCTGTGGCTGGGCCAGTGCGATAGCTCTGTGGATCAGTTTCATTTTTATGGCAGGCTATGTCAGCCTGACTCGACACTTTCGCCACGCCTGGTTGTTTGATCGCTGTTACGGCCCGAACTGGCAGCAGATCAAAGAGCAGTTGAAGCTGGGCTTGCCTACGGGATTTATGTACCTGATCGAAGCCAGTATGTTCTCGGTTATTGCGTTGTTTCTGGCGGAATTCGGCAAGGTGGTGGTCGCTGCACACCAGATCGCGCTCAATGTCGCCACTGTGGTATTTATGGTGCCATTGAGTGTTGGCTTGGCAATAACTATTCGTGTCGGTTTCCTGCTCGGTGCAGGCGAAGCGGTGGGAGCCCGGTTCAGCGCTTATAGCGGGATCAGCTTAACGCTGCTATACGGCACCGTCGCCGGCCTCGCCCTGTGGTTTTTCGCCACTCCGGTGGTGACTCTTTATACCGCCGAAGCGGCGGTGAGGGATCTGGCCGTACAACTGATCACTCTGGCGGCCCTGTTCCAACTGGCCGATTCTATACAAGTCACCTGCGCCGGTGCCCTGCGCGGATACAAAGACACAAAGATACCTATGCTGGTCATGATAGTCGCTTTCTGGATGTTCAGTTTTCCCCTGGGATACACACTCGGTATGACAAACTGGCTCGGCCGCACCTGGGAAGCCAAAGGGTTTTGGCTCGGCCTTCTTGTGGGACTGATGCTGGCGGCCGCCATGCTTTCGTACCGCCTGTACAAACTCAGCCAGCGGAGCATTGCCCAAAACCTGGCGCTATCGCCATCAGCAATAGATAAAACCCATCAAGCCCCACAGCCACCGGCCGGGCTTAACCCGGCCGGTGGTGAACGGTAACTTATTAACTACGGTAAGATGGGGAATAACCCCAGCATTTGAGCTTTGGGTATATACCCAAAGCGTTTGAGATTTAGGTGTGCAGAGTGCGCC
>JARROD010000037.1:0-20878 GCA_037384225.1 Exilibacterium sp.
GAGATGAAATGAAAATGGCATTTCAAAAATAAATTCATCGCCTTCAATCACTTTGGGAACGGGCGGGAACGGACTGGCTTTTTGAGTGGCTCGCATGACCGCTTTGTTGAGCAGAGAAAAATCCGTTTCATCGACAAACTCCATAGACTTTATTTGGCCGTTGCGAGTGATAAGGACGGCAATTTTCAGAAAGCCTTCCTGCCCAAGTTTTTGGGCCCGGGTGGGATATTCGATAAATCTATGTATCCGCCGCCAGATTTGCGAGTGATAACTCAGTTTCGCCGCCATTTTCCGTGCTAGCATTTCGGCATCGTCGCTCTCGGGTTCAGGCCCGAGCGCGTTGGTTTGGGTTTGTAATCTAGCGACAGTGGTAGGTGCCTTTTGTTTTTTCGGTGCTGTCGCTACCTTTTTTTCGGGTGGTGAGGGTTTGCTTCTGCCAGATTTTTTTGGCGCAGAAGGGGGCTCGGGGGACGATTTTGGTGAAGGTTTGTCTGGCTTGAGTGTGGGCTCATTTGGCTCTTGAGGTGCCTCTTGAGATGCCCCAGGCGACTCAGAGGTAAGCCAGGATTGGATGGCGAGCACTCTATCCGGAGTGGGGTGAAGCTTTTGATAGCGGGAAAATAATTCTCCGTTGGGGTTGACGTCCTGTAAAAGGCTGTTTCGAAATGCCGATGACAGAGGAACTCTTCCAATCCAGGTTTGCAATAACAGAGAAAAAAAGCCTTCCGCATTTATTTTTCCCAGGACAATGCCATTGATCGTGACCTGAATAAGACCTGTGGGAAAGCCATCGATTGTGAATACATCACCTGCAAACAAAGGTTTTTTTAACAACCGTGAAAATTTGACCATGTTGTCCGCGTGTTTGTCCAACTGATTTTTGGAGCCGTTTACGGCTATTCCCTGCATCCACAGATTGTTGAGCTGTCGCGCTGACAGGCGCTCGGTGATTACTTTCAGTTCCATGCGCCTTTGTCTATTGTTATCCAGCAACCCGCTTGAGCTTAATGTTGGCTGTTCGCTATAAAGTGCGGCGATAAAAACCTCCGAGCCGAATCGGCTTTCAACAGCGAGGCTGTTGAGTTGCACTTCACCGAAAGTATTCGCGATTTCCAAAAGCGAGCACAAAAGGATAACCGATTGGTAAAACTTTGCCATGTAAATCGATTGGTAAAATTTTGCCATGTAAATCGATGGTGACCTCTTTTTTACTTATAAAAAAGGCGTAACTACATTGATCACTTGGGAGCGACAGCA
This sequence comes from Exilibacterium sp., assembly GCA_037384225.1. Lineage (GTDB taxonomy): Bacteria > Pseudomonadota > Gammaproteobacteria > Pseudomonadales > Cellvibrionaceae > JARROD01. The sequence continues at coordinate 1,258 of JARROD010000037.1, forward strand.
AATACTATCCGAAAACAGAATAGTACCTCAAACCCTTTAAGCATGGGGATTTATGCATGCACAATTTTCAACGATTTAATGTGTATACTGTTAAATATATAACATATTTCGTGTGCGCTCCTGTGCACAAGCGTTGTAAGGAACGTGCACGAAATAACTTCCGGCCCTTATATTAGTGATTAGAGAGGGCCTCCGATGCATCCCGCCTGGCGTCGTTGCGAAAACTCGACGTAGGCCCACCAAGCCTAAAGTTTTCGCGCCTAGCCAGACGGGCGCCTCGAAACCCCTTTTTATTACTGATAAAGGGGCCGGAAGTTATTTCGTGCACGTCCCTTAGCGGCTATACGTGGGTAAACATGAATCTGTGAGACAAAGCGGTATGGATATAAGTTACGGTATCAATATCTTCAATCACCATACTCAATATCAAAATCGCGCACACCAACAGGAACAGGGTGACGCTTATTCATCTGCCAATACGCAACCTCAACGTCTTTCTCCTATAGAACCAAAACGCTTGCAACAATACACCCAAGAAACGATAGCAAAACATCATAATGTGCAAGATGCCGCGAACATGTTCGATCTTCATTACAATATGCCGTTTGATCAGGAGCATTTTCAAAAGCTTATCTATCAGAAGTTTCCAGAAGCGCTCAAAGCCACACCACCAAAAGATAGACATGCTGGTATTTGCCTTGGTTTATCAATCGTGTGGCTAAAACAAAGACTTGACGGCAAAAGCGATAATGATTTTCATCAGTCAATCCTAAACCCCGAGCATGATGCTGCTCTACTGCAAGTCTTCGCTGCTCAGCATGTTGAACAAGCTAAGTGTAATACTCAGAGGATACAGCGGCCCAATTCAATCAGTGAAACCGTGGCACCTAAATTAGGTATGAATCTGATCCCCGTATCAAAAACGCTAACCAGCCGGATTATGCCTATAACCCCCATGCATGTCTTTGCCCACGCCATAGATCATGCCAGTCAGCAGCCACGACAACAGCAAGGCTTGCTGCTACTAACCGATGGTCATGCAATGGCACTGCTACGAGATAATCAGAACAGTATGCATTTTTTTGACCCTAATTGTGGTGTGATCAGTAGCCCAGAAGAAAAACGCCAGCTCTTGTATGCATTGATGTCAAACTTGATGGAAAACTCATACGCATCCCCTAATCAATACAGCAGAGTCTATGTGACCGAAGTACAAATACCCCCAAAACCAGCGTCACTGCACCTGCATACCCTTAATTTACTGAATAGAACCGCGGAACCAGATTAGATCCAACCGCTAGCGCGCCTAACACGACGCTCCACTTGACCACAATTTCGCTAGGTTTGATTGCGGTCAAGCGGGCATCCGGGCAAACTGGAAATAGTAAATGCGTATTAATTTTTCTTAAAAAGATAAATTAGCGACGCCACCGCCAATAAAACCAGTAATCCCATGCCCAGTTTTTCCGATGCATGGAAAAAGTTATGCAATCCCCCCGCATCCATACCGTGGCCGGAATGAGCCAATGCAACCACCGGCGCCATCGCCAGTCCCAAAATGACAAAAAATAATTTTTTCACTCTACACCTCCTGGATAAAAAACATTATTAATCAGTGGAATTTTCCAATAGCATACCACGGTCAACAATAAATTCGACAACCCGCTCCAGACCCTCGCCCTGTTTCAAATTGGTAAAGACAAAGGGTTTGTCGCCGTCAGTTTTATTGATAATCAGTAGATCCGATCGGGTGATGCCCGGCCCGCCTTTGCGCGGGATTTTATCCCCCGCCGCCACATCGATGACATAGAGAGTCAGATCCGACAATTCCGGGCTGAAGGTCGCACTCAAATTATCGCCACCGCTTTCGACCAGCACCAGATCCAGGTTGGAATGCCGGGCCATGAGTTCATCGATAGCCGACAGGTTCATCGAGGCGTCTTCCCGAATCGCGGTGTGCGGACAACCACCGGTCTCAACGCCGATAATCCGGTCCGCCCCCAGGGCTTCATGACGGGTTAAGAATTCGGCGTCTTCCCGCGTATAGATATCGTTGGTAACCACCGCCAGGTTGAAACGCTCGCGCATGGCCAGGCACAGCGCTTTTAACAACGCCGTTTTTCCGGATCCTACCGGACCACCGACACCGACGCGCAGTGTCTGCTGCCCATGGGCGTGATTGGAAGTCATTGTCATGATCGATATAACCTTGTGTATTGTGTTTCGTGCAGCGCGCTGGAAATCGCCAGGCGCGGCAGGCTGCCGCCCAGTTCTTCATCGCGGAGCACCATGGCCTGCTCCAGTACGGGTGCAATGCGCTCCGCCAGGGTCCATAGCAGACGTTGGGATACGGATTGCCCGAAGGGTACGATTTTGGTGGCGGCGGTAACCTGATTCTCCAGCCAGGACCAGAGGTAACCCGCCATGGCCTCAGGGGCTGAAATGTCCCACTGCCGAACTGCCAGCGCAAAAGCGGCGACAAAACTCATCTCATCGGCTGGCGGAAAATCACTTGCATCGTGCAACTGGGTCAACAAACGCAATAGTGCCTTGCCCATTTCTTTGTCGGCGTGGTAAAACTCCGCCGTCTCCCGGCTCGCCAGACAATAGTCGTTCCAGTCGCTGAAACGCGCGCGGTCGTTTTCCGTCAACGCATTCAAACAGCGCCACAGCAGCGGTAGATCAACGCGTCCCAACGACTCCCGCATAAGCGTATCCAGCCATTCGGCGATGTCTGCTTCTGTTGTGATCCAGCCGGCTTCCACCGCGTATTCCAGCCCCTGGGAAAAGGAAAACGCCCCTACCGGCAGAGCCGGGCTCACCAGTTGCATCAGCCGCAATAGGCGCAATGGGTTCGGCACCGGGTTTTCAGTGCTCATTTTTCAGTGCTCATGGTGGTGTCCATGGCCGGCGTAGGCACCCGCCTCGGGTTCAAACGGCGCCTGTTCTTGTACGATCGATAGACCAAAACGCCGCACCATGTCTTCCAGCACATGGTCGGGTTTAAAACGCAGCCAAAGCTCGCTTATTTGCAGTGGAATATGGCGATTGCCGAGGTGGTAACACACCCGGCTGAAGGTTTGCCAGTCCGCACTGGTGGCGGTCACGACAGGCTCCGCCGCCGCCGTTACCTTGATGCGCTTTCCGCATTGCGTTTGCAACCGTTCTCCCTCTTTCAGCGGCTGGCCCCGCTCCAGGAATAATCCGACTTCATTACCCGACACAGTGATGGCTTTTAAGCGCCCTTTTTGCCTTAAGTCGTAAGGCAAAATCAATTCGTCATCGACGGCACAAGTATCGGCCGGGTAGCGTTTATAGACTTTCAACACGTTAAAATCGTCCTGAATTAAAATAAAAAATACCGCTGTGCCAAAGGCAACACCGCGGCGGGTTCGCACACCAGCAATTGCCCATCGGCCTTCACCAGATAGGTCTGGGGATCGACCTCGATGTGGGGCTGGTAGGCGTTGTGAATTAAATGCTGTTTGCCGATGTTGCGGGTATTGCGACAGGCGACCAGGCCCCGGTGCAGCCCCAGCTTTTCCTTCAGGCCGGCGTTCAGCGCCGCCTGCGCGACAAAACTCACACTGGTATGGAAAGGTACGCTGCCGTAAGCGCCGAACATATAGCGGTAGTGAACCGGCTGCGGGGTGGGAATGGAGGCGTTGGGGTCACCCATGGGCGCGGCGGCAATAAATCCGCCTTTGATAATCAGTGACGGCTTGACGGCGAAAAAAGCCGGTTTCCACAGTACCAGATCCGCCAGTTTACCGACTTCGATCGAGCCGACGTCGGCATCGATACCGTGGGTGATTGCGGGGTTGATGGTGTATTTGGCAATGTAGCGTTTTGCGCGGTAGTTGTCGTTGCGCGCATTGTCTTCCGGCAGGGTACCTCGTTGTACTTTCATTTTGTGAGCGGTCTGCCAGGTACGGGTTATCACTTCCCCCACCCGCCCCATCGCCTGGGAATCGGAGGCGATCATGCTGAAAGCGCCCAGATCGTGAAGAATATCCTCGGCGGCGATGGTTTCCTTGCGGATGCGGGAGTCGGCAAAAGCGACGTCTTCGGGAATCGAAGCGTCCAGGTGGTGGCACACCATCAGCATGTCCAAATGCTCATCGACGGTATTAACCGTATAGGGACGCGTCGGGTTGGTGGAAGACGGCAGCACATTGGCCTCACCGCAGGCTTTGATAATATCCGGCGCGTGGCCGCCGCCAGCACCTTCGGTGTGGTAGGTGTGAATGGCCCGGCCTTTAAAGGCCGCCAGGGTATCTTCTACAAACCCCGATTCGTTCAACGTATCGGTATGGATAGCGACCTGCACATCGAAGCGCTCAGCCACGTCGAGGCAATTATCGATAGACGCCGGTGTGGTGCCCCAGTCTTCGTGCAGTTTCAAGCCAAAGGCGCCGGCCTCCAGTTGCTCCTCGAGCGGCAGTGGCAGACTGGCATTGCCCTTGCCCAGAAAACCAAAATTCATCGGCAGCGCTTCGGTGGCCTGCAGCATTTTGCCGATATTCCAGGGGCCCGGGGTGCAGGTCGTGGCGTTGGTTCCCGTTGCCGGACCGGTGCCGCCACCCAGCATAGTGGTAACACCGGACATCAATGCTTCTTCGATTTGTTGTGGACAGATAAAATGGATATGAGCATCGATGCCGCCGGCGGTCAGTATCTGACCTTCGCCGGCGACTATTTCGGTACCCGGGCCAATGAGGATATCGACGCCGTCCTGTACATCCGGGTTGCCGGCTTTGCCGATGGCGGCGATACGGCCGTCTTTGATGCCAACGTCGGCTTTCACCACCCCCCAGTGATCGAGAATCAGGGCGTTGGTAATCACCAGATCCATCACCTCGGCAGCGCCGCGCTGGCTTTGCCCCATGCCGTCACGAATCACCTTGCCGCCGCCGAACTTGACTTCTTCACCGTAGCAGGTGAAATCCTTTTCCACTTCAACCCACAACGCCGTATCGCCCAAGCGAACTCTGTCGCCCGTGGTGGGGCCAAACATTTCCGCGTAAGCGCGCTTGTCAATGCTGCTCATGTTGTTTCACCTTGTCTCCATTTTTACGGCAGTCGTCATATCCCAGTCCGTATATTTTTTCACCCCGCCACCGGTCTCGATCAGCGGATAACCCGGCGAGACACGTTAATCCAAATCGCCCATCACTTCAGCGCGAAAGCCAAATACCTTGCGGGCGCCGCCGTAAGCCACCAGTTCTACGGTGCGCGTCTGGCCCGGTTCAAATCTTACCGCGGTGCCGGCGGTGATATTCAAGCGATAGCCTTTGGTCTTTTCCCGCTCGAAACGCAGCGCGGGGTTGGTTTCGAAAAAGTGATAATGGGAGCCCACCTGCACAGGTCTGTCTCCGGTGTTGGCAACTTCCACGGTCAGGGTTTTGCGACCTTCGTTAAGGGTGTGGCTTCCCGTCGCCGTATCCAGCTCTCCAGGAATCATGGTCTGCCTCCTCGGGCAATTTTAAGATGAATATATACCCAAAGGACCTGCACGAAATAACCACCGGTGTTCGTGCACGGTCTAAGCGATTGGGTTGTGAACCGTTACCAGCTTGGTTCCGTCCGCAAAGGTGGCCTCCACCTGGACCTCCTGAACCATTTCCGGAACCCCTTCCATAACCTGTTCCCGTCGCAACAGTGTCTTGCCATAACTCATCAATTCAGCGACACTTTTACCTTCCCGGGCCCCTTCCATAATCTCTGCTGTCAAATAGGCTACCGTCTCCGGATAATTCAGTTTAATTCCCTTGGCAAAGCGCCGCTCGGCGAGTAATCCCGCCGCAAATATCAGCAGTTTATCCTTCTCTCTCGGTGACAATTCCATACCAGTTCCTTAATCAATGTTGACTTCGCATAGGATTGCAAATTAAGTGCGCCATATCCGCGGTACGCAAACTTCCCGTTGTAAAAGTCGCGGCCGCAACAGTTGCCAAAGAGACTGAAACAGCATTTTAGCCCGCTCGGTGTTATCGCCGAGATAGCGTACGATACAAAGGTCGCGCACTAAGGTGACGGCCACTTCTCCCGAACCATTTGCTGCCTCGCAATAGGCCTGACAACGGTAGCGTAATTCTCTGACCAAATCACAATTATTTTCTCCCTCTGCAAAGGTGGCAAAAAAAGTACCTGTCACCGGCTGCCGGTTCAACCCACAGGCACTGTTTTTTACCCGATCGGTGCTGGAAATTACCAAGCGCTCCGTAAACCGGAGTTTTTTATTCCGCCAAAACTGGTATCTCTGTTCAAAGCTTCCCGTTTCGAACGCAGCTCCACTGGCGGGGCGGCCAAGACAGACGATATCCCAACCGATAAACACGGCATTCTGCGCTAGTTCAATCCGGGTGTTTAAGCTCGCTTCGGCGCCGTTAAATACAATGGACTCCTGGGGAAACCACTCAATGGCCGCCCCCTTATCCAGCGTTAACTCGACATCTTGCCGCTGCCGCGTGCCATTTTTTCGTGCAGCGTAAACTTTTCCGGCCCCAGGCGTGGTCACCAGCGCCTGTGCCTGGGGCGACAGTTTGATATCGATGTCCAGTGAATCCCCGGAAACCAGACCGCCCGGTGGATGGAGAAGGTAAATATGCGCGCATTCACGCCCTTCGGGATAAAACGGTTTTTGCACCCTCAGTGGTCCCCGATGACGATTGTGGGTCAGGCGGCTGCCATGGTTGGGAAGTACGTCTATGCCAAGCGCGAGTTCGGCGCACCATTGCCCGGGGCTGTCTTCACGGTCGGTACACGCTGACGGGACACTGTCTGGCACATCACTTTCAATGGCAGTGCTTTCAGTGGCAGTGCTTTTAGTGCTAGCGCTTTTGGTGGCAGAAACAATCGCCAAATTTTCCCTGCATCGGGTCTCAGCATTCATCAATAATAAGCTACCGTATAGTTCCGTTATTGGCTGGTTGAGCATACCCTATCTTGCGTAAATTTTCGCGTTCGCGGTTGACCCGCCTACCAGGATCGTTTAAATTAAAACCTGACACTTGTGTCAGGTTTTAATTTAAACGCCTTCCCGGGGACGCTGTCAAACTTTAAATGTCCCCTCAGCCTTTTGCACGTTTTCATTCCAGAGCCATGGCGGAAAAACCGATCAAATTTCTACTCAACAACCAGGTTCAAACACTTGTCAACCTGGATCCCAATACCACCGTTCTCAACTATTTGCGCGATCACCTTCACCGCTGTGGCACCAAAGAGGGCTGTGCCTCCGGCGACTGCGGCGCCTGTACTGTAGTCGTGGGCGAACCCGGCAACGACCGCATTCACTATAAGGCCGTCAACGCCTGTATTACCCTGCTGCCGAGTCTGCACGGCAAACAATTACTCACGGTGGAAGATCTGAAACAGGGCCAGTACCTGCACCCGGTACAGCAGGCCATGGTGGACAACCATGCATCCCAGTGCGGCTTCTGCACCCCCGGCTTTGTTATGTCACTGTACGCACTCTGGAAAAACTGCCCACATCCTACCCGCGTCCAGGCGCAGCAAGCCCTGTCCGGCAATCTTTGCCGCTGTACCGGCTACCGCGCCATTATCGATGCCGCTACCAGTATGGGTGAGGCTGGCGATCAAGGTGGCCGGGACGAAGCTGACACCGATGCCAATGCGGCCTGTAAGCAGCTCCAGGCCATGCACGACGGCAAAACACCCGGGTTAAATCACGACGGCAAACATTTTTTCGCACCGACCGATATTCAGGATCTCGCCAGCCTTTATCTAAAATACCCCAAAGCCCGATTGCTGGCCGGAGGCACCGACCTGGCCCTTGAAATCACCCAGCAGCACAGGGCGTTGGACACCATTATCTACCTCGCCGATGTGCCCGAATTGCGAACCATAAACACCGCTGGCGATCCCATCACCCTGGGAGCGGCGGTCACCTATAGCCAGTGCATCGAACCGCTGCGGCAGGTATTTGCGGAATTGGGACAGATGCTGGAGCGGCTGGGTTCGCGGCAAATTCGCAACCAGGGCACCATCGGCGGCAATATCGGCAACGCCTCCCCGATCGGCGATATGTCGCCGGTGCTGCTGGCGCTCGACGCCACGCTGGTGCTGCGTCGCGGGCTGTCCATGCGACGGCTAAAGCTGGAAAACTTTTTCCTCGACTATAAAGCAACCGATCTGCGCCAGGCGGAATTTATTGAGCGCATCGAAATTCCCCAACCCCGACCCGACAGCCAGCTGAAAATCCACAAGGTAAGCAAACGAATCGACGACGATATTTCCGCCGTCCTCGGCGCGTTCAATATTACTCTGGAAGGGAGCCGGGTAACCCGGGTGGCGGTGGCCTTTGGCGGCTTGGCCGCGACCCCCAAACGCGCCCTGCACTGCGAGTCCGCGCTGCGCGATCAACCCTGGACACAGGCCAGTGTTGAAGCCGCCATGGCCGCGCTGGAGCGGGACTTTACCCCGCTCAGCGACGTTAGGGCTTCGGCCGGCTACCGCATGCAGGTGGCCAAAAACCTTGTGCTGAAATGTTTCCTGGAAATGCAAAATCCCACCGCCACCACCCGGGTGACCGACTATGCGTAAACTCTCCAGCCTGAATCCGGTACCCGGTGCCGATATCTGTGCGGTCGGCACAGCGCAAAAACACGACAGCGCCCGTAAACATGTCAGCGGCGAAGCCCTGTATATCGACGACCGCCCTGCGCAGCTCGGGCAGTTACACGCGGCTGTCGGCGGCAGTCGCATGGCCCACGCCGGCATCGGCAAACTGGATTTAAGCGCGGTGCGCGAAGCCCCCGGCGTCGTCGCCGTTATCAGTGCCGACGATGTACCGGGGCAGTTGGACATAGGGCCGGTGTTCCCGGGCGACCCCGTATTGGCCAGCGATGTGGTTGAGTACGTGGGGCAACCGCTGTTCGCAGTGGCCGCCACCGACCATGAACTGGCCTGGCGCGCAGCGCAATTAGCGCAGGTGGATTATCAACCGCTGCCGGCGGTGCTGGACATAGACACAGCGTTGGAACGGGAAAGTTTTGTGCGCCCGCCCCACACCCTCAGTCGCGGCAACGCCACCGATGCTATCGCGGCGGCCCCCCACAGGTTGTCGCGACGACTGTCGATCGGCGGCCAGGAACACTTTTATCTGGAGGGCCAAATCTCCACCGCGGTGCCCACTGAAGACGGCGCCATGATCATCTACACCTCCAGTCAACACCCTTGCGAAGTACAGAAACTGGTCGCCAAGGTACTGGGTATACCTATCAGCGGGGTCACCGTGGAGATGCGCCGCATGGGTGGCGCCTTTGGCGGTAAAGAGACCCAGGCCGCACCCTGGGCCTGTATCGCGGCGCTGCTGGCGCACCATACCAGGCAGGCTGTAAAACTGCGTCTGAATCGAAGCGACGATATGCAGATGAGCGGCAAACGGCACCCGTTTGAAAACACCTACGAGATCGGCTTTGACGACAACGGCCGGATTCTGGGCGCGGACATCACTGTCAACGGCAACTGCGGTTACTCCCCGGACTTGTCCGACGCCATTGTCGACCGCGCCATGTTCCACGCCGATAACGCCTATTACCTGAACCCGGTGAAAATTACCGGTAACCGCTGCAAGACCAATATGGTTTCCCATACCGCCTTTCGCGGCTTCGGCGGCCCCCAGGGCATGCTGATTATCGAGTGCGCCATGGACGATATCGCCCGCCACCTGGGTCGGGATCCACTGGAGATCCGCAAACAAAATTTCTATACCCCGGGCTCGCGCGACACCACCCCCTACAATCAGAAGGTGGAGCAAAACCTGATTCCGGACATTGTCGAGCAACTCGAAACCAGCGCCGACTACTGGCAGCGCCGCGAAACCATCAACGGCTTTAACAGTGCCAACAACATCCTCAAAAAGGGGCTGGCGCTGACACCGGTTAAATTCGGCATATCCTTTACCGTGCAGCACCTCAATCAGGCCGGCGCACTGATTCATATCTATACCGACGGCAGCATTCACCTCAACCACGGTGGCACGGAAATGGGACAGGGGCTATTGACCAAGGTGGCACAGATTGTGGCCGAAGAATTTCAGGTAGACATGGCGACCGTCAGCCTCTCCGCCACCCGCACCGATAAGGTGCCCAACACCTCCCCCACCGCGGCCTCCTCCGGCACCGATCTCAATGGCAAGGCGGCGCAGAACGCGGCCAGAACCTTGAAAAACCGACTCTGTGAATTTATCGCCGAACACTATAAGGTAGCCGCCAGCAATGTGGTGTTCGCCGCTAACCGGGTGCATTTCGATGACCGCACGCTGAGCTTCGCCGAACTGGTACAACAGGCCTACCTCAACCGGGTATCGCTGTCCGCCACCGGTTACTACCGTACACCGAAGATTCACTACGACCGCGCAACCGCCTCGGGGCGGCCGTTTTTTTACTTTGCCAATGGCGCCGCGGTGTCCGAAGTGGTGGTGGACACGCTCACCGGCGAATACAAGGTGCTGCGGGTGGATATCCTTCACGACGTCGGCAAGTCGCTCAACCCCTCCATCGATATCGGTCAGATAGAGGGCGGATTTGTCCAGGGCATGGGTTGGCTTACCACCGAGGAGTTGCTCTGGGATGAGCGCGGCCAGCTCCTCACCTGTGGACCGGCCACCTATAAAATCCCCGCCATCAGTGATATGCCTGTGGATTTTCGCGTCGAGCTGCTGCCCAATGAGCCTAATCGCGAAGCCACCGTTTACAACTCTAAAGGCGTAGGAGAACCACCGCTGATGCTGGCCATTTCTGTGTGGTCGGCGCTGCGCGATGCGGTCTCGAGCCTCGCTGACTATAAAATCAGCCCACCGCTTGATATCCCCGCCACCCCCGAGCGCGTACTGCGGGCGGTGGAAGCCGTCAGAGCGGCCCGGCGGGCTTCGCCCTCGCCGTCTTCGGTATAGTTACCCGGTGAGCGCAATGAACGAAAACTGGATTGAAACCCTCAGTGACCTCAACGCCAAAGGCGAAGCCTTTGTGCTGGTGACTCTGCTCGGCGCGCGCGGCTCCACGCCGCGCGGCAACGGCACCAAAATGGTGGTCACTGCAGAACACAGCTTTGACACCATCGGCGGCGGCCAACTGGAATACAAGGTGATCGAAACCGCGCGCCAGCTGCTGGCTGACGAAAACCGCCAACAGTATATTGAACACTACCCCCTGGGCCCTTCGCTGGGGCAATGTTGCGGCGGCAGCACCGGCGTCCTGTTCGAACGCTTTGCCGCCCGCCGCGTCACCATCGCGCTGTTTGGCGCCGGCCATGTGGGCCGGGCCCTGGTGACAATCCTGGGGCAACTGCCCTGCCGCGTAAACTGGATCGACAGCCGCGAAACCGAGTTCCCCCAGACACTGCCCGCCAATATCCAGCGAGTGATCAGCGACACCCCGGCCGCCGAGGTCGCGGCCATGCCCGAGCACAGCTATTACCTGGTTATGACCCACAATCACCCACTGGACTTCGCCATTTGCGAGGCGGTTTTAAAACGCGGCCATTTCAAATACCTGGGCCTGATCGGCTCCAAAACCAAGTGGCGGCGCTTCGAACAGCGTTTCGAACACAGGGGTTACCCCCGCAGCCAAGTACAGCGGATTCACTGCCCTGTGGGGTCGCCCGCGGTGCCGGGCAAACAACCGATGGAAGTCGCCGTTTCCATCGCCGCCGAGGTTATTGAGCGCTATCACCGCGACCTGCCGCCCCGCGATGACAAAGTGAACAGCGTGCAGTGGCGACAACTGAAAACGCTTTTAACCGACCCTTGAACGGAGGCGCCTTCTTGAACAACTTCGCAATCCGCAGCCGCCAGGTTGTCACCCCCGAAAAAGTGACCGCGGCGACGGTCACGGTAAAAAACGGTCTGATCGACGAGATTCTGGACTATAACGCTAACCCCAGCGCTAACCCCGACTGCCCTCTGCTGGACCTGGGTGAACTGGCGCTGATGCCGGGGTTGGTGGACACCCATGTGCATATCAACGAACCCGGCCGCACCGACTGGGAAGGCTTTAACACTGCCACCCAGGCCGCCGCCAGCGGCGGCATCACCACCCTGGTGGATATGCCGCTGAACTGTATCCCGGTGACCACCACCCGGGCAGCGCTGGCACAAAAGCTGACCGCCGTCGCCGGCAAACTCTGGGTCGACTGTGGGTTCTGGGGCGGCCTAATACCATCGAATACCCCCTCCAGGGATACCGCTGAGACCCTGGAGGAGCTGCTGGAAGCAGGCGTACTGGGCGTCAAATCATTTCTGATCGACTCCGGTATAGAAGAATTTCCGCCGGTCACGGAAGCGCAGATGCGCCGCGCCATTCCCGTGCTCGCCCGCTTTAAGGTGCCCTATCTGGTTCACGCCGAACTGGATCAAAACCATACCCAGCCCGCCGCCATCGGCAGAGCCTATAACAGCTTCCTGCAGTCGCGGCCGAAACAGTGGGAGAACGCGGCAGTACAACTGATGATCCGCCTCTGCCGCGATGCCAAGGCCGAAGGTCTCGACAGCCGCGTGCACATCGTTCACTTGTCATCGGCCGAAGCGCTGGAGGACATTGCCCGGGCACGTCGGGACGGCTTGAATATTACCGTTGAGACCTGTCCCCATTACCTGACGCTGTGCGCCGAAGCCATACCCGATGGTAAAACACTGTTTAAATGCTGCCCGCCGATCCGCGAACATCACAATCGTGAACGACTCTGGCAGGGGTTGGCGCAGGGACTGATCGATTTTATCGTCTCCGACCATTCGCCCTGCACCCCGCAGCTCAAGCATATCGACAGCGGCGACATCGAAAAAGCCTGGGGAGGGATTTCCGCCCTGCAGTTCGGTTTGCCACTGATCTGGAGCGAGGCCAGAGGACGCGGTTTCGACCTCGCCGATATCGCCCGCTTGATGTCCACCGCCACGGCGGACTTTGTCGGGCTGGGGCATAAAAAGGGCCGCATCGCCCCCGGCTACCACGCCGACCTGCTGGTCTTCGACCCGGAAGCGGAATACGAAATCGACCCCGCGATGATCAAACACCGCCATAAGATTACGCCCTACGCCGGTAAAAAAGTCACTGGCGAAATACAAAAAACCTATTTGCGCGGCCGACTGATCTACGATAACCGTGTGCAAGACAATTTTCACGAAGACATCGACACCCCCCTGGGCAGACCACTGCTGAGGGGGAAATTTTGATCTGGGATAGAACGGAAAGAACGGAAAGAACGGAAAGAACCGACGCATGACAAACACACATTCACCTGGCGCGCAAACTGTCACCACTGCCGCAACCGCGGCGGCGTCGCTGCACAGGGAATTTACCAGCACCTTGATCGACCTGGCCAGCGCCCGGTTGGGTGGTGAAACCCTCGCCTGCAGCGACGATTTTTTTGCGCCGATGGAAAATCTTATCAAACCCGGGCGCGGCGTTTTTATCGAAGACAAATACACGGACCGGGGCAAGTGGATGGATGGCTGGGAATCGCGCCGCCGCTTTGGCCGCATCAATCGCCAGGACAGTGAACGCGACCACGACTGGTGCCTGCTGCGCCTCGGCGTTGCCGGCGCAATTCGCGGCCTCGATGTAGACACCAACCACTTTCGCGGCAACGCTCCGCAGTCGGTTTCCGTGCAGGCCTGCCACTGCACGCAGGCGCTAAACGCCTCTGCGCAGTGGCAGGCCACAACCCTCAAGGACAGTGCCAAATGGATCGACATCCTGCCGCAGCGTCCGGTGGCCGCGCACAGCCAGAATCTGTTCCGCATCGTCGGGGAAACTATACAGGCGCAAACCTGGACCCATCTGCGCCTGAACATTTTCCCCGACGGCGGCGTTGCCCGGCTGCGGGTATACGGCGACCCGAAACCGGACTGGAGCCGGTTTCTCCCCGGCGAGCCGATAGACCTCGCGGCCATTGCAAACGGCGGCCGCGCCCTGCTCTGCAGCGATATGTTTTACAGCGACAAAAACAACCTGCTGATGCCCGGCCGCGGTGTCAATATGGGCGACGGCTGGGAAACCCGGCGCCGGCGCGACCAGGGCAACGACTGGGTGATCGTCAAGCTCGCCTGCGCCGGCCGTATCGGCAGGGTGTTGATCGATACCCACCACTTTAAGGGCAATTTCCCCGACCGCTTTTCACTCGAAGGCACAGTGAGTGACAGCGACGATTTCAACGCCTACAACGGCAGCTGGGAAACCATTATTCCCCCCACCCCGCTGGCGGCACACCGCGAACACCTGTTTATCGAGGAAGTGGTCTGCCCGCCGCAGCGGGTTTATACCCACGTGCGGCTCAATATTTTCCCCGACGGCGGTGTCAGCCGCCTGCGCATCTTCGGCTACCCGCGGGAGGCCGCCCAGTGAATCTCGAAGCCTTCAACCAACTACATGAAGCCGAAGCCCGGCGCCTGCTGACTCAATGCTGCGCCGCGACCACCTGGGTCGAGCGGATGCTCGCCGCCAGGCCTTTCACCGACAGCGACAGCCTGCTGCGCCTGGCGGCGCAACACTGGAAGGAACTCGGCGAAGCCGACTACCTGCAAGCCTTCGCGGCGCACCCGCAAATAGGCGCTATCGACAGCCTGCGGGAAAAGTACACCGACACCAAAACCCTGGCCGGCGGCGAGCAGGCCGGCGTCGACGGCGCCGATGAGGCAACGCTACAGGCGCTGGCGGCGGGCAACAACGCCTACCGGGATAAATTCGGCTTTATTTTTATCGTCTGCGCCACCGGCAAAAGCGCCGCGGAGATGCTGCAGTTACTGCAACAGCGGTTGCCCAACGAGCGCGCCGTGGAGCTGCGCAACGCCGCCGAACAACAGCACAAGATCACCCGCATCCGCCTGGAGCAACTACTATTATGAGCCAAATCACCACCCACGTCCTGGATACCACCCGCGGGCGCCCGGCGCCCGGCGTACCGGTGGCGCTGAGCCGGCAGGCGTCGTCCGGCTGGGAAACCCTCGGCACGGGAACCACCGACAGCGACGGGCGGATTGCCGACCTGCTCGACGCGGACCTCGCCTTGACCGCCGGTTGTTACCGGATGCATTTCGATACCCGGCACTATTTCGACAGTCTCGGGGAAAGCTGTTTCTACCCCGAGGTCGATATTGTTTTCCTCATCGATGCCGGCGGCGCCCACTACCATATTCCGCTGTTGCTGGCGGCCTACGGCTATTCCACCTATCGGGGGAGTTGAATGACGGCCGATCGAGACCCGTGCAGACGGGTCCCCGCACCGCTGACCCGGGCGGCCTTTGCCCGCTTTGGCGATGTTATCGAAGCCGGCGAACAGGCCCGCCACTTTACCATCAACCAAGGCTACACCGAGCGTTACCACGATCTGGCCCGGGTGGATGTCGACGCCGGCGACGGCCGCGCCCTGGTGAATATTTTCCGTTCCACACCGCTGCCCAAACCGCTACGGTTGACGGTCATGGAGCGCCATCCGCTGTCGAGCCAGGCATTTTTCCCCCTCAGTCAGCGCCCCTATTTAGTTGCCGTGGCGCCGGCGGGCGAATTCTCCGCCGCCGCCATAGAAGTCTTTCTGGCCGCGCCCTCTCAGGGTGTCAACTACCACCGCGGTACCTGGCACCATTTCTGTCTGGCGCTGGAACAAACCAGCGATTTTCTGGTGCTGGATCGCGGTGGTGAAGGCGACAACTGCGACCAAGTGCTACTCGAAGCAAGCCAAATCATTACGGTGGATGTATGACGAAATGGATTGTGGGTGAATATCGGCCTGAATCTCGGGGTAAATCTCGGGGTAAATCTCGGGGTAAATATTGTGGATGAAAACCAAACCGCCGCTGCGGATGCCATCACTGGCGAAAACCTAAAAGCCTGGCGCGGGAGCATTTTACATTTTCTCAGCGACCCGGACGCCGCCGACGCAAACGCTGTTCACAACAGTTACCAGTACTTCTGCGACGGTCTGTTGGTAACGCAAAGCGGCCGCGTCGCGGCGCTCGGAAACGCCACCGACCTGCTGCCACGCCTGAGCGCCGGTACCGCCCTCACCCACTACCGCAACGCCCTGATCGTGCCCGGCTTTATCGATACCCATATTCACTATCCGCAGACGGAAATGATCGCCGCTTACGGCGAACAACTGCTGCAATGGCTGCAAACCTACACCTTCCCCGTCGAGCGCAAATTCGAAAATGCTGAATACGCCGCCACCACGGCCGCGTTTTTTCTGCGCCAATTATTGTGCAATGGCACCACCACCGCGCTGGTATTCGGTAGCGTGCACCCGCAGTCGGTAGAGGCTTTTTTCAACGCCGCCGAGGCGCAAAACCTGCGCATGATTTGCGGCAAAGTGATGATGGACCGCAATGCCCCTGATTACCTGATCGATACCCCCCAGAGCGCTTACAGCGACAGCGAGGCGCTGATTGCAAAGTGGCACCGGCGCGGACGCCTCCAGTACGCCGTGACGCCCCGCTTTGCGCCCACCAGCAGCGCCGAACAACTGCGCCTGGCAGGGCAACTGCTGAGAGAACACGCCGATGTCTATTTGCATACCCATCTGGCGGAGAACCTCGATGAGGTTGCCTGGGTGAAAACCCTGTTCCCCGGGTGTAAACACTACCTGGACAGCTACGACCAATTCGGCCTCTTGGGCAGGCGCAGTGTTTTCGCCCACGGCATTCACCTCTGTGATGACGAATACCGGCGCCTCGGCGCCAGCCGCAGTGCCCTGGCCTTTTGCCCCACCTCAAACCTGTTTTTAGGCAGCGGTCTGTTCAATCTCAAGCGGGCACAGCAGTACAGGATTAACGTCGGACTCGGCACCGACGTCGGCGGCGGCACCAGTTTTTCGCTATTGCAGACGCTCAACGAAGCCTACAAGGTACAACAGCTTCGCGGCGACACCCTCACCCCGTTCAAAGCCTTTTACCTCGCCACCCTCGGCGGTGCACGCGCGCTCGACCTGGATCACTGTATCGGCAACTTTGCAGCGGGTAAGGAGGCTGATTTCACGGTGCTGGACTACCGCGCCACTGAGCTGCTGGCAATGCGTATGGAACAGTGTAAAAGCCTTCAGGAACGCTTGTTTGTGCTCGCTATGCTGGGCGACGATCGCGCCGTCAAGGCGACCTATATCATGGGTGAACAATTGAAGTAATCAGGTAACTCATTTATGGACCCTTATATTACGGAGTGGCTGAATCTGCTGCTCAGATTTTTACATGTCATTACCGCTATCGCCTGGATCGGCGCCTCCTTTTATTTTATCTGGCTCGACAACCACCTCGAACAACCGCCCCGGTGGAAAGCCGATAAAGGCATCAAAGGCGATCTCTGGGCGATTCACGGCGGCGGTTTTTATGAAGTGGCCAAATATCGTCTGGCCCCACCCACCTTGCCGCACAATTTGCACTGGTTTAAATGGGAAGCCTATTCGACCTGGATCACCGGTTTTTTTCTGCTCGCCCTCATGTACTACGCCGGCGCCGAGTCCTATTTGATCGACGGGCGCGTCGCCGATCTCAGCCAATGGCAGGCCATCGGTATCGGCCTCGCGGTTATCATCGGCGGCTGGATTGTCTACGACCTGCTGTGCAAAACCGAACTCGCCAATAACGGCGTTTTACTCGGATTGATTCTCACACTGCTCGCCATCGCGCTGGCCTACTTCCTGACCCACGTATTCAGCGCCCGCGGCGCCTACATCCATATGGGTGCTGTGATCGGCACCCTGATGGCCGCCAATGTGGCCCACGTTATCATCCCCGGTCAGCGAGCTCTGGTGCAAGCCGTTGCCGCCGGCAGCGAACCGGCCCCCCAATGGGCCGCGAAAGCCAAACTGCGCTCCACCCACAACACCTACGCCACGCTGCCGGTGATCTTTATCATGATCAGCAACCACTACCCCATCACCTATAACCACCGCTACAACTGGGCGGTGTTGATCGCACTGATGGTGATCACCGCCGCGGCCCGGCACTATTTTGTACTGCGCCACAGGGGTGTCAACAAACCGACCATACTGGTCGGCGCCGCGGCAGCAACCCTTGTGCTCGCCATTGTGATTACACCCAAACCCCTTACCGCCGACGCATCCGATGCCGAAAACGCGGCCACCCTCAAGGTGGCGCGTGTCGAGCAGGTATTGAAATCGCGCTGCGCGAGCTGTCATTCCAGCGCTCCCACCGATGACGTGTTCAAGGTCCCGCCAGCCGGGGTTACGCTCGGTGACCTGGCATCGATGAAACAGTGGGCGCCGCGAATCAAAGCCCGGGCCATCGATGCCGCGGATATGCCGCTTATGAACAAGACCGGCATGACCGACCAGGAGCGCCGTTTGATTGCGCGCTGGATTGCGGCGGGTGCCCCGGTAAAAAACCCGTAAAAAAATCGTCGCAGGAGCCGCTGCCGAAAGGGAATTTCTCGACCATGGTTTTAAAGGCGCATCCATAAAACGGATCGCCGAACGCGCCGGTCTGCCCAGGGCCAATATCCACTACTACTTTAAAAACAAACTGGACCTATACGGCAGGGTATTGAGTGATATTGTCGAATTCTGGAACGCCAGTATCGAAGATATAAATCCAGACGATGACCCCGCCGAAGCTCTGGCCGCGTATATTCGCGCCAAAGTGATGTACTCTAAAACCAACCCCGTCGCCTCGCGTATATTCGCCGGCGAACTGATTCACGGCGCACCACATTTAATGGAGTATTTGCAAACAGAGTTCCGCGCCTGGATTGGGCAGATAGTCGCCGTTATGCAAAGCTGGATTGAGCGGGGAAAAATGGATGCGGTGGACCCGCTGCATTTGTTGTTTTTAATCTGGGGAGCGACCCAGCACTACGCGGATTTCGGCGTGCAGGTACGGGCGGCGATGGGCAAAGAAACCCTGTCGGACAAGGACTTTGAGTATATTGCCGAAAGCTTGATTCACATTGTCTTGAAGGGGTGTGGATTGACCTATTTAGCAAACGCTTGACCATGCGCACTCAAATGCACACAATGGTTAATGTTTGCACTTTTGGAGGGCCCCCATTATGCGCCCCTTATTTGACCCCCAGGCCCCCAAAAAGCCCACAAACCTTAGCGTAAACCGTGACTTACTTAAAAAGTGCAAGGCCATGAACATTAACCTTTCGACCACTCTTGAACAAGCGCTTGTCGAGAAATTAGCGAAATCAAAAACTGACAAATGGGCCGAAGAAAACAAAAATGCCATAAGAACCTACAATGAATTTGTTGAAGAACATGGCTGTTTTTGCGACGAATTCAGGGAATTTTGATGGCGCAATGGGACGTTTATAAAAATCCAAGCCGAAACACTCGTAATGCTTTTCCGTATATACCCAAAATGCGGATATTGCGACCAGAATTGTTATTCCGCTTGGAACACTCAATAGCGTTAAAAACGAAAGTATGAAAGGTTTGACCCCGGAAATAGAATACGATGGAGAAATACTTTTACTACTCACACCTCAAATAGCGTCAATCCCAGCGAAAGCTTTAAAGCATCCTATCGGTTCTTTAAGGACCGTGCACGAAATAACTTCCGGTTTTCGGTTTCGAGGCGCCCGCCTGGTGTCGTTGCGAAAACGCCGGCATAGTGGGCCTACGTCAAGTTTTCGCAGCGGCGCCAGGCGGG
>JARROD010000038.1:0-35062 GCA_037384225.1 Exilibacterium sp.
AGCAGGAATTTTAGGAGACGTTTCCTTGTTTGGAGCTGAAAAATATATTTTTTAACCTGCCGCCAATTTAAAATATTTTTTTCTTTTGGTATATTTGGTCTAATTCAATAACTTCCCAATAACCCGGGGTATTTGTGCCTTCGATCCGGTGGCCATCCGCCTGACATTGCGCCAATCCAGCATTATTGAGGGTTACCTAATTCCATACATTCCGAATGGTCTCATTGAAATAGAGGTCGCTCTGGGGGAAAATAAAATCTTTGTGGTACGCCAATGGTGTGCAAGGAGTTATCTTATGCCTCAACTGCTTTCCAAATGTCGGTCGAAGGACGCGTCGGGCCTGGTTCAAGACATCCGCCCGGAATCGGCTGGCTGGCATTATGTGGGGTTTCAGGTATTTGAACTCAAAGCGGGACAGTCTCTGAAACAGGAAACCGCCGGCCAGGAAGTCTGCCTGGTTCTGGTCGCCGGCAAAGCCAGGGTAAACACCCGCGAGCTGGCGTTGAACGAGATTGGAGATCGCATGAGCCCATTCGAGTGCAAAAAACCCTATGCCGTCTATGTGCCCAACGATGATTATTTTGAAGTGACCGCAACCAGTGATCTGGAACTGGCGGTCTGTAAGGCGCCGGGTCGCGGCAATCACAAAGCGAGGTTGATCAGACCCGATGATATTGGCGCGGAATCACGGGGCAAAGGCTTTAACCAGCGTTACGTACAGAATATTTTGCCCGAAGACCAGCCCGCCGATAGCCTGCTGGTGGTTGAGGTATACACCGACGAAGGTAATACCAGCTCCTATCCTTCGCATAAACACGATCAGGATCGCGCCCCCGAAGAAACTTATTTGGAGGAGACTTATTATCACCGCATCAATCCGCCGCAAGGTTTTGCCCTGCAGCGGGTTTATACCGATGACGGCGAACTGGACGAATGCATGGCCGTGTATAACAAAGATGTGGTTATGGTTCCCAAGGGGTACCACCCGGTAGCGACGCTGGCCGGCTACAACAATTACTATCTCAACGTTATGGCGGGACCGGTGCGCCAGTGGTGCTTTACCTGGGAGCCGGCGCACAACTGGGTCAACGGTCCGGATTATCCGCGCAAGTCGTGACGTTGAGGTACTTCTAGCTGATGCGCTTCACGGGCGAAGTGGTGCAAATTTTCATAACCCAATGCGGCTTTCGGTTACAGGTTTTCCCGTTGCCGGGCTTTGTGCGATTCGTATACCCGGCGCGCGGCGTCGACTTCGGGACGCTGTGAGATTTCCGGCACAGCCACATCCCACCAAGTGCCGCCTGCTTCTGTGGCGATCAGCGGATCGGTGTCGAGGCTGATGACATAGCTGATGTCGGAGGCTTTGGCGCGCGTCAGTGCCGCTTCCAGTTCTGCGATGCTCTTTACCTGTTCGGCGCGGGCACCGAGAGCGGCGGCGTGGGCGGCAAAGTCGGTTTTTGGGGCGCCGTTCGGCGCGGTTTTACAGTTTTGCAGCAG
The DNA here is from genome assembly GCA_037384225.1 of Exilibacterium sp. Lineage (GTDB taxonomy): Bacteria > Pseudomonadota > Gammaproteobacteria > Pseudomonadales > Cellvibrionaceae > JARROD01. Next base: position 1,498 of record JARROD010000038.1, read on the forward strand.
ATTGTTGAAAGCGGGTCCACCGCAGGACTGCTGTAGCCTGTGAATACACCCGAAGCCGCGATTGTCCAATACCACGACGATGATTTTGTAGCCCAGCATTACGGAGGTGGCGATCTCGGAGTTGAGCATTAGGTAAGAACCGTCGCCCACCATTACGAAAATCTCGGAGTCTGGCTTCGCCATTTTCGCGCCCAGCCCGCCGGCGATTTCGTATCCCATGCAGGAGTAGCCGTATTCCATGTGGTAGCCGCGGTCGTAACGGGTGCGCCACAGTTTTTGCAATTCGCCCGGCAGCCCGCCGGCGGCGCAGACGACTATGTCTTTATCGCCGGCAGCGCGGTTGACCGCGCCCACCACCTCGCCGTCGGTGGGCAGCGCGCGGCCCCCATCGACAGTGGCCTGCTCCACCATTTGGTGCCAGCGATCGCGCAACTGGGCGGATTTTTTCACCCAGGTGGCAGCCGGCTGCCACCCTTGCAGGCCGTTGACCAAATGCGGCAGGGTCAGCGCAGCGTCACCCACCAGTGCCTGTGCCCGGTGTTTGACCGCATCGAAGGCGGCGACATTGATGCAAACGATCCGGGCTTCGGGGTTGATCATGGCTCGCGAGCCGGAGGCAAAATCCCCCAGCCGGGTGCCCACCGCCAGCACCAAGTCGGCCTCGGCGGCCAGGGCGTTGGTCGATGCTGCGCCGCTCACCCCGATGGTGCCCATGTTTTGGGGGTGGTCCCAGGGCAGGGCGCCTTTCCCCGCCTGGGTTTCGCCAACAGGCATGTTAAAGGTGCTGACCAAGGTATCCAGTTCTTTGAGTGCGCCGGAGTAGTGAACGCCGCCGCCGGCGATCAGCAGCGGTTTCGCGGCTTGGCGAATCAGGGTGATGGCTGCTTCCAACTCTATACTGTCGGGGCTTTGACGGCGCAGAAGGTGCACTTTTTCGGCAAAGAAATGTTCCGGGTAGTCGAAGCTCATGGTCTGCACGTCCTGCGGCAGTGCCAGGGTCACCGGGCCGCAATCCACAGGATCCGTCAGTACCCGCAGGGCCTGGGGCAGGGAGGCTAACAACTGTTCCGCACGGGTGATGCGATCGAAGAAGCGGCTCACCGGTTTAAAACAATCGTTGGAGGTCAGCGTGTAATCGTGAAAGTTTTCGACCTGCTGTAGTACCGGGTCCGGTATGCGCGTGGCGAAGGTGTCGCCGGGCAGAAACAGCACTGGCAGACGATTGACATGGGCTACGGCGGCGGCCGTCACCATATTGGTGGAACCCGGCCCCGCCGAAGCGGTGCAAGCCATCATTCGGCGGCGGTTGTGTGTCTTGGCGAAGGCGATGGCGGCGTGGGCCATGGCCTGTTCGTTATGGGCGCGGTAGGTGGGCAGTTGCTCTTGTACGTGCCAGAGCGCTTCGCCGAGTCCCGCCACATTGCCATGGCCAAAGATCGCGAATACCCCGTCGAAAAGTGGCAGGCGCTGGCCCTCAATCTCGACTTTCTGTGCTGTCATGTATTTTACCACGGCCTGGGCCATGGTCAGGCGAAGGGTTTTAGGCATAGCTTTTCCTGTTGTTCCAGAGGGCGATCAGTTGGCGATAGTTCTCTTTAATGCGCCGAATAAATTCGTCGTCGTTGATTCGGTTGAGCATCCATTCGCGGGAGGGTTCCATAAAGATTGTACGCCCCACGGCAAACCCTTTGACGGCGTCTTTGCCGGCAGCGGCGTTGAACCCCTCCTGCAATTGGTCCATAGGCGCTTCCAGACCGAGAATCACTACTCCGTGGCAGTGTGGGTCGGATTCCTCGAGTAGCTCGCTGACGCGGTCCCAGCTGTGTGATGCCAGGGGTGGCAGTTTCCACCAGTCCGGTTTGATATTCAGGCTATAAAGGCGCTTTAAAGTGTGCAGATAGAGTTCATCGGATTTGGGCATGTCGGGCGGGAGGACTACCTCCAACAGCAGTTCGTGGCCGCTCTTACAGCAGGCTCGGTAGATTTCCTTCAGTTGCTGCTCCTGGTTCGTGCGCATCTCAGTGCTGTCTTCGGGGTGATAGAACACCAGGCACTTGACGATATGCTCCAGCGGCCAGTCGATCAGTTGGCTGCCGATATTGCCGTGCTCCAGGCGCAGGGGCCGGGAGCCGGGCTGTTCAATCGGGCGGGCAACCCACCAGCCGCGGCCAGTGACGGCGTCGAGCACATCTTTGCCGAAGCTGCTGTCCACAAATACGCCCACATGGTCCTTGGGTGGGGTTTCTTCGGCCACCTGCTCGGCGGCCTTGAGGATCAACTGTTTGAGCATCGCAATACAGGTCTTGGGGGCGCCGGTTTCCCGGGCCAGATTGACCAGTTGGCTGCGGTGATCGAAGGCCATGATATTGAGTTCGCCCCAGTGGCGATCGCGGGTAGTCACCCGGTGCAGGTGGTTTAGCCGCGGATCCAGATCCGGGCGCGGCACAGATTCGGCTCGGCTCAGATAATCGTCCAGTTCCTCTTTGCTCGGCATGGCCGGGGCGCAGCCGTGGCGCGATACGACCAAAGCGCCACAGGCGTTGGCGTAGCGGCAGCTCTGTTCCCAGCCCTCGTCGTTGAGATAGCCCCGCATCAGACCGGACATAAAAGCGTCGCCGGCACCGAGCACGTTGAGCACTTTCACTTCGACACCGTAGATTGTGAGGCCGTCGTCGAGACTGGCGGGGATATCTTTTTCGAACACCGAGCAGCCCAGGGCGCCGCGCTTGCACACGAGCACCGCGTCGCTCACTGCCCGTACTGTCCGCAGGGCTTCCAGGGTATCGGTACTGCCGCCGGCAATATGGAATTCTTCCTCGGTACCGACAATCAAGTCGAAGTGGTGCAGTACGTCCTGCAATTGCTTTGTCACCGGGTCGGATTCAATATAGCGGGTTTCACCGTCGCCCGGGTTTGTCAGCCCCCAGAGAACAGGTCGATAGTCGATATCCAGCACCCGACCCTCAGCCTGGATGGCCATATCCGCGCAGTTTTCCCGGTAAAAAATCAATGGAAAGGTGTCAGTATCCTTGATTCCCAGAATCACCAGAGCGGTGAGGCGTTCCGGGTCTGTTATCAAGTGGCTGGTGTCGACTCCCACGCGCTGTAATTTCTCGCGCACGAAACGACCCATATGTTCGTTTCCGACCCGTGCCAGCATGGAGGATTTAAGGCCCTGACGGGCGGCGCCGAAGGCTACATTGCCGGAGGAGCCGCCCAAGTATTTGGCGAAGCTGCCCATGTCCTCCAGGCGGGAGCCCACCTGTTGTCCATAGAGGTCCACGGCAACCCGGCCCATGCAAATAAGATCCAGGGCTTTGTTGTTGCTCATAAATAATTCTCCATTAAAGGGCTGGCAAACCAGGATGCGCCCGTAGTCCGGCTATGCCCATGGCAGCCGAAACTTTTTGCAGAGGCTGAGCTTATCTTATTGAAACATATATTTCAATATTTATAATTATGGAAATTTTAAATCGACGACAAAGAAAAACCACCCAAACCGCGAGTCGCAGTTTTTTTGCAGCACAGAAATTATTTCAAAATTCGTCAAGTCAGTTTGATTACCGGTCAATGGTTATACAGAGAAGCTGTTGTACGTGAACTTGAAGCCATTCACTTGAAATGACTTTTGATCAAAGATGCGTGGGTCATTGGTAGAGAGTGCAAAATATCAAAAGGGATGTTGTCGGCGTTTTGTTTTCGAAACTGGCGACGTGCGTTTATATCTAAATCTCAAACGCTTTGGGTGTAGACGTCGTGAAAACCCGACGCAGGTCCACTAAGCCTAACGTTTTCGCACCTGGTCAGACGGGCGCCTGGCCCGCTTTTTAATAGTGATAAAAGGGCCGGAAGTTATTTCGTGCACGTCCCTAAGTAAATGTTGTGAACGATAGCGGTAAGCTGGAAACCGTGCCTAAATTTTTAAGCTATACCCAAAGCGTTTGAGATTTAGGTGGACGGAGCAACGCGGCCAGGGGCAAAAAGGGGCGTGCTCTGTGCACCTAAATCTCAAACGCTTTGGGTATATACCTCAATACAAAAAATAAAATTTTTATTTCGAACCGTAATAGTTTAAGTTATCCCAGCTGTCAGACTCTGACATAAAACCTGGGAGTGGAATATATGGCATTAAAATGCCGGCACGAGGCCAGTTGTAATGATATTTTCAATATAGCCCTTCCCACATTAGCCTAAGAGTATACTCTTTTAATTGACTTATGTTGTTATGACGATTGACCAAGAACGAGAAACGCTCGACGAGAAGGACATGGGGTGGAGTGATTTACAGGAACTGATCAAATCCCGCTACCCTTCTATGAGCAAGCGGTTGCAACAGGTGGCGGCTTATATACTCGAAAATCCCAAGATGGTGGCGTTTGAAACCATCGCGGTGATTGCCGAAGAGATGAAGGTACCGCCGTCGACCCTGATTCGCTTCGCTTCAGCACTGGATTTTTCCGGTTTCAATGAACTGAAAAACATTGTCAAGGAAGATATGCTGGAACAGACCAGCAACTACAGCAACCGCATTCGGCTGCTGAGGGGGCAGGATGATTGGCACGGCGATGCACTTTTAAACCGTTTTGCCAAAGCCAATCGTGACGCACTGCGATATATGGAAGAAACCATCTCCGAGGAGGACATCCATCGGGCCATAGACATGCTGGCGCAGGCCAAACATATCTTTTTACTGGGTAGCGGTCGCGCTTACACAATAGCGACCTATTTGCATTATGCCCTCAATCATATGGATAAAAAGGTGTTTCTGATCAGTGGCGCCGGCGGTATGTTTCGGGAGCAGTTATCGAATGTGGAGCGCGGCGATCTGCTGCTGGCGGTCAGCTACAGTCCTTACGCTTCAAACACCTGCGAGCTGGCGACCGAGGCGGCCAGGAATGGCGTAAGTATTTTGTCCATCACTGACAGTCCGGTGTCGCCCCTGGCCAATATCAGTCAATTGTCTCTGGTTGTGCACGAAGCCAGAGTCGACGCTTTTCGCTCACTGTCGGCTTCGCTGGTATTGGCTCAGGTGCTCGCCATTGCTTTGGCTGATTACAATAATCCGAACGCTCAGAAAAATGAATAGCCGGGCAGGAGCTATGACGCTGTCGTTTTTCATGCGCAATTTAGGGTAACCCGATAGCGTGTGCATTCTTCTTTCTTCGTATTTTTTTAAAGAAGTTTTTGCCGAGACAGTTTGTAGACGGATATCAATACATACTTGTGGTATGCAAGTGTTTTCGCAATAAGCTCAAGTCTTTTCTCTACTAATCCGCTGCTTGATCTCTTCTGCGATTGCGAGTGACGCCGTTAAGCCGGGTGATTCGATACCAAACAAGTTAATCAGCCCCGCCATTCCATGTACACTCTGGTCCTGAATCATAAAATCACAGGCCGCTTCTCCAGGCCTGTGCAATTTGGGGCGAATACCTGAATACGCCGGCGACAGGGAATCATCCGGCAGGCCGGGCCAGTATTTTCGAATTTCGCTGTAGAACGATTGTATCCGGCCTGGATCGACATCGTACGCAATTTCGTTTATCCACTCTACGTCGGGGCCAAACCGGGCGTTGCCGCCCAAATCCAACGTTAGGTGCACCCCCAACCCGGCGCTTCCCGGTGCGGGGTAAATCAGGCGGCGAAAGGGTGAACGACAGCCCAGGGCATAGTAATTGCCCTTGGCAAAATAAACTGGCGGCACCAACTCCGGATTCAAACCTTGCAATGACCGCGCAAAACCCGGCGCAGACAGACCGGCAGAATTAATGACATAGCGCGCCTTGAGTTCCATTTGCTGTGCTCCGCCCACCAGCAGTGATATACCGTTTCCCTCCCAGCGCCCGCTTATCACTGGCGAGGCGAACGCGAGCATGCCGCCCGCACTTTCAAAGTCTCCCTGTAGGCTTAACATCAATCCATGGCTGTCGATAATACCCGTGGAGGGCGATAGGATGGCAGCAACGCATTCGACTTCGGGCTCCAGATCCCGCGCCTGTTGTCGGTCGAGTAGGCGCAGGTCTGAAACGCCATTTACCCGTGCATGAGTGATAATATGTTTCAGTTTCGGGATTTGCTCTTCGCCGCTCGCAACAATCAGTTTTTCACAGTTGCGGTATTGCACTTTACGCTCATCGCAATAGCGGTATAAGCGTTTCTTCCCCTCCACGCACAAGCTTGCCTTTAACGAACCCGGTGGGTAGTAGATACCGGCGTGAATCACTTCACTGTTGCGGGAACTGGTGACTGTACCGATTTGAAGTTCACTTTCCAGTATAATGGTTTCCAGGCCTGCCCGTACCAGTGCGCGGGCAACTGCCAAGCCGACAACACCGGCGCCGATAACGACGCAGTCGATAGTTTCAGGCACGACTAAACTTCCTGTGGCATATTATTACGCTGCGATAGCCAGGTTACCGATTTTCTTCTTCACCTTTTTGCATTTGTTTTCGCTGACTTTCTCCACGAGACCAATCAACGTGCTTTTGACCGGGCCAATACCGCAAAAACGCAGGATATTACGTTCCAGACTTTTCAAACTGTGCGAACCATAGAACCAGCGGTAGAAAAAGGCGGGCATCCCCATAGTGACAATGATATGGGCGGATTTTCCTTTCAGTTTTCCTTTGGAAATGTTACTGCCTGATGAATTCTCAAAGGCAAACCCCGGGCGCAATACCTGCTCCAGGAAGGCTTTTAGCAGTGCCGGCATGTCCCCCAGCCAGAGCGGGTAAATAAACACCAGATGGTCGGCTTCGCTGATGGACTTCTGGGCCGCCTGAATTGCCTCCGGTACTACCCCTGTCTCCCAGTCCGCTTGCGAACGCAGGAGAGGAAAATCCAGCTTGGCGATATTGATCGTGGTAACACAATGGCCCGCTTGCTCAGCTGCCTGGGTATAGGTGTCTGCCAACATATGATCAAAATGCCCACCTTCGGGATCGGGATGGCCCTGGATAATGGTGATTTTTTTGTTCATAACCCTGTCTTCCCCTTTTCACGTCTAGTCAGACGGGCGTCTCGAAACCCCTTATGCATATAAAGGGGCTGAAAGTTATTTTGTGCACGATCCATATATCCTAATTGGGAAGCGTTTAAGGGTGTTGATACAGGTCAATCAGCCATGTTTACGGCAAATAACAATAACCGTTAACAACGGTTTTTTTAAGCATATTAGGATATGCCCGTCGATTTCAATGGTACCGGGGAGCCACCACATTTATAGTCGTGCCTCAAGACCCCAATGCCTTGGCCAGATACCCGGTCAGCACTGATCGAGTTTACTGGCAAGCCGGGCTGCCGCCTCTGCGTCAATCGGCGTGGACCACACAAAGGTGTGATGTGGTTAACATTTGCTCGATGTGGGTTTCTCATTGTTGCAAGGGGCTGCTCTTACTAGAGTCTGATACGCATTGATGTATCATACGGATATGGCCGCAAATACAAGAAAACGCACATGATGAAGTCTTCTCTATCAATTGTTGTCGCTCTCGGCATTGTGTTGGCCAGTGCCTGTGCTCAAAACCATAAGTCCCAGGTGTTCAGAGCTGCGCTCAGATCCGACTTTTCCGGGGCTTGGGAAATGGATTATAGTCTCAATGACAGTGTACAGGCAAAGGTGAATAACTATTTATATCGGATGCGAAAGGAGGCGCAGCGGCGGAGCTCCCATCCGGGAATGGATAGTCGGACAGCGCCGCTCGAGGGCTATTCCGGCTATGCAGCTACCCTGGTTGCAATGGCTCAATTTGTAGAGGAAATTACGCGCATTGCCGTTATCAATATTGAACAATCATACAACACCATTCATATCGAGAGAGAAGGTACGTTTTCCTTTGATTGCCAATTCGACGATGACAGCTTGCAATCCTATGAAACCGTTTTCGGCAAGGAAGTGTGTGGCTGGGATGGCCATCAGTTGGTGTTTCTGTTGCGTTTACCCGAAGGTGTAACCCTTCAACATAGGCTCACATTATCGTCCGATGGCCAGCAAATGAATGTCGCCACCACGGTGATGTCCGGTAAGGAGTTTGAACCATTTACACTTAACCGTGCCTATATGCGGTTTGATGGTGTACCCAAAAATTACCACTGTGAGCAAACCGTTACAAAAGGTAAGGTGTGCAGCCTTGCGCCTGCTACAAAGTCAAAGAGGTGAGGCATGTATTCCGTTCTAAGGCTCACAGTGTGTCTGGCGATTTCCCTATTGTTTTTCAGTTATTCGGCTTATTCCGTTGAAGCTGGCGTTGAGCAACTCGATGTTGACATTAGCGTTTTTGATCCCGGGATACCCGCTGACGTTTCTACGCACCGGCGATTGAAGGTGTTTCCGTTGGTTCGCAAGGCGGAATCACGCTACCTGCCGTTTCTTTTGCACCAAACACTGGTCGCCAGTGGACAGTGGGGCGTTGTGCGCGTACGCGCAATGACTAACGGCTACCAATCCTCGGAATTATTGATCACAGGAACCATTCAACAATCCAATGGTGAAGTGCTTATCTTGAAGATTCAGGCGGTGGATGGCGCCGGGCGCACCTGGCTGGATAAAGCCTATACAGGTACCGCCACTGAAGCGGGTTACCAACAACATAGCGTTGATCCGTTTCAACATGTCTTTGATCAGATCGCCAATGATTTATTGGATATGCGGGCAACGCTTGCACCTATTCAATTGCAGCATATCGCAAAAATAGCGACTTTGCGTTACGGTGCAGGACTGTCACCGGAAACCTTTGGTGAATATCTGCTGAAAGACGAAGCGGGCATTTATCAGGTACGTCGATTACCTGCGGAAAATGACCCGATGTTGAAACGCATCAGCCGAATTCGTGAATACGAGTATCTGTTTATTGATACGGAGAACGAGCAGTACCTCGGCCTATTTGATGAAATGAAAAAAACCTACGATCTTTGGAGGCAATATAATCGTGAACTGTTAGTGTATATAAGGAATCAGGCAACTGATGCCGCAAGTGACAAACATCAGTTTCGCCGCGGCAGCTACGCTTCCATGAAGGATGTTTACGAAAACTACGCCTGGTTCAGAAGGCAGGAGCAGTACCTGGAAGAACTCTCGCGTGGATTTAACAGTGAGGTGTTTCCCACTGTAATGCAATTGGAAAATTCTGTGATTAATCTTAGTGGGGATCTGGAAAATAAATATGCACAATGGCAGTCAATTCTGCGCTCGATATTTGAGCTGGAAAGGGGGACACTCCCACATTCCTCTTCCGATAATAATTCCAGCAATCCTTAAAGGATTCACCCGCAACGATGTAACTTCTCAATAACCCGGGGTAAGCACAGTGTCAGGCGGACGTCCGGAGGTTGAAGCCGTCCGGGATTAATTGACAGGCTATGGAAAATACGGACGGGTTTTGTTAGCAATCGCAACAAGCGATAGCATCACGGGCACTTCGACCAGTACCCCGACGACCGTCGCCAGCGCCGCACCGGAATGCAGACCGAATAGACTGATCGCGACGGCAACGGCTAGTTCGAAGAAGTTGGATGTGCCTATCAGAGCTGCCGGAGCCGCCGTTGTGAACGGCACGCGCCAGAAATAACCCCATGCATAGGCAAGGATAAATATCCCATAGCTTTGAATGAGTAGCGGAATGGCGATTAAGGCGATGACCATGGGTTTATTCAAAATGGTCTGGGCCTGAAAGCCGAATAACAGGATGACGGTTGCCAGTAGTCCCATTATCGAAAAGGGCTTTATTTTGTGTGTAAAGGCGGCGATGCGTTGGTGATCGCCGGAGCCATCCAATACCCTTCGGGTCGCATATCCGGCGGCGAGCGGTATTACGACATAGAGAATGACGGACAAGAGCAGGGTCTGCCACGGTACGACGATATCCGTCACACCTAACAGGAGCGCCGCAATAGGCGCAAAGGCAAACACCATGATGATATCGTTGATCGAAACCTGAACCAGTGTGTAGTTGGCATCGCCGCGTACAAGCTGGCTCCAGACAAAGACCATGGCTGTGCAGGGGGCAACGCCTAAAAGGATCATCCCGGCGATATATTCTTTCGCGGTTTGCGCCTCAATCAGGCCCGAAAAAATATGTTCGAAGAAAAGAATGCCCAGAGCCGCCATGGTAAAGGGCTTGATTAGCCAGTTCACAACCAGCGTGATGCACAAGCCTTTGGGTTTTTTGCCGACATTCTTGAGGGAGGCAAAATCGATGTTAACCATCATGGGGTAAATCATCACCCAGATGAAGACCGCCACGACAAGATTGACACTGGCATATTCAATCGAGGCAATGGCCTGAAAGGTATTCGACAAGGTCGCGCCGAGGCCAACGCCTGCAACAATACACAAAGCGACCCAAACAGAGAGGTAGCGCTCAAATACACCCAGGGGGGATGATGAATCATTACTCAAAACAATTCTTTCTCTATTCGGTTTCTGAGCAGGAAAAAGGCTTCATCGAACGCGGCATCGACCTCACCTTCTGATCCTTGCGCCTTGGCTGGATCAGGCGTGCTCCAATGCAGCTTCTCGTGTTTCCCGAAAGATACAGGGCAGCTTTCACTGGCCGCCTGATCACAGACAGTAATCACCCAATCGAAGTGTTCACCTTCGAATTCGTCCCACGACTTGCTGCGAGGCTCAACGACATCAATGCCGTGGCGTTTCAGGGTTTGTATGGATTTGGGATGTACAAAGCCGGCAGGTTTGCTGCCGGCACTTTGAGCAACATAGTGGCCTTCGCCAAGTGCGTTGATCAATGCCTCGGCCATGATCGAACGGCATGAGTTTCCTGTACAAAGAACAAGGACGCGTTTCATCAACGGCAACAGCCCTCCGTTTTTTTGGACGGTTTACAGCAATTGGGCTGGCCTTTGGTTTCGGGGGTACAACACGCCACCTCTTCCGGGACAGTGGCATCGGAAAAGAGCTGGACATCTTCCATGGTCTGATAGGCTTCCCATGCAATGTCTGCGGGATCAGTCACCCATGACTTGTTCGAGCGGGCATAACAGCAGACCGTTTCACCTTCATCAAAGAGTGACATATCCGCCTTTTTCAGCCTTTCGCGCAATGCGTCCAGTTCATGACCTTCATCGACCTGCAAGCCGAGGTGGTCAACACCGCGCTTGGCGCGGGTTGAAATCGCAAAGTTAATGCGCGGATCATCAAGCATCCACTTGGCGTAGTCACCCTTGATTTTTACAGGCTCAGCACCGAACAGAGCCCTGTAGAATTTGATGCTATCGTCGAGCTTTTCGACGCCGACATGAATGTGCATACGTTTCATGGGGATACCTTTCATTTAGGGTAACTTCTCAATAACCCGCCTGGCAGTATGCCAGCCCCGGATTATTGAGTAGTTATTCATTTAGTTATTGGCTCACAACAATAATCCGCCAGTTCGATGATAGAGCACCCTTTACGCTTGTCTTCGCTAATGCTGGCAAATTCAACGCTGCAACAGTCTTTGACCATGAATCCGATCAAATCCCGCATGACATCGAAATTGGCGGAATAAATCACCGAACGCCCTTCTTTGCGGGAACAAATAATTCCAGCATTAGCCAGGTGGCTCAGATGAAACGACATGGTGTTGTGGGGCGTGCCAAGCGCTGCACTGAGCGCACCTGCCGCAAGCCCTTTGGTGCCAGCTTGCACGAGCAAACGAAATGCTCTCAGGCGGGTTTCCTGTGAGAGCGCATCGAACAGGATAATGGCGTCTTGTATGTCCATATTTCCAGACTAATGGACACATCTAGATATGTCAATAGTTATCGACATAATATTGATGAGGTTTTTTGCACAAGTAATGTAAAGCACTTTAAACCCATTGGTGGATCGATAGTAAAGTGATTTTCCTGTATTTTGCAGGTGTGAAAACCGATTGAATTACAAAGTGTACTGATTTCTGTAGGGTATATGAGCCGCAGCACCCGGTGTAAGCAGTTTTTGTTTAGTCGATATCTATACCCAACGCGTTTGAGATTTAGGTGCACAGAGCACGCCCCTTTTTGTCCCTGGCCGCGTTGCTCCGTCCAGCCGCTCCAAGCATTCGCGGCGCTAGCGCCCTCACATGGGGCCTGCCATGCAGCGTCGTCGCGCCCCCTGCTATTAAAAGAAGGGGGAACAATAATTGACGCACTCTGCACACCTAAATCTCAAACGCTTTGGGTATAAAGACGCTAGGATATTTATTCGATACGAAAATCTTCCTTGAGATTTGACCAATGCTCTTTCAGCTTTATTTTGTGGTCTTCATTCATGGGCAGGACTTTGATTGAATCAGGCCATGAGGTTCTTGCCTTTGACATTGCATCGTCAAGGTGTGGCTTTATTGCTCGCCATGGTATTTGTGATCGGCCTGCCCAAGATTGGAAGTTTGCGAAAGTCACGTCATACCAGTTTTTTGTCTTCCCTAAATTCAAGGCATATTGTTTTTCGTCCTCGATATAGACTCTAGTCGTAACGATATCATAGGCTGGCGAGAGCCTAGGTGTTATCTGATCAGCATACAGAAGACTCCAGTTTTTTAGGTGTGCATCTCCATTGGCTAACAGAATATTTGCAAGAAGGCGGCGGACAAATTGCTGTGCATCTGCCAGTCCATCGCCGGAAAATTCATAGAGTATTCTTCCGATATTCTCATAGTTTGCTGAGTCATATTTTTCGTGCGGATACTTAACGAGAACTTGCGCAAAATCTTCCATATGAATGCGTGTGTCATTCTCTCGGTCAAATCGCTTGATCGCGAATGCCAGCTTTTCATCCGGCAAATTGATCTGTGGCAGATTGTCGAGTTTGTCGAGTTCGACAAGTTTAATCTCAGGAATGTCTACGCCAATAAGAGCGGCGAGTTTCATGGCGGTGTATTCGTTGACAGGCACATGTTTATGCTTTGTGGATGGTGTTTTGATGATCCAGTCGCCGAGCTCGTCTCCTTTGGATAGATTGTAGCGACCATCCTTTTCCTTCATGGAAAATTTCATCTGTACTCCGGCTAGGGAGAATTTGTTCTCCTGTGTGCCTTTGTTGAATTTGACGGCTTTGGCCTTGCCGTGAGTGGTGAGGACGCTTTCCGGCACGTCTTCCGGTTCCATGGGCTCTGCAAGCAGCGCCCCCGGCAAATCCCCGCCAAGATATGAGAAAATATGGAATTCATTGTCGACATGGACTTTTAACCCCTGAGCGATAAGTTCACGAAGAGAGCCTTCCGGTAATAGATTGGATAGCGTGGGGTGAAGGCGCTGCTGTCTTGCCCATAGTTCGGCCAAAAGCTGTTCTGAGCGTGGAAAGCTGGGGTGGGTAATAAGGCTGAATGTCGGGCGACCTGCGTCCTCCTTAAATTCATCAGCAAAGCTGAGGACATTCCGGCCATTTTTAAATCCGGCCAAATAACCAACCAATCGGCCATGCAGAGTCAGTTTCAGTACATTAACTTCTTCTTCGGCGCTCGTGTTCATCATTCATCCCCCAGATAATCCTGCCATGGATCATCAGCAAGACTCCTCTCCTGCGTATTGTCTTTTGATTTTTTGGATGGGTAGTCCGCGCTTTCGCCTTCCAGTGCCGCTTGCACGGCGGGCAGTTTTTCTTTTGGGATCAGCACAAGTTCGCTGTTTAACCCCTTGGCGATAAGCTCAAGCGTATCCAACCGGGGGTTTCCTTTGGATTCCAAGCGTTGGTATTGCTGGCGAGAAATACCAACGCGCAGCATCATATCGATCTGCTTAAGCCCCAAGGCTATACGGCGCTTTTTGAGTTGCTGTAGTAGAGATTCCATTTTTGTAACCATATATGTTGCTTTTATAGCATAAGAAATATATTAGTTTCTTTTTTAAGTTAAGGCAACATATATGTTTCTTTCGGGTGGCGGGCGGGCTAAGAAGGCCAAATAGCAATATATAAGTTGCTATGTCGGGGGCCAAGCACCTATGGTACCCATCCGGATTTCTACTATGGAATCTTAGCAGCAGACTACGGTCCCCAAGAACCAGGGAACGCGGTTGAGATAGAGATAGATATACCTTCCGGGAAAAATAAATATATTGTCTCTGTAGGCCTCGTTCATCGTTTCGTCCATCAAAGGTGCCAACCGATCCGGTCAGAGGAGATGCGGTCCCTCCAGGGCCTGCCATGCAGCGTCGTCGCGCCCCCTCCAGGGCCTGCCATGCAGCGTCGTCGCGCCCCCTGCTATTAAAAGAAGGGGGAACAAAAATTGACGCACTCTATACACCTAAATCTCAAACGCTTTGGGTATAGTTTCGCCTCATACACTACAAAATGTGTGAATGGAACTATTGGAAGTGAAAACAGGTAAGCCTCTCTCTCCGTAAGTGCTATCGTGACAAGCTCATCGAGCAACTTATTGACGCTGACATTTTGTTCTTCAGCCATTTCAGCTAATTTGTTGCGTTTATCATCTGTTGTCCGATATGTGATTATTGCCATGTATCACCTCCAGGAATTTCTCCGGTGAAATAGAGCGAAAGCCAAATCGTAGTTCGCCTGACTCTAAATCTTTAATATTTTGCGTCACAATCCATTGAGCGTTGCTGGCGACAGCCAAATCCACCAAATGGTTATCGCCTTCATCTTTTAAATTTGGCCGCCACAAATAATGGATCTTTACCCAATTGCAAACACTCAAAAAACCATTCAATATTTCATCAATTTCTGCCGGCGTATATTTTGCTCTTAGTTGGATTTCGGGCCGGCTCATGACATCTTCATACTCTTTAAACAATGCATACCCAATTTGTGGCTTGAGTTTATTCTCCAAGCACATCTCAAAGACCTTGAAACTGGCACTTTTCTGACTGGGACTCAGCAGTACATTCACAATGATATTAGTGTCTACAATGATTTTCATACCTGAATGCTATCATATAAGAATGCGTTTATGCTATCGCATATGATAGCATATATGGATATGCCGGTACACCAGGGGCCGATAAAGCGGTGACGAGTTCCCGCCCCGTCTGCGCTTTGCTCTTGAAACTTGTCTTAGAATGTGGATTCAAATCCGGGCTTTTCTTTCAAGTGTGTTAGCGAACTGCCGAGGAATATTTAATTTTGCTGTGACTTAATTTGTATTTTGGTCATTTCTGCTGTTTTGAACCATTCCCCTCTAGGTAGCGAGGTGAAGTTATGCAACGTAGATTTAAAATCTCTGTAAGCCCTGCTAAAAGCCAGTAGCACTGAACCAAAACCTTTTCTACACCCAGCGATGGCTCAAAGCTATCGAAAGAAAGTGAAAGAATTACGCGACGCATTAAATGTTGAAGCCACCAGAGGGGAGCGGCTGAATTGTTGCGGTCGCTGGTGGAAAAAATCGTTTTAACCCCCAAACCGGGACCGGAGGGGCTGAGGATAGACCTCTATGGCAATCTTGCCGGCATTCTTAGGGTGGCAACCGAGGATGACGCTCTATTACAACAGAGCCATATGTTGATAGAGCAGGTCCGAATGATCACCACCGACCGTGATGACCATTCCAACCCGTCTGTAAAGGTGGTAGCGGGGGCTGCGGACGAGATAGTTAACTTGCGCAAGCGGTTGAATATGTCCCGGCGGGTATTTGCAGCGATGTTGCGTACCAGCCCGCGCACTCTGGAGCGCTGGGAGCAGGACAAGGGCAAACCGGATCAAGGGAGTGCGACTTTACTCAAGCTGGTTGAGGCGCATCCTGAAACGTTGGAAATGATAGCATCTCTTTGACGTGCTCTGTGCACCTAAATCTCAAACGCTTTGGGTATATAAGGGGAGCTTAAAAGAAAATCTGCCCCAGGCCCTGAAGTCAACTGGTATTGACTCGGACCTGAGGCAGGAAATTTGGTAGCGGGGGCTGGATTTGAACCAACGACCTTCGGGTTATGAGCCCGACGAGCTACCAGGCTGCTCCACCCCGCATTCGCAACTTGGTTTGGTCTGTGACCTCAACCAAGGCTGCGCATTATAGGGGGGGAGCTATCTCGGGTCAAGGCTAACCGGAAAATAATTTATCTTTATTTATCAACGATTTAACTGGTTATAAATAGTACAGCGGGTTCACAGTGAAAAAGTTTCTCCTTTATTTGTAAATAATCCCCTTTAAAACAGCCCCAATTCCAACTTTGCCACTTCGCTTAGGTTCTCCCGTGACCAGGGCGGATCGAACACAATGTCCACCTCCACAGCCCGCACATTAGGCACCAGGCTGACCCGCCGTACCACTTCCTGTTTCAACACTTCCCCCATACCGCAAAAAGGTGAGGTGAGGGTCATAGTGAGGTTGACCTTACCGGGATCGCCAACCCCAATCTCCAGTCGATAGATCAAGCCAAGGTCGAGAATGTTGACGGGAATTTCCGGGTCGTAAACTGTTTTCAACGCTATTTCCACGGCGGCCCTGGAAATAGCATCGTTTTCCGGGGGAGGGAATGACAGCGCCAGCGGTTCTTTGCCCAGGGCGTCGGCATCCACCGCATCTATACGCCAAAGGTTATCGGCGTATTCAACACTGTAACTGCCGCCCAGCGCCTGAATGATAGTCACTTCGCTGCCGACGGCGAGGACGCCGGGCTCTCCTTCGGGAACTTTCAATGCCTGGCAGTCGCGCGTGAGCGTCACCTGTTCACGTTTGCGCCGTTGGGTCTTCAAGGGTAAAGGATTCGCCGCATCCGCAGTAAGATCGCGCGTTGGGATTTTGGATTTGGAGTTGCTCATTGATCCCCTCTTTGACTAAATCCAGTTTACAGCCGGAAAACATGGGTAGATGATGGGGGGCGATAACCAGGCGTAGGTCGTCGTCAATGTCGATAACCGTGTCTTCATCGCCAATGGTATTGCTGTAACTGACATCATATTTGTAACCCGAGCAACCGCTTTTTTGGGTTGCCAGGCGAATGGCGGCAATATGTGGTTGGGCCGCAAGCTGCCGTTTCAAGTGTTTGATGGCGGCGCTGCTCAGGGTGACTATGTCTCTCTGATGTTGAGATGGCTGATGATGCTGTTGCTCGAAAATTTTAACACTCATAGATAATGGGCCAGTGCGTGCCAGGCAAGGGTGGCGCACTTGATTCGCGTGGGAAAGCCACGCACGCCCGATAAAACATCGAGCCGGCCCAAGGTGCTGGAAGGGTCACTTTCCCGACCGGTGACCTTGTCCAGAAACTGCCGGTACAGGGTCTCGGCGTCGGCGCGGGATTTATGTTTGGTTTCCTGGCTCATCAACGAAGCCGAGGCCATGCAGATAGCGCAGCCCTTACCGGTGAAATGAATATCCTCCACCGCTTCATCGCTGAGCGTGCCGTAAACCACAATGTGATCGCCGCACAGGGGGTTGTAGGCATCCACACTGTGGGTATAGGCATCCGGTTTGCCAAAATTGCGCGGTTGTTTGCCGTGGTCGAGTATCAGTTCCTGATAAAGCGCCCGCAAATCACTGTCCACAGAAAAACCTCCTGCATGCCTGTACGGCGTTCAGTAACCGATCCACATCGTCAAGGGTATTGTAAATTGCAAAAGAGGCCCTCACCGTGGCGGGGACACCGTAAAAATCCATGACCGGCATTGCACAGTGATGGCCGGCGCGTACGGCGATACCTTCGTGATCCAAAAATGTACCCAGGTCATGGGGGTGAATGTCGTCCATCGTAAAGCTCACCAGAGAGGTTTTGTCTGCCGCAGTGCCGATCAGTCGCACACCCTCGATGCTGTCCAGGCCTTCGGTGGCGGCGTCCAGCAACTGTTGCTCCAACTGGCGCCGCTGCGGCCAATCCCACTGACTGAAAAAATCGATAGCCGCCCCCAGACCGATGCAGCCGGCGATGTGAGGTGTGCCGGCTTCAAAGCGGCTGGGCAAGGGAGCGTATTGCGTTTTTGCAAAGGTCACTTTGCGGATCATGTCACCGCCGCCCTGGTAGACCGGCAGTTGTTCCAGCCAGCGGCGTTTGCCGTAGAGTACGCCTATACCGGTGGGACCGTAGAGTTTATGGCCGGAAAAAACGTAAAAATCCGCATCCAGTTGTTGTACATCCACCGGCAGATGGGCGACAGCCTGGGCGCCGTCGACCAGTACGGCGATCGGCGAATAGCGTCGGGCGAGGGAGATCATGGCGGGCAGCGGGTTGACCGTGCCGAGGGCATTGGATACGTGGCCCACCGCCAGCAAGCGGGTTCGCTCGCTGAGTTTGGCCTTGAAATCATTCATATCGACTTCGCCCGCCCGGGTGATGGCCGCTACCTGCAGGCGTGCACCGCTGCGCTCGCAAGCCAGTTGCCAGGGCACGATATTGGAGTGGTGTTCCATAGCGGTAATCAGCACTTCATCGCCGGGCTTGAGAAATTGCAAGGCAAAGCCATGGGCCACCAGGTTGATGCTCTCGGTGGTTCCGCGGGTGAAAATAATTTCGGCGCTCTCCGCGGCGTTGATAAAGCGCTGAATTTTCCCCCGTGCCGCTTCCATGGCCTCGGTGGCCCGTTCGCTCAGCGCGTGCAGGCCGCGGTGAACGTTGGCGTTGTCGCGGCGGTAATAATCGTTAAGCGCTTCGATAACCGCGTTGGGTTTTTGCGCGGTGGCGGCATTGTCCAGGTACACCAGTGGCTTGCCGTGAACCTGTTGTGATAATAGCGGAAACAGGGTGCGAACACTGTTTAGGGGCAGAGTCTCGGTCATTCAAACGTGCTCCTCTCTGTCGTCTCGTCAGCGGCGCTTTCTCTGGCGTTTTTTACGCTCGGGGACGCTTCGCTCTCAAGGGTTTGCAGGCCGTCGGCCAGTAATTGTCGGCAGTAATCGTCAAACGCGCTGTCGCCGCTGTGGTGCCAGATATTTTTGAGAAAACCGTGGAGCAGCAGATGGCGAGCCTCCCGCAGGCCGATGCCGCGTGAGCGCAGATAAAACAAGGCCTGTTCATCCAACTGCCCAATACTGGCTCCGTGGCTGCACTGCACGTCGTCGGCATAGATTTCCAGTTCCGGTTTGGTGTGGATTTGCGCCTGTTCGGAGAGCAGCAGGTTGCGACTTTGAAATTCCGCGGCATTGTCGCGCGTCTCTCGGGCGATATGGATCAAGCCATTGCTAACCATGGTGCCGCTGCCGGCGGCCAGACTGTGCAGTTGCGCATCGCTCTGGCCGCGATCGCAAAGATGCCGCAGAATCAGTTGGTAGTCGCAGTGATGCTTGCCTGTGACCCAGGCACAGCCCTTGACACGGCTGCCGGCGCCGTTGCCTGTCTGTTCTATATTCAGCGTATTGCGCACAGCGCCGCCGCCGGTGGTCAGGACCTGCACGTCGCACTGGCTGTCGCTGTGCTGTTCGATGCCGAGATAGCCGATATGCCTACTCCTGTCGGCATCGTTATTGAGGCGGTAGTAGTTGAGTCTGGCATTGCGGTTGAGCACTATATCGCTGCGATTCAGGCAGGCATAGTTATTGTGGGAGGCGCAGTTGTTGTCGGAGGTGTAGTTGATGCCCGAGGTATAGTTGTTGTCGGCGCCCGCAAAGTGTTCAATCACCGTGGCGTTGGTGTTTTCCTCCAGCCACATAAGTAGCGCCGGCAGAGTCAGCCGTTCCTGTTCGGCGCGGTACCAGATATGGATAGGCTGGTGCAGTTCGGTGCTGATACGCAACAGGGCGGGCTCGGAAGAAAAGGCCGTGACCAGGTTGGCGAGAGGGTCGACCTGACGTGTCTGCGTTTGCAGCCAGACGATAGCCGGGGCATTTTCGTCGCCTTTGAATGCGGCCTGCGGCAGCAACTCAACCCCATTGGGCAGATCTCCGCTCGCAGAAAAAACACCATTGCAGCAGCGGATATGGCAGCCCGGCAACAGCGTTTGCTGTATTGGCGCTTCATCTGCCGTTGTGATTTCTCCAGCGGTACTGGAGAGCGAGTTTGTTTCCGCCTCCTTTTGCGGTTGGAGAGGGGACTGGGGCAGTGGTCTGGCGAGTATATCCTCCAGCCACGACTGAATCGGCGTATGGCGCCAGGACTCCCAGGCGTGGTCGGGCAGGCCCCGGTTCATTACCGCCGTCAATGCCCGGGTGCGGACCCCGGCCAACCAGTCGGGCAGGTCACTGAAGTCAAGTTGTTGAAACCGGGCTTGAATGATGTCGAGTTTTGGCGTCTGAGTTGTCATCAGGGATGTGTTTCCTCTCCTTTTAGCATCAAGCGGCGAGGTGCTGATAGCCTTTTTGTTCAACTTCCAGCGCCAGCTCCGGGCCGCCACTGGCAACAATTTTGCCCCGGGCGAGAATATGAACCACGTCCGGCTTGACATAGTTCAACAGCCGTTGGTAGTGGGTGATTAACAGGAAGCCGCGTTGCGGCGCGCGCATATGGTTGATGCCGTCGGCTACTGTTTTCAGCGCGTCCACGTCCAGCCCGGAGTCGGTTTCGTCTAATACGCAAAGGGCGGGTTCGAGCAATAACATTTGCAGAATTTCGTTGCGCTTTTTCTCTCCTCCGGAAAAACCGTCGTTGACCGCCCGCTGCAAAAATGCCGGATTCAAATCCACCAGTGGTAACAGTTCCCGGACTTTTTCCAGCAGTTGCATGGCGTCCAGCGGTTCCTCGCCGCAGGCTTCGCGCTGCGCATTCAACGCGGCCTTGAGGAATTGCACGTTACTGACGCCGGGAATCGATACTGGGTATTGAAAGCCGAGAAAGACGCCCAGGCGGGCGCGTTCCTCCGGTTCCAGCTCCAGCAGATTGCGCTGCTTAAACAAGACTTGTCCGCGCTCAACCCGGTATTGTGGATCTCCGCTCAGGGTACGGGTAAGAACACTTTTGCCCGAACCATTAGGGCCCATAATGGCATGCACTTCGCCCGCGTTTACGGTCAGGTTGATGCCTTTGAGAATAGTCTTGTCATCCACCGAAACCGCCAGGTCCCGAATTTGTAACATGGTTTATTTACTCCGTTTATCGTGGCTTGGTCACGTCTATTGATTGTAATTATGTCTATCTAAATGGGGCGTCAGGCTGTAGCAGCTGTTGAGCCGGTCATCCCACCGTGCCTTCCAGGCTGAGTTCGAGCAGCTTGTTGGCCTCCACCGCAAATTCCATCGGCAAATGTTCAAACACCTCCTTGCAAAAGCCGTTGACAATCATCGCCACCGCCTGTTCTGCGTCCAGCCCCCTCTGGCGGCAATAGAACAACTGCTCATCGGCAATTTTCGACGTGGTGGCCTCGTGCTCGACAATACTGTCCGGCTGTCTGGACTCGATATAGGGGACCGTGTGAGCGGCGCATGTGTGCCCTAACAGCAGAGAATCGCACTGGGTATAGTTGCGCGCTCGACGCGCACGCGGCGACATGCGTACCAGTCCGCGATAGGTATTGCTGCTGTGGCCGGCCGAAATGCCTTTGCTGACAATGGTGCTTTTGGTGTTAGGGGCGAGGTGGATCATTTTGGTACCGGTGTCCGCCTGCTGGTAGTTTTTGGTGACCGCCACGGAGTAGAACTCTCCTGCCGAGTGCTCTCCCTTCAGAATCACACTGGGGTATTTCCAGGTAATCGCCGATCCGGTTTCGACTTGCGTCCAGGAAATACGCGAGCGGGCTTCGGCGCAAAGACCGCGTTTGGTGACAAAGTTGTAAATGCCGCCGCGGCCATGTTCGTCGCCCGGGTACCAGTTTTGCACGGTAGCGTATTTGATTTCCGCGTCCTCTAACGCGACCAGTTCCACCACGGCCGCGTGCAGCTGGTTTTCATCACGCATCGGTGCAGTGCAACCCTCGAGGTAGCTGACATAGCTGCCTTTGTCGGCAATGATCAGCGTGCGTTCAAACTGCCCGGTATTGGCCGCATTGATGCGAAAATAGGTGGACAGTTCCAGCGGGCAGCGCACGCCTTCCGGCACGTAGACAAAGGAACCGTCGGTAAATACCGAGGCGTTTAGAGCCGCGTAAAAGTTATCGCCCCGGGGGACCACCCGCCCGAGGTATTTACGCACCAGGTGCGGATGTTTTTGAATCGCCTCGGAGATGGGGCAGAAAATCACCCCTGCGCGGGCCAGTTGTTCCTTAAAGGTGGTGGCGACAGAAACACTGTCGAATACAGCGTCCACGGCTACTCCGGCCAGCATTTTCTGCTCGTGGAGAGGGATGCCCAGCTTGTCGTAGGTGCGCAACAGTTCCGGATCCACTTCATCCAGGCTTTTGGGACCATCGGACAGGGATTTGGGGGCACTATAGTAATGAATGGCATTGAAATCGATAGGGGCGATATTGAGTTTAGCCCAATCAGGCAGCGGCATTTTGCACCAGTGGCGATAGGCTTCCAGTCGCCACTGAAGCATAAATCCGGGCTCTTGCTTGCGCGCCGAAATCAGGCGGATCATGTCCTCATTCAGCCCGGCGGGAACGGTTTCCGTTTCCACATCGGTGTAAAAGCCGTGTTCGTATTTTTGCTTGAGCCATTGGTCCAGCTGTTCGCTTTGACTCATGTTATCGATCTCCCGGTTGGCTACAACTGTTGGCTACAACGGTTGACTACAACTTTTGATTACTACCGTTTGGCTGCAGATCTCCCAATATGTGTGATTATTAATTATACTGTGGAGGTATAATTTAAAGTATACTAGTTTAGTATGGTATGTAAACCAAGAGTCTCTGGGTTAATAAATTCTGGGTCAATAAATAATGGCGAATGCGGGTCGCACAGTCGGTTGTCGAGAGGAAAGCAAGCTGACGGATGCAAGCGAGGTGGGTAAAAGCAAATGTTGAAGATTGGTAGACTGGCGGACTATGGCCTATTGATAGCACACTACCTCGAACAACGGGCTGAACAGGTGACCACCGAGGAAATTGCCAGGGGTACGTTTATACCGGTAGCCACTGCCCGCAAACTGCTCAAGTATCTGGTCGATGGTGGCATAGTCGCTTCCCGCCGCGGTCTTCGCGGCGGCTATCAACTGGCGCGTCCGGGGCCGGAAATCAGTATTGCCGATGTAATTCAGGCCGTCGAAGGGCCGATTGCGTTGACCGAGTGCAACCGCGGCAGTGGCAATTGCGAATTGGAGCCCACCTGCGCCCTGCGCGACAGCTGGAGTTTTATCAACGATTTGGTCACCGATCGCCTGAAGACGTTCACCCTCGCGGATATTGCTTCGGATATGCGCCACCCACCGGCAGCGGCGCAAGTGCAAGTGGTGCAAGCCAAGTAGTTGGAATTTCCCCCCCTCCGGGGCCCGGCCCGCTTTTGTCAAGCCAGCGCCCGGGCGTGAAAATTGACGTGATCTTCAATAAAGCTGGCAATAAAAAAGTAGCTGTGATCATAACCCTCCTGCAGGCGCAACTGCAGCGGGTAACCGGCTCTTTCACAGGCCTGATTCAGCAACTCGGGCTGCAGTTGTTCCTGTAGAAATTGATCGGCACTGCCCTGGTCCACCAACAGTGGAATACGCTCCTGTGCCTTGCCAATAAGCTCCGTGGTGTCATAGTCGTGCCAGATGGCCATATTGTCTCCGAGGTAATTTCCCAATGCCTTGCGGCCCCAGGGGCAGCGTATGGGGGAACTGATGGGAGCGAAAGCCGACATGGAACGGTAATTTCCGGGGTTTTTCAACGCTATTGTCAGGGCGCCGTGGCCGCCCATGGAGTGGCCGAAAATACTGCATTTATCAACGTCGATGGGAAAATTTGCGTTGACCAGCGCCGGCAGCTCATGGGCGATATAGCTGTACATTTGGTAATGTTCGGCCCAGGGTTCTCGGGTGGCATTGAGGTAAAATCCGGCCCCCAGCCCCATATCGTAGCTGCCTTCGGGGTCATCGGGTACAGACTCGCCGCGAGGACTTGTATCAGGGGCGATTATGGCGACGCCATTTTGTTCGGCGTAACGTTGGGCGCCGGCTTTCTGTACAAAGTTTTCATCGCTGCAGGTGAGACCTGAAAGCCAGTAAAGAAGCGGAACTTTCGCTGTACTGGAATTGGAAGGCAAGAAGATAGAGAAGCGCATTTGGCAATTGAGTGAGGTGGAGTCGTGGCTATATTGCAATTGTTCTCCGCCGAAGCATTTGTGACCGTCGATTTGTTTTAAGTTCATCAATGGTTTAAAACTCCAAAGTCTGGTTGTTGAACGTCATTTTGCTGCGGGATTAAGGGGGTTTGTGCCATCATAGCGCAGAGTCTACTGCATAACTATGTACTGTGGCAGATTCGCAAATGCGCTGGTTGCGATGCGGTAAGCGAAGCATTGGCACAGCGTTTCCGTGCTGTCCCAATTTGTGTTTCCTCTATTTGCCATTTTTAATACCTTTGATATAATGCGCCGCCTCAATGGAGGGAAAGTTCCCTGGGTTGAGGTTGTACTTGAGACTTGAGATAGACGAGATTGATAGTACAAAACCCGGTTGTAATGCCTTCCCCTCATTAGCGGAGCGAAAATGCCGGCTAATGAGATGATACAAGCGTCAGTTGACTGATGCGGATGTTAGTTAACTGTTCAGGTATTGGAGCCAACAGGCGGCTTATCCCAATCGGGATGAAGCTGACAGGCGAAGCCTTATTCTGTTGCCAGATTATGTGCCATATTTGGCACTTCCGGAAAGCCCCTTTATAAGGGGCTTTTTCGTATGCGACTTTTTGTCAGGGTCAATTTGCCGGTGCGTAGGGTTGACCGGTGTTGCCGAGAAGCCGTAATAAATAGCCGCAGAGGCCTGCGGCGCAGTGAGAATGGGCCGAGAGCCCATTTTTTATTTTCCCGGTTGGTTTGATAATAATTGCAAATTCAGGTGGTTGTGGCGAAATGTCATCCAGGCACGATCAGTTAACAGTATTGATTGAACCCGTGGTCAAAGCGTTGGGTTGCGTGCTATGGGGGCTCGAATACTTATCCCAGGGCCGGCGCGTTACACTGCGGGTATATATCGATAAAGAGGGTGGCGTGAATCTCGATGATTGCGAAAAAGTCAGCCGCCAGATCAGCAGCGTGCTGGATGTAGAGGATCCTATACAGGGGCAATACGCTCTGGAAGTCTCCTCTCCGGGGGTCGATCGCCCATTGTATACCTTGGCGCAGTTTTCCAGATATGTTGGGGAGCGGGTGAATATACGCCTGCGGGTGCCGTTTGAAGGCCGGCGAAAGTTTACTGGCACATTGAGCGGCGTTGAAGATAACGACGTATTAGTGGTGGTGGATGAGCATGAATATCTGCTGCCAGTTGAAACTATTGAAAAGGCCAATATTATTCCCCGCTTTTAAGGGAAGACTCGATGGAGTGTAACGAGGCGCACGAATGAACAAAGAAATTTTACTGGTAGCCGATGCGGTATCTAATGAAAAGGGTGTCGACCAAAGTGTGATTTTCGAGGCTATCGAAATAGCATTGGCCACAGCGACCAAAAAGCGTTATGACGAAGATGCCGATATTTATGTTTTGATCAATCGCAAGACTGGAGATTACGAATCATTTCGGCGTTGGGAGGTCGTTGACGACGATACCCTGGCAACGTTGGGCACACAGTTCACCCTGGAAGAAGCACACGAAAAAGATCCCAACCTGAAGCCTGGTGATGTCTATGAAGAAAAGGTGGAAAATATAGAATTTGGCCGCATTGCTGCTCAGACCGCGAAACAGGTCATTGTGCAAAAAGTGCGTGAAGCAGAGCGTGCCCAGGTAGTGGAAGAATATCGCGACAGGGTCAACGAACTCGTTAGCGGTACAGTCAAAAAAGTGACTCGTGACAACATTATTGTCGACCTGGGTAACAATGCCGAAGGTTTACTGCCCCGGGATCAACTGGTCGGACGCGAAGTGTTTCGCATGGGGGACCGGGTGCGGGCGTTGCTGTTGGATGTTCGCCCTGAAGCGCGCGGTCCACAACTGTATTTGAGCCGCTCATGTCCGCAAATGCTGATTGAGTTGTTTAAAATAGAGGTCCCGGAAATCGCAGAAGAAGTTATTGAATTGAAAGCCGCGGCCCGCGACCCGGGCTCGCGGGCCAAGATAGCGGTGAGAACCAATGACGGCCGCATCGACCCGGTGGGCGCCTGTGTCGGTATGCGCGGATCGCGGGTGCAGGCTGTGTCCAATGAGTTGGGTAACGAACGTATCGATATTGTGCTTTGGGACGATAACCCGGCTCAATTTGTCATTAACGCCATGGCACCAGCGGAAATTGAGTCCATTGTGGTGGATGAAGATGCGGGTTCCATGGATGTTGCCGTCGCGGAAGACAACCT
The DNA here is from genome assembly GCA_037384225.1 of Exilibacterium sp. Lineage (GTDB taxonomy): Bacteria > Pseudomonadota > Gammaproteobacteria > Pseudomonadales > Cellvibrionaceae > JARROD01. The sequence goes on from JARROD010000038.1 coordinate 27,648, forward strand.
GGCGATGGCGATTGGGCGCAGTGGTCAAAATGTCAGACTGGCCTGTGAGTTAACGGGCTGGGATATCAACGTTATGAGTATCGAGGAATGGAAATCCAAGCAGGAAGAGGAAACGGGAAATTACCTCGACGTGTTTATAGATGCGCTGGATGTCGATGAGGACATCGCCTCTGTATTAGTGGATGAAGGTTTCACTTCTCTTGAGGAGGTGGCCTATGTACCGCTCGAAGAGATGCTGGGCATCGAGGGGTTTGACGAAGAAATTGCCGAAGAACTGCGGGCTCGGGCTAAAGATGCGCTTTTGACCCAGGCGCTGGCTTCAGAAGAAAAGCTCGAAGAGGCGGAGCCGGCAGATGACCTGCTGAACATGGAAGGTATGGATAGGCTCCTGGCCTATCGGTTTGCGAATCTAGGCATTGTGTCCATGGAGGATTTGGCTGAGCAGGCTGTTGATGACCTGCTGGGTATCGAAGGGCTGGACGAAGAGCGCGCAGCAGCGTTGATTATGAAGGCGCGCGAACCATGGTTTGCCGATACCCAGCCCGAAGGTAGCAAGCAATAAGACACTGAGGAAAGAGAATGGCAGAAGTAACTGTAAGCGAACTCGCCAAATCAGTAGGAGCCTCGGTTGAGCGGCTGCTGAAGCAAATGAAGGAGGCCGGCCTGAATCACCAGTCGCCGGAAGCGGTTGTTTCAGATACAGAGAAGCAAAGGCTCTTGTCGTTTCTGAAAACCAGCCACGGCGAAAGCTCCACCGTGCCGAAGAAGATAACGCTCAAACGTAAAACCACTACAACGCTGAGAACCGGCAGCGGCAGTGGGCGCAAAACGGTAAATGTTGAAGTGCGTAAAAAACGTACTTACATCAAGCGCGACCCGGCCGAGTTGCAGGCTGCAGCCGAGGCTGAAAGACGCTTGGTCGAGTCGCAGGCCGAACCGGACACAGCCGAACCTGCGCCAGTGGCGCAAGCGCTCAGCTCGCTGGTAGACGACGCTGAAGTTAAGCGCCAGGCCGCACTGGAAGCACGGCGTAGGGCGGAAGAAGAGTCGAAAGTCGCCGCGGAGCAGAAAGCGGCGGCTGAAGCTCGAACCGAGGAGGAAGCTCCGGTAGAGGAGGCGTCGAAGAGCGCAGAAGTGGAACCCGGTACTGGTGTTGTATCTGAAGCGCGAGAGACCGCTGAGGCTGAAGGCAAGGCAGCCGCGGTCGACAACGGCGGTGAAAAAACGGCTGTGCCCGCCGGGGAAAAGGTTGAGGAGCAGACTGCGGCACAAAAAGCCAAGCAGGAGGCGGAAAAAAGCAAGCACGGCAAGAAAAAGACAAAACACGAATTGGAAGCTGAAGAGCGCGACCTCGAAGAGAAAGCCCGGTCGAAAAAGGCCGCCAGGAAACCGGGGCCGAAGAAAAATAAAAAAGCCGTGTTGCTCGACCTCGACAGTGAGCTTGCTGATGACGATGAGCGGGCAACTTCAAGGTCGAAGCGAATGTCTCGGTCTAACATCAAAGTTTCGAACAAACACGGTTTTAAAAAACCGACTGGAAAAATTGTGCATGAAGTAGAACTTCCAGAAACCATAGTGGTTTCTGAACTCGCTCAAAAAATGAGTATCAAGTCCGGGGAAGTGATCAAGCAATTGATGAAGCTCGGCACTATGGCCACTATCAATCAGAGTATTGATCAGGAAACAGCGCAACTGGTGGTGGAAGAATTTGGCCACAAGGTAAAACTGGTGAGCGAAAACGCCGTTGAAGAAGCGCTGGAAGAATCACTGGAGGCCGGCTCCGGTGAACAGGTATCCCGAGCTCCGGTGGTTACCGTTATGGGCCATGTGGACCACGGCAAAACCTCATTGCTCGACTATATTCGCGAAACCAGGGTGGCCTCTGGGGAGGCCGGCGGTATTACCCAGCATATCGGTGCTTATCGAGTGAAAACCGGCCATGGTGAAATTACTTTTCTCGATACCCCCGGCCATGCCGCCTTTACGGCGATGCGAGCCCGCGGGGCCCAATGTACCGATGTCGTCATTCTGGTGGTTGCCGCTGACGACGGGGTGATGCCACAGACCGAAGAAGCGATTCAGCATGCCAAAGCGGCTGGTGTTCCCCTGGTCGTGGCCATTAATAAATGCGATAAAGAATCCGCCGATCCAGAGCGGGTTAAAAATGAACTGTCGGCAAAAGATGTGATTCCGGAAAACTGGGGTGGCGATACCCAGTTTGTCAATGTATCGGCTCACACAGGCGATGGCATCGATGAATTGTTGGAAGCGGTGTCGCTACAGGCGGAATTGTTGGAACTTACAGCGGTTAAGGACTCGCCCGCCAAAGGCGTCGTGGTCGAATCGCGTATGGATAAAGGTCGCGGTGTGGTTGCCACTGTGTTGGTGCAGTCAGGCACCATGAGGCGTGGCGATATTCTGCTGGCTGGCCAAAGCTATGGCCGGGTGCGGGCAATGACCAACGAATTGGGACAGCAGGTCGATGAAGCTGGGCCTTCCACACCGGTGGAAATTCTCGGCCTCGATTCACCCCCGGATGCCGGCGATGAGTTTGTTGTGGTTCCAGACGAACGTCGGGCAAGGGATGTGGCGGAACACCGCAGCAACAGGTCGCGCCAGGAAAAACTGCAGCGGCAACAGGCCGCCAAACTGGAAAACATGTTTGCCGGTCTGGGCGAAGGGGAAAAGAAAGTGCTGCCGGTGGTGATCAAAACCGATGTGCGCGGTTCTCTGGAAGCGATTATTTCCGCGTTGGCCGATATGGGTAACGAGGAGGTTCAGGTTAATATCGTCTCCTCCGGCGTTGGTGGTATCACCGAAAACGATATCAATTTGGCATTGACATCCGGGGCTATCGCCATCGGCTTTAATGTCCGCGCCGATGCAGCAGCGCGCAAGCAGGCGGAAGCGGAATCCGTTGAAATTCGTTACTACAGCATTATCTATCAGTTGTTGGACGAGGTTAAGCAGGCGTTAGCGGGAATGCTGGAGCCCGAGCGTGTCGAAGAGATTGTCGGCATTGCCGATGTCCGCGACGTGTTCCGCTCGCCCAAGTTCGGTCAGGTGGCCGGTTGTATGGTTGTCGAGGGAACTGTGTACCGCAACAAGCCGATTCGTGTGTTGCGCGATAATGTGGTTATCTTTGAGGGGGAACTCGAATCCCTGCGCCGTTTTAAAGACGACGTCAATGACGTGCGCAACGGTATGGAATGTGGTATCGGGGTGAAAAACTATGATGTTAAGGTCGGTGATCAGATAGAAGTGTTCGAAGTTAAAGAGGTCGCGCGCGAACTGTGATGTTCGCGTAGATGCCGGATGAAAGGGTGCCGGACGCTCACAAAGGGGGCCGGATGTTCAAAGCGTGCAGGATGCGCAATGAGAGGTTTTGGAAATGGCAAGAGAGTTTCACCGCACCGATCGGGTTGCTGACGCTGTACAGCGTCATCTTGCCCAGATTGTTCAGCTTGAAATTCGCGACCCCCGCGTGGGTATGGTTAACATCAATGGGGTTGAAGTCAGCCGCGATCTGGCTTACGCCAAAGTTTTCGTGACGTTTATCGACCGCGATACCGATGAGGAATGTGAAATTGGGGCCCTGGCGCTGAATAAAGCGGCAGGTTATCTGCGCACCCTGTTGGCCAAAGAAATGAGTATGCGCACTATTCCACGGCTGCAGTTTATCTTTGATAAAACGGCGGTTCGCGGCCAGGCATTATCAAACCTCATAGACAGAGCGGTCGCAGAGGACAGGGCCCATCGCGAGGGCGGCGAAGAGTAGCGGCGGTCTGATCGGAGAATTGTTGGGAGAATCGTTGTTTGGCACGTAAACGTTCGTGGGGCAGGCCGGTTAACGGCGTCCTGTTGTTGAACAAATCGGCGGGGATGACATCTAATGAAACCCTGCAAAAGGTAAAACGGCTGTTTTTTGCCGAAAAGGCTGGCCACACTGGCAGTCTCGACCCTCTGGCAACTGGGGTTTTGCCGCTGTGTTTTGGTGAGGCGACAAAGTTTTCCCAATTTTTATTGGAGGCGGACAAGCGCTATCGCAGCACCTTTCAGTTTGGCGTTACCACAACTACCGGTGATGCCGACGGTGAAATCACCGGTGAGATGACGGCGGTCGGGCTGACCCGAGAGCTGGTCAACGAAGCCGTGGAACTGTTTCGAGGCGAGATTGAGCAGATACCGTCGATGTATTCGGCGTTGAAATTCAAGGGGCAACCCTTGTATAAACTGGCGCGTGCCGGCCGGGAAGTAGAGCGTGAGGCACGTCGGGTAACCGTATACGATATTAAGCTGCTGGCATTCCAGCCCGGTCCGCAGGCACAAGCGGATGTGGAAATTCACTGCAGCAAAGGGACCTACGTGCGCACAATCGCCGAGGATTTGGGACGGGAGCTTGGTTGTGGCGCACATGTATCCGCGCTCCACCGGACGGCTGCCGGCGCTTTCGACGAGTCGGCCGCCGTGACCTTGCAGACGCTGAGCGAAGAACGGGGCGAACAGAGAGCCGAAGTACTCGACCATCACTTGTTGCCGGTTGATACTCTGGTTGCGGAATTACCCGCTCTTGAACTGCCTGATGCATCGGCGTTTTACTTCCGTCAAGGGCAGGCAGTGGTTGATTCGCGGGTGCACAGCCTCGGTGATGAAGGCGATAGTGTGCGGGTTTGTTTAGAAAGCGGGGGGTTTCTCGGCATCGGCGATATTACTGACGATGGTCGGGTGGCACCGCGCCGGCTGGTTGCTAAACTGGTGTAAAGAAGTTCCGTGGTCAGCGCTTGGCGCTGGCCACAGTCTAAGGAGAGTAGCGTGCCTGTACATATGCATGGGCATTGCTGAATTTTTTAACTGCATATTGAAAATGAGGAATTAACAATGGCTTTAAATGCCGAAGAAAAAGCGCTAATTGTCAAGGATTTCCAGCGCGGCGAAGGCGATACGGGATCTCCCGAAGTTCAAGTTGCTCTGCTGACTGCCAATATCAACAAATTGCAGGGACACTTTTCCGGCCACAAACAGGATCACCATTCCCGTCGTGGACTGATCCGGATGGTTAACCAGCGCCGCAAGTTATTGGATTATTTGAAAAGCAAAGAAGTTAGCCGTTATTCCACGCTGATTCAAAGATTAGGCCTGCGTCGCTGAGTGAATGCATCAAGTGCCCGCCTACGCGGGCACTTTTTTTACAGGCACTTTTTATGCGAACTCTACATGCAGGCGGTTTTGCGCTCTTCTTAATACGTTCTGTGCGTTTGCAGTGTACGGGTTATTTATAAGGGCAAAATATTTTGAAGAATACAAGCAATATTAAAATAAAAGGATACCGTCGTGAATCCCGTTATTAAAACTTTCCAATACGGAAATCACACCGTGACCCTGGAAACCGGCCGCATTGCGCGACAGGCTACCGGTGCCGTCGTGGTTACTATGGGTGAGACCAGTGTACTTTGTACTGTGGTTGGAGCCAGAGAGGCCAAAGAGGGCCAGGATTTTTTCCCCTTATCGGTTCATTATCAGGAAAAAGCTTACGCAGCCGGCAGAATACCTGGCGGTTTTTTTAAACGAGAAGGGCGCCCCAGTGAAAAAGAAACGCTCACTTCGCGTTTGATTGATCGTCCGATTCGCCCACTGTTTCCCGAAGGCTTTCAGAATGAGGTGCAGGTTATCTGCACGGTGATGTCTTCTCAAAAAGGCATGGATCCAGACATTGCCGCCATGATTGGTACGTCGGCCGCGCTGGCTGTATCGGGAATTCCGTTTAATGGCCCGATCGGAGCCGCGCGGGTGGGATACTGCCAGGAGCGGGGATATCTGTTAAACCCCAGTCAAACGGAAACGGCGGAGTCCGAGTTGGATATGGTTGTCGCCGGGACCCGCGAAGCGGTACTGATGGTGGAATCAGAGGCCAACGAATTGCCTGAAGACATCATGTTGGGGGCGGTACTCTATGCACACCAGGAAATGCAGGCAGTTGTTCAGGCCGTCAGTGAACTGGCCCGTGATGCTGGCAAACCCGCCTGGGACTGGCAGCCACCGTTGGAAAATGCCGAACTAATGGGGTTAATTCAAAAAACATTTATCGAGCCGGTGGGTAATGCCTATCGCATTACAGATAAGCAGCAGCGTTATGAACGCCTCAGTGAACTGCGCGCTCAGGCGGTGGAACAGTTCACCAATGAGGATACAGGCGTTGGCGCCGATGAAGTGAAGCAGCTTTTCGGCAAGCTGGAGAAAAAGCTGGTGCGTTCGCGCGTTGTTGCCGGCGAACCGCGTATTGATGGTCGTGATAGCAAAACAGTGCGCGCGATCGAGGTGGAAGTTGGCGTGTTGCCAAAGGCACATGGCTCGGCCCTGTTTACCCGCGGCGAAACCCAGGCGCTGGTAGTGGCTACCCTGGGGTCAGCCCGCGATGCGCAAATTGTCGATGCACTTGGAGGCGAGCTCCGCGACAATTTCATGCTGCACTATAACTTTCCGCCCTATTCCGTCGGGGAATGCGGACGCATTGGCGCGACCGGGCGGCGCGAAATTGGCCACGGTCGCCTGGCACGCCGCGGCGTTGCAGCGGTGTTACCTGCCGAGGAAAGCTTTCCCTATACCATGCGGGTGGTCAGTGAGATCACTGAATCCAACGGTTCCAGTTCCATGGCGTCAGTGTGTGGTTCCAGTCTTGCGCTGATGGATGCCGGCGTGCCATTGCGGGCCCCGGTAGCGGGTATTGCCATGGGTTTGGTGAAAGAGGATGACGGTTTTGCTGTGTTAACCGATATTCTCGGCGATGAAGACCATCTGGGTGATATGGATTTCAAAGTCGCTGGTACTGCTCAGGGCATCACTGCCTTGCAGATGGATATTAAAATAGAGGGTATTACCGAAGAGATCATGGAAATTGCCCTGGCGCAGGCCCTGAATGCGCGGCTGCATATCCTTTCTGAAATGAACAAGGTGATCGACCGCTCGCGCTCTGAAATTTCCGATAATGCGCCGCGCTTTCATACGCTGAAAGTTCATCCGGATAAAATTCGCGACATTATCGGTAAGGGTGGCGCCACCATTCGGGCAATTACCGAGGAAACGGGTGCGTCTATCGACATCGATGACGACGGCAACGTAAAAGTCTACAGCAGCGACAATGAGTCTCTGCAGAATGCTATTCTCCGCATTGAATCGATAACGGCGGAAGCTGAAATCGGGGAAATTTACGAAGGCAAAGTCGTCCGCATTGTCGACTTTGGAGCGTTTGTAAATTTTCTGCCAGGCAAGGACGGGCTGGTGCATATTTCTCAAATTGCCGATGAGCGAGTGAACAATGTATCTGACTATCTGAAAGAAGGGCAAATGGTTCGGGTCAAGTGTCTCGATGTGGATCAGCGCGGCCGCATAAAACTGTCCATTAAGGAAGCGACCCGTGA
>JARROD010000039.1:0-41182 GCA_037384225.1 Exilibacterium sp.
CCCCTGGCCTGGAGGGCCGGTCTCGATGTGTGACAGGATGTACGGGGCAGACACCTGGCGATACGCGTGGCGATACGGGACAGACACCTGGCGATACGGGACAGACACCTGGTGATACGGGACAGACACCTGGTGATAATACGGGACAGACACCTGGGTGTACTTTTTGGGACAGACACCCGGGTGTATTCGGGACAGGTCCTGGTGTATTCGTTAAGTGCTGCATTCGATATAATTTTCACAGTTTATATGGCGTGTAAATACGGCTTTTGCAGGGCATTTTTTCACTATGGCTGAACTGACGATGGACTTTTGTAGGGGGGCGGTTGCCATAGCCTGTAATGACCCACAGCGGTTGGTGGCAGCGAAAGCTATGGCGGCAATGACGGGTACGGCGCTGTTGCAAAATGTGGATCCACCTTCAGTGGACACTTTTACTTATCTGTTGCTCTACGATAACAGCGGCGTTTCTCTGCTCCAGACCGGGCGTAAAGCATCGGGTGGTGTGCGCGCCGACTTTGTCAATGGTTCGCTCAATCACCGGCGTCGTTTTGGCGGTGGTCAGGGGCAAATGATCGCCAAGGCTGTCGGGATCAAATCCGGCGTTAAACCCCGTGTGCTCGATGTCACCGCCGGCCTGGGCAAAGACGGATTCATTCTCGCCTCGCTGGGTTGCGACGTTACTTTACTGGAGCGTTCGCCTTTAATACATGCGTTGTTGGAGGATGGCTTACGGCGGGCCAGAGCGTGCTCGGAGCTGGAATTGACCGCCATATTGTCACGGCTGAGTTTACACGGCGTGGAGGCAAAGCACTATCTTTTGGGCTTAACGACAAGCCTGTGTCCAGAGGTTATTTACCTGGACCCGATGTTTCCCGAGCGAACCAAATCCGCTCGCGTCAAAAAAGAAATGCAAATGTTTCAAAACCTGCTGGGGAAAGACCCGGATGCCGGTGAACTGCTAACGCTGGCGCTGCAAAAAGCCCGTTGCCGGGTCGTGGTGAAACGACCCCGCAAGGCCCAGGCTCTGGCGGGTCTGGAACCCAACTATGCCCTGGAGGGAAAATCCAGCCGCTACGATATTTATGCGCTGGCCCGGATTAGCGCCCGCTGAGAAAAAAGCCCAGAATCCGGCTGATGACCAGGCGCACCTGCGCCAGCATCGCGAGGAGAAATCCCGCCCCCAGCATAAGAAGCCCGCTGAGAACCGCCAGTTCCTGCCGCAGTGAGGGCTGCAGCAACTGGTTGGCACAGTACACTATGACCAGCCCTGTGAAAAAGAACATGGCGCCGTTGCGGAACTGGCGAAACGGCTTCTCCAGTGGCGCGGTGTAGTGGTTCAGTAATGCCTGTTTCCAATTCATTCGGTCCAGCGTCCGGCGGCTTGTGCGTCAGTGTCCCGCGCGTCCACCCAGCGGCTGCCGGCGGCGGTCTGTTCTTTTTTCCAGAAGGGCGCACGGGTTTTGAGAAAGTCCATCAGAAACTCACAGGCAGCGAAAGCCTCGCCGCGATGGGTGCTGCCGACGCCGACAAAAACAATCTGATCACCCGGGTGCAGTTCACCGACGCGGTGTATAATCCGCACTTTTTGTAGCGACCAGCGGTCTCGAGCCCGCGTAATGAGCTCGCCCAGAACTTTTTCCGTCATACCCGGATAGTGCTCCAGGTGCAGGGTATGAATATCATCACCTTGATTGACATCGCGCACCAGGCCGGTAAAAGTGACCACCGCCCCGGTGTCGGGGGATTGCTTGCGCAGGGCATCGTATTCGGTCGCGAGGTTGAAATCATCTGTTTGGACCAGAATCATATCGGTCGCCATGTTTTCCTCCGCCATCTTTTTTCCGCCCCATTTTGTTCGCGACTCGCGGGTACTTGTCAAGCGCCGTCGATTGCCATTTAACCGCCGGTCACAGGCGGGAAAAAAGCCACTTCGTCGCCGTCGTTGATGGCGGTATCCAAGTCGGCGATTGTCTGGTTGACCGCTACCCGGACGCTGGGGTCGCTGAGTGTATCGCCCCAGATGCGGCCGCGGTCGCTCAGCAGTGCTACCAGGTCTTTTATTGCAGCCACCTTGCCGGGTAGTAAGGGCAGTGTTTCTTCACCGCAGCCCAGTTGCTCGCGCAGGCGGGCAAAATACAGAACTTTAATCATCCGCAGGTTCACTTTGAATAGAAGGTGTTGAGCTTTGTGGCTTTGTGTCGGTGCGCCACTCGCCGGATTTACCGCCGATTTTATGCAACAGCTGTATTGCGCTGATCATCATGCCTTTATCTACCGCTTTACACATATCGTAGAGTGTCAACGCAGCCACCGAGGCGGCAGTCAGGGCTTCCATTTCCACGCCCGTTTGGCCTTTAAGTTTGCAGGTGGCTTCGATTTTCACTCGGTTGTGCCGGGGCTGGGCTTCGAGTTCAACTTCGATCGAGGTGAGCATGAGAGGGTGGCACAGAGGGATCAAATCCGCGCATTTTTTCGCCGCCTGGATACCGGCGATACGGGCCACGGCGAAAACGTCGCCCTTTTTATGGCCGCCGCTGAGAATCAGCTCCAGTGTTTGCGGCAGCATAGTGACGTAGGCCTCGGCAGTAGCCGCGCGCTGGGTTTCGGCTTTAGCGCCCACGTCCACCATATGGGCGCGGCCCTGGCTGTCCAGATGAGTAAGTCGCTGGCTCATTGTTTACCCTGTTTGGTAGCGAGTCGAATACGGGGATCAGATCGTTGACGCTGACTCCACGAGTTTAGCCATGATACTAAATAATGCGTGAATAACGTACCTCGGCGGAGGGGTTCAGATAGGCGTCGAACACCATGCAGATACGGCGGATCAGCAAGCGACCACAGGCAGTGACGGCGATTGCATCCGGGCTCAATGACAGCAGCCCGTCTGCGGCCAAGGGTTCCAAAGCCTGGAGTTCAGTACTGAAATAGTGACTAAAATTGATGTTGAAGTGTTGCTCAACGGATTTGAAGTCGAGCTTGAACTGGCAGATCAGCTCGCGGATAACATGTTGGCGCAGGCGGTCATCGTCGCTGAGTATCAGCCCCCTGGCGAGGGGCAGAGGTGGGGGCGAGGTGGGCGCGGTCGAAGGGGGTAGGGCTTGTTGATAAGCGGCCAGACTTTTGTGGTTTTGAACAAATACATTGTCGATAGCGCTGATCGCAGAGACGCCAAAGGCGAACAGGTCGCAGTCACCGTGTAGTGAGTAGCCTTGAAAATTCCTCTGTAGCTTGCCTTGGCGCTGCGCGCTGGCGAGTTCGTCCTCGGGTTTGGCGAAGTGGTCCATGCCTATGTAGACGTAGCCGGCTGCCGTCAGGCGTTTGATCAGGTATTCCAGCATCAGCAGTTTTTCCCCGGGGCGGGGTAAAGTGGAGGCGTCAATCTGACGCTGGGTTTTAAACATCTCTGGCAAGTGAGCATAATTGAACACCGAAAGCCGGTCGGGGGCCAGTTCGATAACGTGTTCCACGGTGTTGGAGATACTGGCGAGGGATTGTTTAGGCAGTCCGTATATCAGATCCATACTCAGCGAGTGGAAACCTTCGGCGCGGGTTCTGGCGACTAATTCAGCGACTTCTTCGACACTGTTGTAGCGGTTGACGGCCTTTTGTACCTCAGGGTCGAAGTCCTGAATGCCCATGCTCAGGCGGTTGAAGCCGATCTCGCGCAATAGACCGATGGTGTCGACGTGCATATTGCCGGGGTGGACTTCGATGGAATATTCCCCCTTGTCGTCGTGGCGCAACGCGAATAGGTCGCGGGTTTTCGCCATCAGTTCCCGTTTTTCGAAATCGCTGATAAAGGTGGGGGTGCCGCCACCCCAGTGAAGCTGTTCTACCTGCCGCCCAGGATCAATATGGGGGGCAACCGCGGCCATTTCGCGATAGAGGCTGTCGAGATAGGGGCGGGCGCGTTTTTTATTGGCGGTAATGACTTTGTTGCAAGCGCAGTAATAACAGACGGTATCGCAAAAGGGGATGTGAATATACAGCGACAGCGGCCGTTGCGCGCGGTTGCCGCGGGCAATCGCTGCTTGCAGTTCGGCCTCGGTGAAATCCTCTTTAAAGTGTAAAGCGGTGGGGTATGAGGTGTAACGGGGACCGGCCAGGTCGTAGCGTTTAATGAGATCGGCGTCCCAGGTAAGCGGGTTGTCTGTTTGCATTATGTTTGAGATTAACGTATTTGAGTTTGAAGTTGGGGTACGTGTTGACGAGAGTATAACCGGGAGCAGGGGAAGGGCGGGTTGATATGAGTCAACACCATGGGCTACACGACCGTTGCGAGTCAACGGCCGGAAGAATGCCGTCAGACTAGCAGGTTGACCAGTGTTTGTTCGTAAACCGTGCTTAATATATCGAGATCGCCGGCGCAGACACATTCGTCAATCTTGTGAATAGTGGCGTTTACCGGCCCCAGCTCTACGACCTGGGCGCCGGTGGGGGCGATAAAGCGGCCGTCGGAGGTGCCTCCCGCGGTGGACAGCACTGTTTCGCGACCGGTGACGGCGCGGATGGCGTCTACCACGGCATCCACCAGGTTGCCGGTGGCGGTCAAAAATGGCTCGCCGCTGAGGTTCCAGTCGATGTTGTAGTTTAACTGGTGTTTGTCCAGTATCGCTTCGGTGCGGCGGCGCAGCTTCGCGGCGGTTACCTGGGTTGAAAAGCGAAAATTACACACTGCCTGCACCGATTCCGGGATGACGTTGGTGGCGCCTGTGCCGCCATTGATATTGGATACCTGAAAGCTGGTGGCAGGGAAGAATTTATTACCCTCGTCCCAGCGTTCGGCCGTCAATTCCGCCAGTGCCGGCGCCAACCGGTGGATGGGGTTATCGGCTAAATGGGGGTAGGCGACATGGCCCTGTACGCCCTTGACGGTTAAGGTTGCGCCCAGTGAACCACGGCGCCCGTTTTTGATGACGTCACCCACTTCTGTGTTACTGGATGGCTCACCGACAATACACCAGGTGATGTCGATAGCGCGCTGTTGCAGCCATTCCACAACCTTGACGGTGCCGTCCTGGGCAGGGCCCTCTTCATCGCTGGTGATTAGAAACGCGATCTGTCCGCGGTGGTCGGGGTGCAAGGCGACAAACCGCTCACAGGCGGTCACCATCGCCGCCAGACTGCCTTTCATATCCGCCGCGCCGCGCCCGTACAGGTTGCCGGCTTCCACCACCGGTTTGAAGGGCGGTCTCTGCCACTGTGATTCCGGCCCTGTTGGCACCACGTCGGTGTGGCCGGCAAAGGCGACTATGGGACCTTTGTCACCGCGAATCGCCCAGAAGTTTTCCACTTCTCCAAAACGCAGGTGCTGGACTTTAAAACCTATGGCCTCCAGGCGTTCTATCATCATCGCCTGACAACCGGCGTCCTCGGGCGTTACGGAGGGGCGGGCAATCAGCTCGCAGGCCAGCGTCAGGGTTGGAGACAGTGTGCTCATAGCGGCTTCCTTTACGGTGGATCAATTGTTGGTGTGCAAAGCTTCGTTCAGGGCGATAGCGGATCGGTTGGTTTTGCACTCCACGGCTCCTGAAAGGGAGTTGCGGCGAAACAGCAGATCCGGTTTGCCGGCCAGCTCCCGGGCTTTGACGGTAGCGGCTTGGGCGCCGGTCTGGTCCAACAACAGGACCTTGGTGCCGGCGGTTATATAGAGCCCGGCTTCCACTGTGCAGCGATCTCCGAGTGGTATGCCGACCCCGGCGTTGGCGCCCAGCAGACATTCTTTACCGACAGAGATAACGATGTCGCCACCGCCCGACAGTGTGCCCATGGTGGAGCAGCCGCCGCCCAGATCCGAGCCTGTGCCGACAAACACGCCCGCCGATATCCGTCCTTCGATCATGCCGGGTCCCTCGGCTCCAGCGTTAAAGTTAATAAAGCCTTCGTGCATAACGGTGGTGCCTTCACCTAAATAGGCGCCCAGGCGTACCCGCGCAGTATGGGCGATGCGGACCCCTTTGGGGACGACATAATTGGTCATCTTGGGAAACTTGTCGACACAGGAGACCTCCAGGACTTCGCCCTGCAGGCGCGACTGCAACTGCCGCTGCGGCAACTCCTCGATATCGATGGCTCCCTGGTTTGTCCAGGCAACATTGGGGAGGACACCGAATAAACCGGAAAGGTTGGTGCCGTGAGGTTTAACCAGGCGGTGGGAAAGCAGGTGCAGTTTCAGGTAGCCTTCCGGTACCGAGGCCGGAGCGGCGTCGGTTTCCAGTAGTGTTGCGACCAAAGGGCGTTGACTGTGAAGAAAAGCACGCGCCACCGCCGCCTGCTCGCGGCAGACGGCGGCGTCGCCCGTGGCCGCCTTGCCTCTGCCACCGCTTTCTTCCAAGGCTGCAGCCAGGGCTTCGAGTCTGGCGCTGTCCAGCGCCAGGGCCAGGTTGCCCCCCTGGAACTTCAGTGTTTTCGTAACCGCCTCGACCACTGCCCCCGGTGGGTTGATCAGTGGTTGCGGGTAGAAAACTTCCAGCCATTCACCTTTACTGTTGTTAGTGCCCACACCGAGGCCCAGACTGTAAAGTTCGTTCATAAGATAAGTCCCGATTGGTTTGAGAATTAAATAGCGTGGAACGTTAAATCGCTTAAGCGGCTGATCGGATTGCGCATTGGATCATTTAATAAAAAGCTGCTCGTATTCACTGTCCTTAAATCCGAGATGGCGTTTTCCGTCCAATTCCAGCAATGGGCGTTTGATCAGTGTAGGGTTGGCGAGAATTGTCGCCGTCGCTGTTTTATCGTTTAAGCTTTTTTTGGTCACTTCGGATAACTGTTTCCAAGTGGCACTGCGTTTGTTTATCAGCGATTCCCAGCCCAGATCGTCAATCCACGTCTGTACTTGTATTTTGTTGAGACCATCCGCTCGAAAATCGTGAAAGCGATAATCTATTTGATGTTCCTCCAGCCAGTGACGGGCTTTTTTGACAGTATCACAGTTTTTAATGCCGTATAGAGTGGTCACATGTCGTTCCTGTTAAAATCGTTATCCCCTGGTCGCGCTCAGCGGCTCCAGGGATTGGCAGCGCTAGCATACCAAAATAGCTATACTGGGTCACCGCTTGGGGATAGGGGGTCAGGCCTTGCGGAGCTTTTTCGCCCGTTTGCGATTGGGGAAGCAGTGTGTGCAAATTTCACACACTGTGCCATCGCAGCCACGTGCTGAGCAATGCTCGCGGCCGTAGTAGATAATCTGCAAGTGCAGGGTGTTCCATTTCTCCTTTGGAAACAACCGTTTTAAATCCTTCTCCGTGTGCGCAACATTTTTTCCACTGCTCAATCCCCATCGTTGAGCCAGGCGGTGGATATGGGTATCGATGGGAAATGCGGGTTCCCCAAACGCCTGGGACATAACCACACTGGCAGTTTTGTGACCAACTCCGGGCAATTTTTCCAGGGCTTCCATGTCCGCCGGCACTTCGCCTCCGTATTGTTCCACCAGGATTTTTGAGAGCTCGCTGATGGCTTTGGATTTTTGCGGTGATAACCCACAGGGCCGGATGATCTCCTTGATCCTTTCCACAGGTACTTCCGCCATAGAGAACGGGTTGTCCGCCAACTGCCACAATGGCGGCGTCACCTGGTTGACCCGCTGATCGGTACACTGCGCTGACAACAGCACGGCCACCAGTAGTGTGTAGGGATCTTTGTGGGCGAGTGGGATGGGTGGGGTGGGGTAAAGCTGTTGTAATTTACCGAGAATAAATGCGACGCGTTCCTGTTTTGACAGGTTCTTTATCATATTCACTTTTGGTTACCCTATTGTTACATAAATTTTCGAGCTCAGGACCTTTTAGAGCGGTATTTTCAGGGGCGCGCGCAAATTTTTCTAACCGGAGCATAGCTCACCCTATGTGAGGATTAGAATAATGTTCTGCTCGGCATAAAGACGCCGCGCAAACTCGGTGTCCTCCAGCGGTGTCGATGGCCACAGATAAAAGCCGCCATCCGGGCGTGTCACCCCCAGCGGTTCCCCCAAAATACTTAATACCGCGGTAAACTTTTCCCGATAGCTATCGCGGTTGGCCCGTACATGGTGTTCGTCCTTCCAGGCCGCCGCGCTAGCCAATTGCACATTCAATGGCATAGCTGAGCCGTGATAGGTGCGGTACAGCAAAAAGCGTTGTATTAATTCCGCATTGCCGGCCACAAACCCTGAGCGCAGCCCCGGTAGGTTCGAGCGCTTCGACAGACTGTGAAAGACAATGCAGCGGCGGTAATCATCGCGTCCCAGTTCCGCGCATGCCTGTAATAAACCTGCAGGTGGATTTTCCTCGTCAAAATACAGTTCCGAATAACACTCGTCACTGGCAATAGTAAAGTCGAATTCGTCGGCCAGCGCGATTAGTTTTTTTAAGGTGGAAGTGCCGATAACGGCGCCAGTGGGGTTGCCCGGAGAGCATAAAAACAATAACTGCGTACGCTGCCATACGCTTGCCGGGACTGTGTCGAAATCCGGCAGATAGCCATTGTCCGCCAGGCAGTTCAGAAAATAGGGCTCGGCACCGGCCAGAAGCGCCGCGCCTTCATAAATTTGATAAAAGGGGTTGGGTTGAACTACCAGCGGCGAAGGCTTGTGAGTGCGGTCGACAACGACCTGGGTAAAGGCGAACAACGCTTCGCGCGTGCCGTTTACCGGTAACACATGGTGCTCTGCCTCGAGTGACCCAGGGCGTAGTTTAAAGCGGTTAACACACCAGTCGACAATAGCCTGACGCAGCTCCGGCACGCCTTTGGTCAGCGGATAAATGCCGAGCTTATCCTGGTTGGCACTCAGGCAGTCCAGCACGAACCGCGGCGGCGGATGCTTGGGTTCGCCAATAGAAAGGGAGATCGGTTCCAGTTGTGCCGGCGGCACGGTTTGGGCTTTTAGCGCATTGAGCTTTTCAAAAGGGTAGGGGTGCAGCTTGTTCAAGTCCGGGTTCATTGGCATTCTCAATTTCATTTAAGGAACGGGCACGGAATAACTTCCCGCCCCTTTATCAGTACTAAAAAGGGGAAGTTATTCCGTGCCCGTTCCTAACCGTTAACACTGAAATGCTGGATGTCAGCAAGTCCCCTGTCTACGTGGCAGTCGGCTTTAAAGTCCGGCCACTAATCCTCCTCAACCTGTTGGTCGAGCTGGCGGCGGATCTCCCGCTGCAGATCTTCGCACTGCTTGGGATCACTCAATGGCTGGCCAAAGCGATCGCTAATAAAGAAAATGTCTTCAACCCTTTCCCCAAGAGTCGTAATTTTTGCATTTTGCAGTTGAATACCAAATTCGAGAAAGATACGGCCGATATAAGCCAGTAGTCCGGGACGATCCGGGCTGGTGACTTCCAGTATCGTATAAGCACAGTTAAGTTCATTGCTGATACTGGTACGCGTGGGCATGGCGAAGTGTTTAAGTTGGCGCGGCGTGCGGCGGCGAATGATGTCGGAATACTCATCGACCAGCCTGAGTTCGTGCAGCAGCGCCTGTTTGATCATCTCCACCCGCCGCGGATTGTCGCCAATGGGCTGATTGTTTTCATCCAGCACATAAAATGTGTCTATGGTATAACCCTGAAGCGAGCTGTACAGGCGCGCGTCCTGAATGCTCAGCCCCAGTTGCGACAGTGTTGTGGCAACGGCGACAAAGACATTATCGCGGTCGCGGGTATAGATAAAAATCTGGGTGGCGCTTTCAAGTTGGCGGTTGGTGCTCGCTTTAATCAGAATCAGCGGGTTTTCATTGATATCGTTATTGGCTTTGTGTTTGTCGATGGCTTCGGTCTGCCAGGCAATATCCTGATAGCCCTCGCGCAAAAAGTAGTCGTCACCCAGGTCTCCCCAGAGTTCCCGTACCCGCGCTTCGTCCACACCCAGTGCAGCGAGTTTGTCGATGGCGGCTTGCTGGGTTTCATCCACCAATTCCCCCTGGTCGATGGGATTTTCCAGCCCGCGGCGCAACGCGCGTTTCGTTTCCAGATACAGTTGACGCATCAGGCTCGCGCGCCAACTGTTCCAGATATCCGGATTGGTGGCTTTCATGTCCGCTACCGTCAGTGTGTAGAGGTAGTCCAGGTGCAGCTGGTCGCCCACTTCGAAGGCAAAGTTGCGGATTACGTCCGGATCAGAAATGTCCTGTTTCTGTGAAAACGCGGACATCAGCAGGTGTTTTTCCACCAACCAGCGCACCAGGCGGGTTTCCCGCCCATTGAGGCCGTGCTGGATGCAAAAGGCTTGCGCGTCCAGCGCGCCGAGCATGGAGTGATCGCCGCCCCGACCCTTGCCGATATCGTGGTAAAGGCCGGCGATATATAACAGCTCCGGCTTGGGCAGTCGCTTCATAATATTCGCGGCGAGGGGGAAATTTTTTTCGGCTTCGGGGTCGCAAAAATACCGCATGTTTTCGACGACCAACAGGGTGTGGGCGTCGACTGTGTAAATATGAAAAAGATCGTGCTGCATTTGCCCGGTAACCCGGCCGAATTCAGGCAGATAGCGGCCCAGTACGCCGTAGCGTTTCATGCGTTTGAGCTGCGAGTCCAGTTGGGGGGACCGCAGCAACTCCATAAACAGCCGGTTGTTGACCGGATTGAGGCGGAATGCCTCGTCGATGAGATTGCGGTTTTCCCTGATGGCGCGGATAGTGGTTGCCCGCACTCCCTGGATAGCTGGGTTTTTACCCATAAGAACAAATATTTCCATCATCGCCGAGGGCGACTTTTGGAAGATTTCTGCGCGGGTGGCTTCTATGTAGTGGTCGCACAGTTGAAAGTGTTCATTGATAGGGGTGATTTTGCTGTTGTCGCGGTCTTGTAAAATAGCTTCGTCGAGAAACTGCAGCAGCACATCGTTGAGTTCCCGCAACGCCAGCACTATGCGGTAGTATGTGTGCATAAATTGTTCGACGGCGAGGCGTCCACCCTTATCGCGATAGCCGAATAGGATTGCCAGTTCCCGCTGGTGGTCAAACAGCAGTCGCTCCTCGGCGCGCCCGGCGATCATGTGCAGTCCGTAGCGCACTTTCCAGAGAAACTCTTCGCCTGCCAGCAGTATGGCGTATTCTTCGTCGGTGAAAAAGTCTCCTCCCGCCAGCTCTTTCAGCCTGCGCACGCAAAAATAGCGTTTGGCAACCCAGCCGATCATCTGGATATCGCGCAGGCCACCCGGCGCGTTTTTAATGTTGGGTTCCAGGTTGTATTCGGTGTTGTTGTATTTTTTATGGCGCAGAATCTGCTCGTCCCATTTGGCGCAGAAAAACGTATCGGACGGCCAAATGGTGTCGGCATCGGTGCAGATCCGCAGTTGGTCCAACAGGTTGTTATTGCCGACAATCGTGCGCGCTTCGAGAATATTGGTGGCGACAGTGATATCCTCCCTGGCAATTTCTTTGCATAGATTGATAGAGCGCACGCTCTGGCCGATTTCAAGGCCAATATCCCAGAGAAACGTCACCAGTTGCTCAATACTTCCCAGATAGGGATTGTCACCATCGTTTTCCAACAGTATCAGAATGTCGATGTCGGAATACGGGAGCAGCTCTCCGCGCCCGTATCCGCCCACCGCCAGCAGAGCGATATGCCGATCCCATTTGAACTGATGCCAAGCGTAGTGCAGGATGCAGTCGATAAATTGCGCGCGTTCGTACACCAGTGTGCGTATGTCCTCGCCTTCTTTGAAACGGGTGTCGAACTGGGTGTTGGCGGCGCTGATGGCGTCCTTAAAGATGGTAATGGAATTGTCCTGACTGAGCGCCCGGCGATCATGTGCAGTCCGTAGCGCACTTTCCAGAGAAACTCTTCGCCTGCCAGGGGCTTCGATAGCACGGTTGAGGGGCGTCTTGTTCTCAGACGAACCGCCGGACGTCCGCCTGACACTGTGCCTACCGCGGGTTATTGAAAAGTTACCTGGTTTATTCATAAGAAAAGTTAAAAAGACTCTTCCTTCCTTGCGGTCAGAACTTCAACGCCGTCTTTGGTCACGGCTAACGTATGTTCCCACTGCGCGGAGAGGCTCCGGTCGCGGGTCTCCACTGTCCAGCCGTCAGATTTCAATTTTATATGGGGTTTGCCCGCGTTGATCATGGGTTCGATAGTGAAAGTCATGCCCTCACACAATTCCATACCGGTATCGGGCCTGCCGTAATGCAGTACCTGAGGCTCTTCGTGAAACACGGTACCTATTCCATGTCCGCAATATTCTTTGACCACGGAGTAGTAGTTTTTTTGCGCATGCTGCTGGATTGCATAGCCTATATCGCCGAGTCGGGTGCCCGGGTGTACCAATTCTATGCCCTTGTACAGACACTCCTGGGTCACCTTGACCAGCCGCTCCGCGTGGGCTGCGGGGGTGCCTACAAAGTACATTTTGGAGGTGTCGCCATGGTAGCCTTCATAAATAACAGTGACATCGATATTAATGATATCGCCGTTTTTCAGTACTTTCTTTTCCGAGGGGATGCCGTGACAAATAACCTGATTCACCGACGTGCATATGGACTTTGGAAAACCTTTGTAGTTGAGGCAGGCGGGGATCGCTTTTTGTACCTGGGTGATATGGTTGTGGCAGACCCGGTCGAGTTCGGCGGTAGTTACACCGGGCTTTACATGTTCTTCGATCAGTTCCAGGACTTCTGCGGCCATGCGGCCGGCAATGCGCATTTTTTCGATTTCTTCCGGTGTCTTGATTGATACTGTCATAGGTCTCTAATTATGGGGTGCGAATGCTTGCGGCCTGAATGAATGCTTGCGCCTGAATTAAGGGCGACGCGGGGTTTGATTCAGGTGCGACTCATACAAGTTACAAGTAGGTACAAAGTTAACCGTATTGTAAACCATGCTGGGCCATGAATATATAAAGTACTGTCCGCGGCTGCTGTGCCGGTCAGCACGATCCGTCACCTTTTCTTTGATGCTATTGTCCCGGCGGCGGGTGGCCGCGCCCGGGCCTAAACAGACTCGGGCTTTGCGGTGGAGGAACCCAGATATCCTTTATTTGCTGGCGGGTTTATGATATAAAGCGCCGCGCTGAGCCGGACTTGATGCCAGGCCGGCAATTCTCAGCCATTTAATACGATTTTTACATTAAACTGTCACACATATACCGTCACGTATATCTGGGTGCCCCGCAGGGGTTGGTATTACGGGGTATATGGAGGCTTAACCCGAAAGGAAAATGACTATGCCTACCGTTAGCATGCGTGAAATGCTGCAGGCGGGTGTCCACTTTGGGCATCAAACCCGCTACTGGAATCCGAAGATGGGGCAATATATCTTTGGCGCCCGCAACAAAATACATATCATTAATCTGGAGCACACGGTTCCCGCATTTAATGAAGCCCTGGAAGTTGTGAGAAAAATGACTTCCCAAAAGAAAAAAGTCTTGTTTGTCGGCACCAAGCGCGCCGCCCAAAAAACCATCAAGGAACAGGCCGAACGTGCCAGCCAGCCTTTTGTCAGTCACCGTTGGCTGGGTGGGATGTTGACCAACTATAAGACCATTCGCGCCTCAATCCGCCGTTATCGCGAGCTGGAAGCCCAAAGTCAGGATGGTACGTTTGACATGCTGACTAAAAAAGAAGCCTTGATGCGTACCCGAATGATGGAAAAGCTGGAGCGTTCCATCGGTGGTATCAAGGACATGGGGGGACTGCCGGACGTCCTGTTTGTGGTGGATGTCGAGCATGAGCGCATCGCTATTCAGGAGGCCAATAAACTGGGCATTCCGGTTATAGGTGTCGTCGATACCAACAGCGATCCGCTGGGCATCGACTATGTGATTCCCGGCAACGACGATGCCATTCGCGCTATCAAGCTGTACGTCACGGCGGTTGCTGATGCCTGTCAGGAAGGCCGCTCCAGTGTCGAGTCCGCGCCGGACAATAAAGATGAGTTTGTCGAAATCAACGACGACCAGGCGGTTGGAGAGTAAGAGGGGCTTACCCAACAAAAACGCAAAAGGGGGCTTGGCCCCCTTTTTTCGATTCAATTAGTGTTGCGAACGCTTTGCGCTGAATATCTTGCGCTGTACTTGTGTCGTAGGTAAGCGTGAAAGCGTTCCTGTATTTTACTTAATGAGGATAGGGTCATGGCAGCGATTACTGCATCGATGGTAAAAGAACTGCGCGAGCGCACCAGTCTCGGCATGATGGAGTGTAAAAAAGCTTTGGTGGAAGCCGAAGGTGACATTGAGCTGGCTATCGAAAATCTGCGCAAAGCCAGCGGGCTCAAGGCGGCTAAAAAAGCCGATCGCACCGCGGCCGACGGCGTGGTTTCTGCCAAGGTTGCCGAAGACGGCAGTTATGCTCTGGTCGTGGAAGTCAACAGTGAAACCGACTTTGTCGCTCGCGACGAAAACTTTTTGAATTTTGTAAAAGTGGTGACGGATAAGGCATTTGCCGAAAAACAAACCGATGTCGGTGCGTTAATGCAAGGCGATCTGGAAAGTGCCCGTGAAAGTCTGGTACAGAAAATCGGTGAAAATATCAGCGTACGCCGGGTCCGGCTGCTTGAATCCAGCGACGGTGTCATTGGTGCCTATGTGCACTCCAACAATCGTATCGCCGTACTCACCCAGCTCAAAGGCGGTAATACGGAGCTGGCAAAGGATATCTCGATGCACGTGGCGGCGGTAAATCCGCAGGTTGTCAAGCCTGAAGAGATGCCTGCCGATGTCGTTGAAAAGGAAAAAGAAATCATCAAAGCGCAGCCGGATATGGAAGGCAAGCCCGCGGAAATCATCGACAAAATGATCGGTGGGCGCATCAATAAATTTCTCAAGGAAAACAGTCTGATAGAGCAGCCATTCGTTAAAAACCCGGACCTGACTGTCGGCAAGCTGGCCAAGGAGGCCGGAGCGGAAGTCGTCGCATTTGTGCGCTTTGAAGTGGGCGAAGGCATCGAAGTGGAGGAGGTCGATTTTGCGGCGGAAGTGGCCGCACAGGTGGATGCGACCAAGTAAACTGCTACCGGCAGTGCACCACCACAAGTGCAGTGCTGTATAGCAAACTTTGCCGCACTGCGACAAGAAGTAGAGTAGCACCAGCGGACTAGTAGCAGTAAGGGATAAAGTGGCTGTCCGTTTGGGTGACTACATGGATTAATTGGATATACTGGGCCGGGTTAACCGGTTCGGGCAGACAACTCAGGCTCCAGCCGTGGAGAGATAGACATGCCGACAGCACGAGATAAGACAGCACGCGATAAAAAGTACAAAAGAATCCTGTTAAAACTCAGTGGTGAAGAGCTGATGGGGGCCGAAGGCTTTGGTATTGATCCTAAAGTGCTCGATAAAATGGCGCTGGAAATAGGTCAGCTCGTCGGTATCGGTGTGCAGGTTGGACTGGTTATTGGCGGGGGCAACCTGTTTCGCGGCGCAGCATTGCATGCGGCCGGACTCGATCGGGTGACAGGCGACCATATGGGAATGCTGGCGACAGTAATGAACGCCCTGGCCATGCGCGATGCTTTGGAGCGGTCCAACATCTCTTCGCGGGTAATGTCGGCGATACCCATGAGCGGTGTGGTGGAGCACTATGACCGCCGCCGTGCGATTCGCTTTCTGGATAGTGGGGAGGTGGTTATTTTCTCGGCGGGTACCGGCAACCCCTTCTTTACCACTGATTCCGCCGCTTGTCTGCGCGGTATTGAAGTCGACGCCGATTTGGTGTTGAAAGCTACCAAGGTTGACGGTGTATACAGCGCCGACCCGATGCTGGATGCAACCGCGACCAAGTACGATCACCTGACGTTTGATGAAGTGTTGGACAAGAAGCTAGGTGTTATGGACCTCACCGCAATTTGTCTGTGCCGGGAGCACGATTTACCTGTGCGTGTATTTCGCATGGATAAAGCCGGAGCATTGTTGAATATCGTTGTCGGCGGTGATGAAGGCACTTTGATCAAAGAAATAGAGAGTACTGAACAATGATCAACGAAATTAAACGAGATGCTGAAACACGAATGAAAAAAAGCCTGGAAGCTCTGGGCAATGCGTTTAACAAAATCCGTACCGGTCGTGCCCACCCCAGTATTCTCGATGCTGTTGTGGTCAATTACTACGGTTCGGAAACACCACTGAATCAGGTGGCCAATATATCGGTCCTCGATGCCCGCACCCTGTCGGTGAGCCCCTGGGAAAAGCAGTTGGTGCCAGAAATAGAAAAAGCGATTATGAAGTCCGATCTGGGACTTAACCCTTCGACGATGGGAGAGTTGATCCGCATCCCCATGCCACCGTTGACCGAGGAAACCCGCAAGGGGTTTATCAAACAGGCAAAATCTGAGGCGGAAGCAGCCCGCGTGTCTATTCGCAGTATCCGCCGCGACGCTCTGGCCGGTATCAAAGACTTATTGAAAGAAAAAGAAATCGGTGAAGACGACGAGCGCCGCGGGCATGATGAGATTCAGAAAATAACCGATAAATATGTCGCAGAGGTTGAAAAAGCATTTACGGCAAAAGAAGCCGATCTAATGGAAATATAGTGGGTCGCGGTAATGTAAATTCGCTTGGCGGAACACAGTTGTGCCCCGGTTTTCAAGGCTAGGCGCGGGGAGTAGCATGGTGTGAATGGACGGATAAGCTATTGGAGGACTGCGCAGTGAGCATCAATTGCCTCCGCCACGTAGGCATTATCATGGACGGAAACAATCGCTGGGCGAAACAGCGAGGCATGCCGGGACCGGCAGGTCATAAAGCCGGTGTCGAGCGTATCCGCGATGTCATGAAAGCGTGTCGCAGGCACGGTGTGGAAGTGCTAACCCTGTTCGCTTTTAGCAGTGAAAATTGGCAGCGTCCGGCGAAAGAGGTGGACGCGCTTATGGCGCTGTTTCTCTCCTACTTGAAGCGCGAGGCCAAGCGCCTGCAAAAAGAGGGGGTGCGACTCCAAGTGATCGGCAATCGCACCCGCTTCAGTCCCCGAATTTTACGGGCTATTGAAACGGCTGAAGCCATGACCCGCGACGGCGGCACCCACCTGGTGATCGCGGCGGACTACGGCGGCCGATGGGATATCGCTAATGCCGCCCAGCGATTGGCGCAGAAAGTCTCCGACGGGGTGCTGGAACCGGAACAGATCGATGAAAACTGTCTCCACCAACATACCTCGCTGGCGGCATTGCCGGAGCTGGATATGCTTATCCGCACAGGTGGTGAGTTGCGCATCAGTAACTTTTTGTTATGGCAGAGTGCCTATGCCGAACTGCATTTCAGCGATTTGTTGTGGCCGGATTTCGACGAAGCCGCGCTGGATTTGGCGGTTGAGGCATTTTACCGCCGCCAGCGTCGGTTTGGCCTTTCAGGTGACCAGGTAAGCCAGCAGCCGGCTGATCAGGCGGTGGCCCGATTCCGGGGGCGCATCGCTGGTAAGGGAGGTGCCGGTGCTTAAACAACGTGTGCTGACAGCCGTGCTGTTGGCAGTGGTATTCCTGTCGGTTCTGTTTTTCTCCCCTCTGCCACTGTTTATGGTCTTTGTCGCTGTCGCCGTGCTCCTGTCGGCGTGGGAATGGGCAAATTTGGCGGGTTTCAGTAAACCTTTTCAGCGACTTGCTTATCTGCTGGTAATCGCTGTGCTCCTGGCTGTGGTTGCCTACAGCAATGTATTCCAGGGTGAGCTGACACCGGACAACGCCTTGAGTGATAGCGTTGTCGGTCAGATGTGGTTGCTGGACCGGGATGCGGTGAAAAGAATTCTACTGGTCGCCTGTGGCTGGTGGGCGTTGGCGTTGCTTTGGGTTCAGGGTTACCCGCACAGTGCGTTGCTCTGGGGCAGTCGTTGGCTGCGTGCGCTGATGGGCGTTCTAGTGTTGCTACCCACCGCAGTGGCGTTGATTTATCTACGTGGTCAGCCCGCCGGGGCCTGGCTAATTTTGTTAATGGTCACGGTGGTTGTCACCGCCGATGTTGGAGCTTATTTTTCCGGTAAGGCTTTTGGCAAACACAAGTTGGCTCCCGCGGTCAGCCCCGGTAAATCCTGGGAAGGTTTTTTGGGCGGTCTCGCCAGCAGCGTCATGATGGCGATTGTGGTGGGAGCGGCGTTCGGTGTCGACCAGCTCTGGGGGCTGCTGCTGCTGATCGTGCCCACCAGCCTGGCTTCGGTGCTGGGGGATTTGCTGGAAAGTATGCTCAAGCGCCACCGGGGCTTGAAAGACAGCAGTCATCTGTTGCCCGGCCATGGCGGAATACTGGACAGGGTCGACAGCCTGACGGCGGCAGCACCTGTTTTTGCCATGGCGCTGATGCTGTCGAATTGGAAGGTTTAGATGAATAAGCAGACGGTCACTATTCTCGGTTCCACGGGTTCGATTGGTCTGAATACTCTCGATGTGCTGGCACGTCATCCGCAGCGCTTTTCCATACACGCCCTGACGGCCAACCGCCAGGATGAGCTTCTGGCCCAGCAGTGCCTGCTTTACAGGCCAGCCTATGCGGTGCTGAAAGACAGCGCCGCCGCCGATCGTTTGCAACGGACGCTGACATCCCGCGGCTGTGAAACCCAGGTACTGTGCGGTGAGCAAGGCTTGGTGGAAGTGGCGTCCAGCGCCGAAGTGGACACGGTCATGGCCGCCATTGTCGGCGCCGCGGGCCTGGTACCCACACTGGCGGCGGTCAAGGCCGCGAAAAAAGTGCTGTTGGCCAACAAGGAAGCATTGGTCATGGCTGGCGAACTGTTTATGTCAGCGGTGGCCGAAAGCGGTGCGACTCTCTTGCCCATTGACAGCGAACATAACGCTATATTTCAATGCCTGCCGGCCGGATTCAATGGACTCACCGCTGCCGGGGTGCGCAAAATACTGCTAACCGGCTCCGGGGGACCGTTTCGAACCAGACCGGTTGCGGCGCTGGACTCAGTCACGCCGGATGAGGCTTGTGCCCACCCCAATTGGTCGATGGGTAGAAAGATCTCTGTGGATTCAGCCACTATGATGAACAAGGGACTGGAATTTATCGAGGCCTGCTGGCTGTTTGCGGCCCGCCCGGAACAAATAGAAGTCGTGGTGCATCCACAAAGTGTCATTCATTCCATGGTAGAGTACACGGATGGATCGGTACTGGCGCAAATGGGAAATCCGGACATGCGCACCCCCATAGCTCACGCGCTGGCCTGGCCCCAGCGTATTGAAGCCGGGGTGGCCAGCCTCGATCTCATTGCGACAGCCCGGCTGGATTTCCAAGCCCCGGACCTACAGCGCTTCCCCTGCCTGCGCCTGGCTATGGCGGCTGCGACGACCGGAGGCACGGCGCCGGCGTTGCTCAATGCGGCTAATGAGGTGGCGGTAGAAGCTTTTTTACGGGAACAATTGCCGTTTACGCAGATCGCCGGCGTCATCGAGTCGGTGCTCGAACAGGTGCCCAGCGCTGAACCTAAGGACTTGAGTGTGGTCCAAACCGCCGACGGCGATGCCAGAAATTGTGCTACACAGGTCATTGCGGCCAGGCACGCAATTGGGTTCTCGGGAGTATAGATAGTCATTTTCACTGTGACAGGTGTAACGAATATGGAAAGTGTGCAAACAATACTGTGGTTTTTAATAGCGCTCGGTGTGTTGGTGACGTTTCACGAGTTTGGCCACTTTTATGTAGCGCGTCGTTGCGGTGTCAAAGTGTTACGCTTTTCCGTCGGTTTTGGAAAGTCCCTCTACAGCTGGAAAGACAGGCATGGCACCGAATTTACCCTGGCAGCCATTCCCCTCGGCGGCTATGTAAAAATGCTGGACGAGCGCGAGGGCGAGGTCCCGAGCGCAGAGCTTCCCTACGCTTTTACCCGCAAATCCGTTTGGCAGCGTATCGCCATTGTGGCGGCGGGCCCGGTTGCCAATTTTATGCTCGCTGTGGTGCTGTTCTGGGCGTTATTGTTGCCCGGCGTGACCGAACTGGCGCCAGTGGTCGGCAAGGTCGGGCCCGGTAGCCTGGCGGCCAGGGCGGGACTGGAAGCGGGGCAGGAGATCATAGCCGTTGATGGTGTTGCAACGCCTACCAGAACGGCCATGAATCGACAGTTGTTGAAGCGTTTGGGGGAGTCGGGTCCGCTCAGTTTTACGGTCAAATATCCGGGTTCAAATTTACAGTATGAATCGGAAGCACAGCTACAGGAATGGTTGCAGGGGGTTGAGGAACCGGATCCGATAAAAGGTTTGGGCTTGACCTTTTTTCAGCCTGAAATAGAAGTGGTTTTAGACCAGGTGGTTGAGGGAAGTCCCGCCGCTGCCGCCGGTCTGCACAGCGGAGACCGGGTATTGAGCGCCGACGGCGTACCCATGCAGGACTGGCCTCAATGGGTGGATTATGTTCGCGCCCGTCCCGGGCAGGCCATGCAACTGGCGATCGAACGCGAAGGCCAGACGCTGGCGGTCGAGCTGACACCGAAAGAGGTAATGGGAGATAATGGCGAACCTTTCGGCCGAGTAGGCGTTTCTCCCGTCATTCCCGAGTGGCCCGAGGAGATGTTGCGCGAGTACGACTACAGCCTGATCGGGGCATTTATTGGCGCTGTGGACAAAACCTGGGAAACTTCACACTTTGTTCTGGTGTCAGTAAAAAAACTGATTCTTGGCCAAATATCGACGAAAAACTTGAGCGGACCCATTACCATTGCTAAAGTGGCGGGCGCTTCAGCAAAGGCCGGCTGGATGAATTACATCGGATTTCTTGCCTTGTTGAGCGTAAGTCTCGGCGTGTTTAATTTGCTGCCGATTCCCGTATTGGATGGTGGTCACCTACTTTATTACATGGTTGAAACCGTTAAAGGGAGCCCGGTGTCCGATCGGCTTCAGATGCTCGGTTACCAAATGGGGTTGTTTGTTATCGTGGGTGTGATGGCTTTGGCCTTGTATAACGATCTGGTGCGACTGTAGTTATATTGTAAGTTGTTTCGTAAGTTGTTTCGTACAAGATTAATAAATAAAACTAATACTCTAAGTCTTATGATATGAAGCGTTTTGGTTTCTTTCTGGTTATTCTGGCATTGCCCCTGGCGGTCTTCGCACAAAGCTTCAGAGTCAATGACATTCGGGTTCAGGGTTTGCAGCGTGTTTCCGCTGGAACGGTTTTTGCTGCTTTGCCTGTGCGGATCGGTGATGAATTGGACAGTGTCGGTATTCAGCAGGCCACCCGGGCACTGTTTCACACGGGTTATTTTGCCGATATTCAAATTGCCCGAGAGGGCGCGGTGCTTATTATTGCAGTGAAGGAGCGCCCGGCGATCAGTGAAATCACCATGGATGGGAACAAAGCCATCAAGACCGAGGATTTGATGAAAGGTCTGCGGGACAACGGCTTGTCGGAAGGGCAGATATTCAAGCGCGCAACGCTGGAAGGCCTCACCCAGGAACTGCAGCGACAGTATGTCGCGCAGGGGCGCTACGGGGCCACGGTGAAAACCGAAGTGGAAGAACTGCCGCGTAATCAGGTGAGACTGAAAATCAATGTGGACGAAGGGCAGGTTGCTGCCATTAAACACATCAATGTCGTCGGCAATACGGTTTTCAGTGATCAAGAGCTGCGGGATTTATTCGAACTGAAAAGTACCGGGATACTGTCCTGGTTGAACAATAACGACAAATACTCCAAAGAGAAACTATCCGGCGACTTGGAGCGCCTCGAATCTTTCTACCTCGATCGCGGTTACCTCAAGTTCAGTATCAACTCGACTCAGGTGTCATTGAGTCCCGACAAGGAGTCGGTGTATATCACTGTCAATATCAATGAGGGTGATATTTTTAAAGTGAGTTCGGTCGATCTGGCCGGCGACCCCATTGTGCCCGAGGAGCAAATTCGCAGGCTGGTTTTGCTGCAGGAAGGGCAGACATTTTCCCAGGTATTGATGACCACGACATCGGATTATGTCACCCGGCGCCTGGGTAATGAGGGTTATACCTTTGCCGAAGTGAGGGGAATTCCTGAACTCAATGAAGAAGACAATACGGTAAAAGTGACATTCTTTATCGACCCGGGGCAGCGCGCTTATGTCAGGCGTATTGAATTCCGCGGCAATACCAAAACCGCTGATGAGGTATTGCGCCGGGAGATGCGGCAGATGGAAGCCTCTTCCGCCTCCACGGCGAAGATAGATCAATCCAAAGTGCGCCTGGAACGTTTAGGCTTTTTTAAAGAAGTCAATGTGGAAACTGAGCCTGTGGCCGGGGCGTCCGACCTGGTGGATGTGGAATACTCCGTGGAAGAACAACCCTCCGGTACCATCGGTGCCAGCCTGGGCTATTCCCAGGGTTCCGGTGTTGTGCTGGGGGCCAACGTCAAGCAGAACAACTGGTTCGGCACCGGCAAACAAGTGGCCTTTTCGGTAAGTAACAGCAGCTTCCAAACGGTTTACAGCTTTTCTTACACTGATCCCTATTTTACGCCCGATGGCGTCAGCCGTGGATTTAATGTTTTCTTTCGGGAAAGGGATTTTGAAGAGGTCAATGTATCCCGCTATACGACCGACTCCTATGGTGCCAGTGTCAATTTTGGCTACCCAATTTCAGAAACACAGCGCCTGGGGTTCAGTTTTGGATATAGCAACATCGCAATCGAAACGGGAGCATTTGCCGTGCAGGAAATTATCGGCAGTCCGCGCCTGTTCGAGTCTCTCGATAATCAGTTTATCACTCAGAGTGAGTTCCTGAACCTGAATGAGGAACCGCTGCCGGATTTTACCGATTTTGATCCCGTCGGCGATGTAGTGCTCGACACCCCACAGGGTTTTGTCGATGTCAACGGCGACACGTTTGATAGTTACTCCTTTACCCTGTCTTGGGCGCAGGCAACCTTAAACCGCGGCATTTTGCCAACCCGCGGTTCTTCGCAACGTTTGTCGATGGAGGTGGCGCTGCCCGGCGGTGATCTCGAGTATTATAAACTCACCTACACTGGCCAGCGTTATTTTCCCCTGACCAGAAACCTGACCCTGCGCTTGCGCACGGAGCTGGGTTGGGCAAAGTCTTACGGAAGTACTTCGGAGCTGCCGTTTTTTGAGCATTTTTACGCCGGCGGATTTGGTTCCGTGCGCGGATTCAAACGCAATACCCTGGGCCCCTTGAGTTCTCCGGCCCAGGAGTACTTTCTGGCGAGATTGGATACAGATGGCGACGATATCTCAGACAGATTTCTCTACGTTCTCTGCGACGACCCGGACACTGCTGGTAGAATTTCGCCCAACCTGACCTGTACTCCTGGTAAACTGCTCGCCCGGATTCGCGGTGACGACGATGACCCGTTTGGCGGCAATGTGCTGATCGAGGGCAGCGCGGAAATTCTTTTTCCGCTGCCGTTTATCAAGGATCAGCGTTCGATCCAATCGGCGTTTTTTATTGATGCGGGCAATGTTTTTGACACAAACTGTGGGGCCTTGCAAAAGAATTGCTTTGATGTCGACTTTAACCGATTGAGCGCCTCTGTGGGTATAGGGGTAACCTGGATTACAGGTTTTGGACCTCTGACATTCAGTGTGGCGAAAGCGATTAAAGAAAACGAAGAAGATGATACGGAAGTGTTCCAGTTTTCTTTGGGGTCCAGTTTTTAAACAGGCTGTAACGGCTAATGGCTGGAAAATAAAACAAGTGGAGAGAGAAAAGTGCATTTGATTAGAACGATTTTTGTGGTGGCTGCGGTGTTGGTTGCCAATCTCGCGTTTGCAGCGGGAAAGGTGGCGGTATTTGATTCTCAGGCGGCCATTCTGAATACTGACTTTGCGAAAAAACGTCTGACGGACTTACAAAAAGACCCAGAATTCTCCAGTATGCGCGCCAAATTTGAAGGTTTGAAATCGGATTTGCAAAGCCTTAACAAAGAGGCAGAAACCAATGGAATGACCTGGTCCTCTGAACAGGTCGCCTCCCATCGCAAAAAAATGGAATACAAAAACGCCGACCTACAGTTGATCGTAAAAAAGCTGCAAGCCGAAGAAAGTGCGGCTGTTCAGCGTATTGTTCAAGAGTTGTCTCCTAAAGTAAAAACGGCCATTAATGAAGTCATTACCTCTGAAGGTATCGATCTGTTACTGCACAGCAAAGTGGCTTTTTATGTCAATCCCGACCTCGATATTACGACTAAAATTACCGAGAAGCTGAACAAAGCTAAGTAATTGCGATTTATGGCCAACGCAGAGCAGCGGGTATATCGCCTTGGGGAACTGGCTGACAGGATTGGGGCTCAACTGAAAGGAAGTGCAGACTGTAAAATAACCAGTCTTGCCACATTACAGGATGCGCAACCTGGGCAGCTTTCATTTCTTGCCAATCCTGTCTATCGTAAATACTTGCCAGCGACGCGGGCCGCAGCGGTGATTATCCACCCGGATGTCGCCGCTGATTACACCGGAAACAAGCTCATTCACCACTCTCCCTACCTGGGATTTGCTGAACTGACCCGTCTGTTCGACACCCGTGAAGATCTGCCTGTCGGCATTCATCCGAGTGCAGTCATTGACGAGACTGCTACAATTAGCGCAACCGCGGCGATTGGTCCCCATGTGGTTATCGAAGCCGGGGTCCGAATAGGGGAGCATTGCGAGGTCGGTGCCGGTTGTTTTATCGGCAAAGATTCGGCGATTGGCGATCACTGCCGGTTTGCTCCTCATGTATCGGTATACCACGGCGTCAGTATCGGCAGCCAGTGTGTTTTTCACAGCGGTGTGGTGATAGGTGCGGATGGTTTCGGTTTTGCGCGAGGTTCCGAGGGCTGGGTCAAAGTTTATCAACTGGGGGGCGTGGTAATCGGTAATCGCGTTGAAGTTGGTGCCTGCACTACGATTGACCGGGGCGCCCTGGAAAATACAGTGATTGCCGATGGGGTTATCATCGATAACCATGTGCAAGTTGCCCACAATGTAAAAATCGGGGCCAATACGGCGGTAGCCGGTTGCGCCGCGATTGCCGGAAGCACCGCCATCGGCGCGGACTGCACCATTGCCGGTGGCGTTGGCATTATCGGTCACCTGGATATTGCCGATGGTGTACTTATCACGGCCAGAACCCTGGTAACCAAGTCCATTGCGATGCCCGGCTCTTATTCATCGGGCACACCCTTGACCCGTACCGGAGTATGGCGTAAGAATGCCGTGCGCTTTAATCAGTTGGACGAAATGGCGGCAAGGTTGAAACGGTTGGAAAATAAAGCAAAACAGTAGCTAATATCGGTTTAGAGAGCGATTCATTTCCAGTCAATTGTTCAAATTTACAGCCTTCTATACCGAAATCTCACACGCTTTGGGTATACAATAAGTAATACAATTTAAATTTAAACGGTTCGAAGGAGCTTATATCCCTGAAAAAACGTTTAAGTTTGTAGAGTGGTATAATTTTTACGTTTAGTATTTAGGGGTCATTGTCCATGATGGATGTAAATGAAATTCGTGAGTATTTACCGCACCGCTATCCGTTTCTATTGGTGGATCGCGTAATTGAATTGAACAAGGGCGAATCGATCGTCGCTTACAAAAATATCTCGGTTAATGAAGCGGTGTTTAATGGTCATTTTCCCCAGTCACCGATTTTTCCGGGGGTAATGATTGTCGAAGCCATGGCGCAAGCGGCGGGAATACTGGGGTTTAAAACGCTGGGGAAAAAACCGCAGGATGGCTCCATCTACCTGTTAGCCGGCGCCGATAAAGTCAGATTCCGACGGCAGGTGATACCGGGTGACCAGTTACAGCTGGTGGCGAAAGTTGTTTCTGAAAAACGCGGTATATGGAAATTTGACTGTGAAGCTACAGTGGAAAGCGAACTGGTGGCCGCCGCCATTATTATATGCGCCGACCGTCGGGTGTAAACTCCTCCCGTTTCTGATATCACTTACCTGAATACCTATGCAAAAATAGAGACAAACGTTTTGATTGATCCCCGTGCTATCATCGACCCCTCAGCCAAACTTGCGGAAGGTGTTGAAATCGGTCCCTGGTCTATTATTGGTCCCGATGTGGAAATTGGCGAGGGAACGGTCATTCATTCCCACGTCATCGTTAAAGGCCCCACTCAAATTGGCAGAGAAAACCGTATTTATCAGTTTTCTACGGTGGGAGAGGACACCACGGATCAAAAGTATCAGGGCGAGCCAACACGACTTGTTATTGGCGACAATAATGTTATCCGTGAAGGAGTTACTATTCATCGCGGTACCGTTCAGGATCGCAGTGAAACGTTGATCGGCGATCACAACCTGGTGATGGCCTACGCCCATATCGGCCACGATAGTACAATCGGCAACCACTGCATTCTAGTCAACAATACGGCGTTGGCGGGCCATGTGAACATCGGTGACTGGGCCATTCTGGGCGGCTATACCCTGGTTCACCAATACTGCACCATCGGCTCTCACTGTTTTACCGGAATGGGCAGTGTGATTGGCAAGGATGTTCCCGCCTACGTTATGGTCAACGGCAACCCGGCCGGTGCCAAGAATATCAACGTTGAAGGATTGCGCCGCCGCGGTTTTGACAAAGAGCAGATCGCAACGCTGAGTAAAGCGTTTAAACTGGTTTACCGTCGTGGTCTCACGGTTGACGAAGCCATCAATGAATTACAGGTTTTATCGCGCAACTGCGAACCTATCCTGGCGCTGATCGATTCGCTGAAGTCCTCGGCACGGGGCATTGTCCGCTGAAAATCGCATCGTTCAAAACTATCGGATAAACTGGGGAGCTTCCCTTGCGAATAGGCATGGTAGTCGGAGAGGACTCAGGGGACATCCTCGGTGCCGGATTGATGGCCGCTATTTTAAAGCGTTTTCCCTCTGTCCAATTTGAAGGTGTGGGGGGGCCGCGAATGTTGGCGCTCGGCTTTCACTCACTGTTCCCCCAGGAAAATCTGGCGGTGATGGGTTTTTGGGAACCCTTGAAACGCCTGCCGCAGCTGCTCGCCATCCGCCGCCATCTGGGGCGGCACTTCAGTGACCGGCGCCCCGACGTATTTATTGGCATTGACTCTCCGGAGTTTAATCTCGCACTGGAGCAGAAACTAAAAACGGCGGGCATCCCCACTGTTCACTATGTCAGCCCCTCGATATGGGCCTGGCGGCAGAAACGGATATTCAAAATAGCCAAAGCCGTTGACCTGGTGCTGACGTTGTTTCCTTTTGAAGCTGAATTTTACCGCCGCCATCGAGTACCGGTCGCCTTTGTCGGCCACCCGCTGGCTGACCAACTGCCTCTGCAACCGGACCCGAGCCGGGCGCGGGAAAAACTCGGTGTCGACCGCGATGCAAAGCTGGTGGCGCTGATGCCGGGAAGTCGGGGCGGCGAAGTCAGGTTACTGGGCGGTGTTTTTTTACAGACAGCCCGCTGGTGCCTGGAGAGGGATCCGCGTCTGGAGTTTATAATTCCCGCGGCCAACCCGCAACGGCGCGAACAACTGAAAATGCAATTGAGTGCGTTTTCCGAGTTGCCCCTACGCTTGATCGATGGCCAGTCGCATCTGGTTATGGAAGCCTCAGACGCCGTACTCATGGCCTCGGGAACAACCACCTTGGAAGCACTGTTATTGAAACGCCCAATGGTGGTCGCCTACAAAATGGCCTGGTTATCATATGCGATAGCATCGCGGCTGCTTAAATCCCCTTATGTGGCATTGCCGAATGTACTTGCCGGGCGCCGGCTAGTGGCGGAAATTCTACAGGACGAAGCCACGCCTGAGAACCTGGGGCAGGCACTAATGCGCTACCTGGATACCGGCACCGAAGTGGCCGATCTACAACAAAAATTTCTCGACATTCATCGACAACTGCGCTGCAACGCCAGTGAAACAGCGGCGCAAGCAGTACTCGAACTCATTGGGAGGACGCAGTGCTAGACCCGTTTATCAGTTGTTATCAAGGCGACCTGGGAGCGGGTGTCGACGAAGTCGGTCGCGGTCCCCTCGCCGGAGATGTGGTAACGGCCGCGGTTATTCTCGACCCGGATAACCCCATCGAGGGACTGAACGACTCGAAAAAGCTCAGTGAAAAACGTCGCGAAAGTCTGTTCGAAGACATTAAAAGCAAAGCCAAATGCTGGTACATCGCCCGGGCATCAGTGGCGGAGATCGACCGTCTTAATATACTTCAGGCGAGCCTGCTGGCGATGAAAAGAGCGGTGGACGGCCTGGCTATACGGCCTCAGCATGTTTGGGTGGACGGTAACAAGATACCGCGCTGGGATTATGCCGCAGAAGCTGTCGTCAAGGGCGACAGCCGGGTAGCGGCGATCAGCGCTGCATCGATTCTGGCGAAAGTAACCCGAGACCGGGAAATGGTGGACTTCGACGTGCAGTACCCGGGCTATGGGTTTGCCGGACACAAAGGTTACCCGACCAAAACCCATCTACAGGCGTTACAGCAACTGGGTGTTACACCGATTCACAGAAGGTCCTACGGACCGGTTAAAGCCCGATCCGCTTACCCCCCTGGCCCGGCTATTGGCACGTTTAACAATCCCCGGGCAGCCTAAAATGTATAACTAATGGATAACCCTTGAGAGAAGACAGGGCCTTCGATCCGGCGGCGATCCGGAAGTAGCTGACCCGAACACACCTCACAGGGCATTAATTTTTCCCAGCTGTTCTTCCAGCTTACTCAAAGCCCCCCGCATATCCACCATTTTAGCCTTTTCCTTCTCCACCACCGCACCGGGTGCCTTATCAACAAAGCTGGGATTGTTGAGTTTACCTTCAACCCGCCCCAAATCTTTCTTCAGCTTATCGATCTCCTTACCCAGTCGCGCGGTTTCTGCGTCCTTGTCTATAACCCCCGCCATAGGGACGAGAATTTCCATATCGCCCACCAGACTGGTGGCTGACATCGGCGCTTCTTCAGCGGATTCCAGCCAGGTAATAGACTCCAGACTCGCCAGCCGGGTGAGAAACTGGCGGTTATCGCGCAGGCGTTGTCTATCCTCCTCTGAACCGTTGCGAAACAACGCCGGCAGGGCTTTGCCCGGGGAGATATTCATCTCACCACGAATATTGCGTACGCCCGTGACAACACCCTTGACCCACTCCAGGTCCGCCACTGCCCCGGTGTCGATTTTATTAGGGTCGGCCTGCGGATAGCTGGCCAGCATTATGGATTCACCTTCCTCGCCGGCGAGCGACTTCACCCGCTGCCAGATCTCTTCAGTAATGAAAGGCATCAACGGATGGGCCAGTCGCAGAGTGGTTTCCAACACCCGAATCAGCGTGCGGCGAGTGCCTTTTTTCTGTGCGGCGCTGGCGTCGTCAGCGCCCAGCACCGGCTTGCACAACTCCAGGTACCAGTCGCAGTAGCTGTTCCAGAAAAACTCATGCAGGGCCTGGCTGGCGAGGTCAAAGCGATAGGATTCAATCCCTTCGCCCACCGCCTGCTCCGCTTCCTGCAATCGGGAAATAATCCAGCGGTCGGCCAGCGACAATGCATAATCTTCACTACCGTCCTGGCCGCAGTCCTGTCCTTCACAGTTCATCAGCACATAGCGGGCGGCATTCCAGATTTTATTGCAGAAGTTGCGAAACCCTTCGATACGGCCCACATCGAATTTGATATCCCGGCCCCGCGACGCCAGAGAATAATAGGTAAAGCGCAGTGCGTCGGTTCCGTAAGCCGCCAATCCCTGGGGAAACTCCTTGCGGGTCTGTTGTTCAATCTTTTGTTTCAAGTGCGCCTGCATCAGGCCAGAGGTGCGTTTTTGCACCAGCGACTTCAAATCGATACCGTCGATCAGGTCGATGGGGTCGAGTACATTACCCTTGGATTTTGACATCTTCTGGCCGTGACCGTCCCGCACCAGGCCGTGTACATACACGGTGTGGAAAGGTACCTGGCGGCGAAAATGCAGTGTCAGCATGATCATCCGGGCCACCCAGAAAAAGATAATGTCAAACCCCGTTACCAATACGCTGGTGGGGTGGAAGGTTTTCAGGGCTTCGGTTTCTTCGGGCCAGCCGAGGGTGCCGAAGGTCCACAGGGCGGAGGAAAACCAAGTGTCGAGAACATCGTCGTCCTGTTTCAGCGGCAGTTGGGCGTCGAGATTATACTTTTCCCGTACCTCCTGCTCGTTTCGGCCTACGTATACTTGCCCCTGATTGTCGTACCAGGCGGGAATGCGGTGACCCCACCACAATTGTCTGGAAATACACCAGTCCTGAATGTCGCGCATCCAGGAGAAATACATATTGGCGTATTGTTCGGGTACAAACCTGATTTGGCCGTCGGCGACTGCGGCGATGGCCGTTTCGGCCAGCGGTTTGGTTTTTACATACCACTGGTTGGTCAAATAAGGTTCGATAACCACTCCGCTACGGTCGCCGCGGGGTACTTTTAACTTGTGGTCTTCAACTTTTTCCAGTAACCCGAGGTTGTCCAAATCGGCGACAACCTGTTTGCGCGCGGCGAATCGATCCATACCGCGATAAGCGGCAGGGACATTGTCGTTGAGCCTGGCGTCGCTATCAAAAATATTGATTAGAGGCAGATTGTGGCGCTGGCCCATTTCGTAGTCATTGAAATCGTGCGCTGGGGTGATTTTTACGCAGCCGGTGCCGAATTCCCGGTCTACATAATCGTCGCCAATAATGGGTATCTCCCGTTCGGTAAGCGGCAGTTTGATACTTCGGCCGATAAGATGCTGATAGCGTTCGTCCTCCGGATGAACGGCAACCGCGGTGTCACCGAGCAGCGTCTCGGGGCGGGTGGTGGCGATTGTCAACTGTCCGGAGCCGTCCGACAGCGGGTAGTGGAAGTGCCAGAGGTGGCCGTTCTCCTCTTCGTTGATCACCTCCAGATCCGAGATTGCTGTGTGCAGTTTCGGATCCCAGTTGACCAGGCGTTTGCCGCGGTAAATAAGACCTTCTTCGTAGAGACTGATAAATACCTGCTGAACCGCCTTGTAGAAACCATCATCCATGGTAAAGCGTTCCCGGCTCCAGTCGGGGGAAGCTCCCAGGCGGCGCAGTTGCCGGGTGATAGTGCCGCCGGATTGCTGTTTCCACTCCCAGACTTTGTCGATAAAGGCTTCCCTTCCCAGGTCGTGGCGGGTCTTGCCTTCGGCTTCCAGCAGTCGCTCCACGACCATCTGGGTAGCGATACCGGCGTGGTCCGTTCCCACTTGCCACAGCGTGTTGTTGCCCCGCATACGGTTATAGCGGATCAACGCATCCATAATGCTTTCCTGGAAGCCGTGGCCCATATGCAGGCTGCCGGTGACATTGGGTGGCGGAATGACAATCGAAAAGGGCTTGCCCGTGCCGCTGGGGGCAAAATAGCCTTTTTCTTCCCAGAAACGGTACCAATGGGATTCCAGGGCTTGTGGCTGATAGGTCTTTTCCAGAGACTGGTCTGGTTCCGATTGACTGCTTGTGGTCATTGGGATCTCTGCTGCTTTAGGGTTACTTTCTCAAAGGGCCTGTCCAATAGGTCTGCCAATAGGTCTGCCAATAGGCCTGTTCGGCTACATGCTAGCATGCAATCGCATTTTGCGGGCGTGTCTTAGATTTCAAAGCAGCGGATTATACAATGCTCGCCCGCGGCCCGGAAATGGTCATTGAAGGAACATCATGGGGAGACCCACTAGTCTTTGGGTGAAAACGGCTGGGTCGGCGTGGGGGATTCCCCCTCTTCTCCGCGGGGGTCGCAGGCTTGATAAGGGGATATTAGAGGGGATTGTATCAGATTTTCCAGACGCCGGCGCAGCTCCGTTTCTATCTTGGGCATAAATTCTCCGATCAATTCGTCAATAAGGGTGCTGGGCGCGTAGCTGGGCTGTACAACGCCGGCAAAGGGCGGAGAATCCTTGATTTCATCGATCAGGGATTTGTCGGTGTGCAGCCGGTCTCGAATATGTTTGGGAAGAAAGGGATTTTCAATCATTGTTATGGGCGTTTGTGCTTTTTGCGCCTGATGTTTGGCGGACTCACCCGGGGGGTTGTCTTTGCCGGCGGTGAATGCGGGAAACAGACTCCTCTGCGCCGCCAGCGGCGTGTTCGGCCGGGGGGAGGACGTGGGCGGCGAAGGTAGTGTGGTTTGCGGGCTTTCCGGCATGTTCTGTGGCGTAATACTGGGCTTTATTTCGTCGGTCAGAATCGGAGGTTCGTCGCACTCGTTGTTCGGCAGAGCATCTTCACGGTCTTGGAGAAGGTCTTTAATTGACTCCAGTTCACCCAAAATTGCACTCTTGGTTTTGCGTTTGTTCTCCGCCATAAAGCTTATTCCAGAATGAGTACTTCTGCGCCGTGGCTATCTGCTGTTGCGGGTGCGCAAATCGTGGGATCGTATGGGGTACCCCCTGTCCCGGTAAAATTTATAATTCTCACGGGTTTTGCTCAGCACACTGTGTTCCTGAATCACTATTTCCGACAGGCGCTCAAAGCGACTAAAACAGTCTGGAACTTTTCGGCTAAGATTTATCAGCAAATCGTGATGGTTGCCACCGTTATTAGTATGGCCAATTAAAACCGATACATCCATATTATTCGTTTTTCCCTCAGTTGTTTCACTGTCGTCAGTACTTTCCTGGC
The DNA here is from genome assembly GCA_037384225.1 of Exilibacterium sp. GTDB lineage: Bacteria > Pseudomonadota > Gammaproteobacteria > Pseudomonadales > Cellvibrionaceae > JARROD01. Next base: position 32,421 of record JARROD010000039.1, read on the forward strand.
AAGCGTGGGGAATAAATGATTCGGGGCGGAAGGTCCAGAGTAGCTCGTCGAGCTGCTCTGATTGTTGCCGATCGCCGGTGGCGATATACACTTTTCTTCCGAGACGCTGTGCTTTTTCCGTGAGGCGGCAGGCGAAATGCAGTTGCGCCTCCAGCGAACTGTCGGGGAGGATGTAGAAATCTATTTGTGTCATTTTCCGCTCTGGTTTATCAGATATTGCACCAACAGGGGCACCGGGCGGCCGGTAGCACCTTTCTGCGGCCCGGAAAGCCATGCCGTGCCCGCGATATCGAGGTGTGCCCAAGGGTAGTTTTTGGCAAATCGGGAGAGAAAACAGGCGGCTGTTACACTGCCGGCATCGCGTCCGCCGATATTGGCCATATCGGCAAAATTGCTATCCAACTGTTTGTGGTATTCGTCCCATAGCGGCATATGCCAGGCCCTGTCGCTCGCTTGCCTGCCTGACTCAAGCAGCTGTTGCGCCAGTTCTTCCCGGTTGCTGTACAAACCGCTGGCGTGCTTGCCCAGTGCTACCACGCAGGCTCCCGTAAGTGTGGCCACATCGATCACTGTTTTGGGTTTAAAGCGCTCCGCATAGGTGAGAGTGTCGCACAGCACCAGGCGTCCTTCCGCATCCGTATTGAGGACCTCTATGGTTTGCCCCGACATGGATTTTATGATATCGCCCGGTTTGGTTGCCCCTCCACTTGGCATGTTCTCGCAAGCGACCACTATACCCACCACATTGACAGCAGCTTTTAACTGTAGTAGTGCCTGCATCGTACCCAGAACACTGGCCGCGCCACACATATCGAATTTCATTTCATCCATGCCCAGACCTGGTTTGAGGCTGATTCCACCACTGTCAAAGGTTATGCCTTTGCCCACCAGAACATGGGGTGCCTGGGTTTTGCGGCCGCCCTTGTACTCCATAATGATCAGTTGCGCCGGTTCATCGCTGCCTGCAGAGACGGATAACAGCGCATTCATCCCCAGTTCCTTCAGCTGTTTTTCCGACAGTACTTTGGTTGTGAAATTGCTTTGGTTGCGGGCCAGCTTTTTTGCCTCTTTGCCGAGAAATGTCGGTGTGCAGACATTGCCGGGTTGATTGCCGAGATCGCGGGCCAGAGCGACGCCGGCGGCGATGCCCCGGCCGGTATCCAGCCCTTTCTGCAATTGGCGGCGCAATTTGACCTCGTGTAAATACAAAGTCGCATCTTTAGCGCTGCTGCCCTTTATTTCACTGGCGGCTTTTTGCAGGGCGGTTCGAAAATCGTTTTCTGTGCAGCCATTTTCAGCACCGCAGCCGAGTAATAAAACACGTAAAGCGGGGCAACCAGACAGATGATATAACCACAATGCCTGTCCGGGCTTGCCGCTCAGTTCTTCCTGCTTGATTAAATCTCGAACAATATTGTCGCAGTTATTGTTCAGTATTTGTGCACTGGCAGAAATATTCCCGTTCTCGAATATTGCCACTACGGCGCAGTCAGTACGTTGCTTTGCTATATCGGAAGATTTTGCTTGGTATTCCAAATCCATACACTCTCACCAGGAAATGTTTTTATTCGAGGACAATGATACGCCTTCCCCGAGACAAAGTTTGAATATTGCGGGATAATGCCGCGGTTTTATCGTTTACTATACCTATAGCAAAGGAGTTGGAATTGCAGTGTTCAAACTGTGTCAATTTCCTACCCCCTGCTTTTGACGAGATAAGACGCGAAGGCATGGCAGGCCTTTATATTACGCTATGCCTAAACAGGACTAAATGGGGCGGACCTATTTTTACAGGTCTGTTTAATTTATTGTGATTGTATTTCGATATCTTGCCCGCGAAGTGATGATCAGTGTGGTAGCTGTCACCAGCGTATTGCTGCTGATCGCTATGAGTAACCGCTTTGTCAAATATCTGGCGCAGGCGGCATCAGGCAAACTTGCATCCGGTGTGTTGTTTGCCATTATGGGGTATCGACTGCCCAGTTTTCTTGAGCTGATCCTGCCGTTTAGCCTTATTATTTCCGTGGTGCTCGCTTATGGGCGCCTTTACACGGAAAGTGAGATGACGGTGCTGTTCGCCTGTGGTGTGAGCCAGAAACGGTTGCTGGCGTATACACTGATTCCCGCTTTCACTGTAGCTTTACTGGTTGCAGGGTTAAGTTTGTATATCAGCCCCTTGAGCGTGAAGAAGGTGGAAGATATTTTTAATCTGCAACGCCAACGCACAGAATTCGAAAGTTTGACACCGGCGCGATTTCAGTTGATGCGCGGCGGTCAGAGTGTCACCTATGCCGAAAGGTTGAGCGCCGACCGCCAGCAGATGCTTGAAGTGTTTATGGCGGAAATGGCGGAAGAAGACGCTAATGGGGAGCGTGATAATCTTGCGGTCATCATGGCCAGGTCCGGGCGGCAAACCACCGACAGAAAGACCGGTCAACGCTATCTGGTGCTTGAAGACGGCTACCGCTACCAGGGGCGCCCCGGCAACGCAGACTATCGCGTAACCCGGTTTAAGGAGTATGCTCAACGTCTTGAAGAAACCAAGGATATCGACCGGCGCACCGAATCCGATGCTGTGCCCACGGTGGCATTGTTAAAGTCAGATGCACCCGTTCATCAGGCCACTCTGCATTGGCGTTTATCCATGCCAGTCATTGTTTTAGTGGTGGTGCTGGTTGCAGTTCCGCTGAGTAAAACCAATCCACGCCAGGGGCGTTACGCCAAATTATTGCCGGCAGTGCTGTATTATATTGTTTACGTCGTGGCTCTCAACGCTGCACGGGATAAAGTCAAGGATGGAGACTTACCGGTTTTGGGGATGTGGGCCGTGCACCTGCCGTTTCTGGGGGTAGCCCTGCTATTGCTCAGCTGGGATTTTATTGCCAGGCGGCTTTTTCACCGCCCCCATTCGGGTGTTACAGGCGGGGGCAATTAAATCGTGCGTAGACTTAACCGCTATATCGGCGCGACTATTTTTGGCTCGGTCAGCGCTGCGTTGTTTGTGTTGCTGTCTCTGGACATGATTTCCGCCGTCGTCGAACAAGTGGGAGAATTGAAAGGTGACTACACCTTCTTCGAAGCGCTTAAATACGTGGCCTTGACCGTTCCCAGTCGCATCTACGAATGGGTTCCTCTCTCCGCCCTTGTCGGCTGCCTGTTCGGACTGGGATCACTGGCAAGTTCCAGTGAGCTAGTGGTAATGCGTTCCGCCGGCGTGTCCGTTGCGCGGATAAGTTGGTTTGTCACCAAGCCGGTACTGATGTTTATTATTGCTGGGGTGTTACTGGGGGAGTATGTCACACCGGTGACCGATCAGTTGGCTGAAAGCCGGCGGGCGCTGGCACAGGGGGAAAAAAAGGCTTTACAGTCTCGGCGGGGGTTGTGGAGCCGTGAAGGCAATGAATTCATGCATTTTAACGCAGTGCTGCCAAACGGGGTCTTATACGGTATAACCCGCTACCATTTCGACCAACAGGGCCAGTTATTGTCCTCCAGCTTTATTGAACGCGCGACCTACCAGGGGGCTACAGAAAGTCGTGACAGCTATTGGCTGGAGGAGCAGGGTCAGATAACCGAGTTTTCCGGTGGCAGCGATGAGGTGCGGCGCTGGCAGTTTTCGACCCGCCGCTGGCTCACGCAGATTTCTCCGGGTTTGTTAAACGTGCTGGTGCTCAGCCCCGATGCGCTGTCTATCAGGAGTCTGTATTCCTATGCCAGTTATCTGGTCGATCAAGGTTGGGAAAGTGATGAGTACTGGCTGGCTTTCTGGCAGAAAGTGTTGCGACCACTAGCGGTGTTGAGTCTGGTCCTGATTGGAATTTCATTTATTTTCGGGCCCTTGCGCCAGGTTACCATGGGGTTTCGTATTTTTACCGGTATTGTTATCGGCAGCGCATTTGATATCTGCCAGGGGTTATTGGGACCTTCGAGTCTGGTATTCGGTTTTTCACCGTTACTTGCAGTGTTGATTCCGATAGTAGCCTGTCTGGTCGTCGGTACCTTGATGTTGAGAAATAGATAACCGGTAGGTGGGCGGACGTTATTTCGTGCACGTCCCTTAACTGGATTTAGGTAATACGATAACCTGTGTTTTAGTCAAACGATCGTGCAGACTGCGGCCGTTTTTATCGATATAACACCACAGATAGCCTATGCCGGCGCAGAGCAGTGAAATTGGACCCACCAGGCAGCGTAGCAGGCACTGTGACCAGGCAGGATTGGCAAGCGACGGGTCGGCCGAAGTTAGGCGCAGCCGCCAGGCTTTCATACCCAGTGTTTGGCCTCCCCGGTGCCAGAAGTAACTGAAAAAAATCACTATTGTCACCAGCCAGCCACACTGAAACCAGATCCCCCCCACTGCCGGGCTACCTGCTTCAATTTCTTCAATTGCCGTTCCCGCTAACAATAATACCCTTAGTGCCACTGCCGCGGCACCGTAGACTATACTTATGGCCGCGACCAGCAGGCTGTCGTAAAAGAGGGCCGCCAGTCTTCGCAGTGGTCTGGCGGCGGGGTAGTCATTGGGATTGTTCATGTCTTTAAGGTTCGTTTTGAGTCGGGCGATATATTAACAGGTATCGGTGGGGCAGGCTTCTTCCGCCGCTATAGACGGGTCAGCGCTTATTTGTGGCACGGGGAAAGAGAGGTATTAAAACTCGTATTCGAAGGAGAACTTCAGTTTATGTCCTGACACACGCAGGCCATAGCTCATTTCTTCTGATAACGAACCGTGAATATCATCGTCATTCAACTCTGACTCAAAATCTTTATGGGTATTTCTCCAATAGGTTTTAAATCCCATTTTAAAGATTTTGGAAAGCACCTTTCCGCCGAGGTCAAGATCCATGTCATCGTGTTCGCGGCGCAGCCAACGATAATTCAAGGCGCGTTGGGCAGCGTTCATATCGTTGTTGCGGAAATATTCGGCGGCTTCGGTCAGGGCGTCGTTGTCCATCCCGGTTGCATTGGGCTTATGGGCTATTTTCCGGGTGCCATCGGAATGTTTCAGCGGATTGTAGAAGTGCAGATCATCCGGGATAAAAAAATCAGTGTCTTCCACCGTCACGGTGGTTTCAGCGTACAGTCTGGAGCAAGTGGCGACTAACAGGACACAAAACGCCAACGTGCAGGTTTTTTGCCGGTGATTTTGAGTTCTCAGGGTCGCGGTTTGTTGCTTGTTTTTCACGTTTGTATCCACCATGCCGAACCTGTCTTCTAGGACAGAAGTATGGATCATATTGACGCTATTAGCAGGTATGATAAAGAGGTTATTTAGATAAATATTTTATAGATAGTTCCTTCTGCTGTAATGCTGAACAGACACTTATTTTGTAAATTATTAAATGGCCTGCAGTCATTGAGCATGGGGGTAAGTTAGCGCTTACATTAAAGTGTGACTGAAGAACTGTAATGGTATTTTTACTTGAATATATGAGGACTATCGCAAAGAAAATAATTAATTATTATAAGGAAAGTGTAAATTTTAAGCGTATGGATCAACAAATAGGCGATCTCTTGCTGATCCTAAGAGCTTAATTTTATTTGTATATTATATTTAGTTATATATAAGCCTGTAAAATACCTGCAAAAGGCATTTTTATTGGCCCCAGCATTCTAAGGTATTAACAAAAATGCTTAAGAATTTATTGGCTTGAAACCCATCCAGAGCGCGGTGATCAATTGTTAAGGTAACGTAGCATCTGGGTCTGATTTCGATTGATTCCCGATGGGGGGTCTCCACCACGACAGCGCGTTTTTCCAGTTTGCCTATACCCAAAATGGCAACTTGAGGTTGATTGATAACAATGGGGGACGCCAATAAGCTGCCGCTAACGCCGTGATTAGAGAGGGTAAAAGTACCGTTTTTCATATCCGCTGCAACCAGCTTTCCCTCTCTTGCTTTATTAGTCTGCGTCTGCAGGGCTTCAGCAATTTGCAATAAATTCTTTTGCTGTACCTGTGTAATAACCGGTACTACTAACCCCTGGTCGTCAAGAGCTGTCCCCACACCGATATTGACAGTATCGAAAATCTCCAGTGCATCCTCGTGAAAGCGGGCGTTGACCTCCGGCACGGCTTTAATGGCAAGTGCGGCTGCGGCGAGAAAATAGGCTGTAAATGTCAGGTTAACGCCCTGTTCCAGAAATTCTTTTTTATGCCAGCGCCGATGCTCGATAACGTTAGTCATATCCATTTCAAAGACGCTGGTGACGTGGGGAGACGTATGCAGCAGACTTTCCACCATATGCTTGGCGATATGCCTGCGCATTGACGTATGCTCGACGCGATGGCTCGGTGTTGACCCGGGATTCGTCGCGGGAGAAGGCTTTTCTGGTTTTGTGTCTGCCGGCGTATTTTGCAGATAAGACAGGACATCGTTGCGGGTGACCCGACCGTCGCGGCCGCTGCCGTCGATTAGCCCTATATCGAGGTTGTGCTGGCGCAATAACCGCCGCACAGCGGGGCCGACCAGGTGCCTGGCGCAGGGTGGTTGTTGGGCATCTCTTTTGCGGGGGATACCTATATCGGCCTCTGTCTGGTGGGTGTCAAGGCGTCCCAATACCGCGTCAGGGGTTACTGCGTCGCCGGTAGCAATTAACAGTTCTTTGATAACGCCAGCTTTGGGCGCGCAGACTTCCATGGTTACCTTGTCGGTTTCCAATTCCGCGATTGGATCGTCCGCTTTCACCTTATCGCCGACTGCCACCAGCCATTGTTGCAGGATGGCCTGGGTTCCCTCGCGCTGTTGCTCGGAAAGCGTGATATCGATTAGATGGTTCATGGGCTGATCTCTAACACTCGAGTAAATCTGTTATGGCGGCGCCGATGCTTTGTGTCGACGGAAGCGCGCGGTCCAGCAAATGAATGTTGTGGGGACTGGGAATATCGGGCACAGCCAGACGCTCAATGGGGGCGTCGAGATCGAAAAAAGCGTCTCTGGCCAGTACTGCCGCGATTTCAGCGCCGAAGCCGGCTGTTTTGTTATCTTCATGCACAATCAGGCAGCGCCCGGTTTTTTTAACCGACGCCAGCACACAGTCCTTATCCCAGGGTTGAATCGTGCGCAGATCTATAATTTCGATGTCGGTGTCGCCGAAACTGCCTGAGGCCGCTTCGCAGCGTTCCACCATGGCGCCCCAGGAGACGACAGTTAGCTTAGTTCCCGCACGCAGGATCTTGGCTTTACCGAAGGGCACCACAAAGTCATCACCGGGATAAGGACGGCGGGCCCAGATATTGTCTAGCAGGGCTCGATGTTCAAAAAAGATACTGGGATTGTTATCGCGCAACGCGTAGCGCAGCAGGCCAACAGCATCTTCAGCATTGGAGGGAATGGCCACTTGCCAGCCCACTTTATGGGCCCATTCCACTTCATCAGTGGTGGAATGCCAGGGGTCACCGCGGCGGGCAAAGCCACCCGGAATTCTTACTACCATAGGGGCAGCGAAACGGTTGTGGGTGCGCCAGCGCATAATACCAGTGTCGGATAACTGTTCTGCGGCGGGTTCGGCGTATTTGCGGAACTGAATTTCCGGCACCGGCATCAGCCCCGCCAGCGCCATGCCAACTGAGCGGCCGATAATACCCTCCTCCGACAGGCTGGTATCGAAAACGCGGGAGGCGCCGTATTTTTCCGTCAGCCCTAGCGTGGCGGCGTGAACGCCGCCCTTCGGTCCCACATCTTCCCCGAAAACCAGTACTTTAGGATTGGTTTCCATTTCATAATCCAGCGTCCTGCGAATCGCCGTCAGCATATTCAGCCGTGGACCCTGGGGGGTGGGATTTTCAGTGGCTGTTGGAAACCGGTGGCCGTCGGCGGCCAGGCCGCCGCGCAACTGCAGATCCGGTGTGCCGTCGGCGTGCCTCTCAGAGTAGACGTAACGGGTCAGCGTTTGCGCGTCGGGCTCGGCTTTGCCCGCGGCTTTTTCCACCGCCCGGGCCACATCCTGTTCAGCCTGTCGCTGGATTTCTTGCCATTGTTCCAAGTCCACAATACCGTTGTTGGCGAGGTAGTCGCGCAGTTTTGGCAGTGGATCCCGGCGCTCCTCTTCAGCGATCAAGTTCTCCGGCTTATAGGTCTGGGTGTCCTGAAATGTGTGGCCGCACAGGCGGGGTACACGCAGGTGTAGCAGGCAGGGGCCTTCTCCGCGGCGGGTATATTCGACGGCTTTTTTAATTAAATGGGGTGCCGTCAGAGGGTCGGCGCCGTCGCCGTCGATAATTTTCAGATTTTTGTAGGCGGCCAGGTTAGCGACCTGGTCACCTCCAGGTGTCTGCACGGTCTGAGGTACGGAAATACCGTAGCCGTTGTCCTCGATATAAAACAGGTGCGGGAGCCTGTTGGTGGTGGAAATGTTCAGCGCGGACCAGAAGCCGCTTGTGGACATGGAGGCGTCTCCGCCCATTGATACACCTATGGCACCGTTGTAGCTGGGGTCGTTGAGAACATTGCGATGATAAGTGATGGCTTGCGCCCAACCGGCGATGGGGGAGTATTGGGCGCCGACGCCGCCACATACGGGAAACATCATGGCTCCGTTGCGTTTTACATTGGGATAGTTGCACACCACACCTATATCGCGCCCGTCGCTGTAGCTTCCTGACTTGGCCATGGGGGCGGCTATGGCATCCTCCAAATCCAGACCCGAAGCCAATACAAAGGGGCGGGAGCGATAATAGCCGCTGGCGGCGTCATGGGGGTGTGTCAGCAGGGAAGCGAGCAGTATCTGTGCAAAATCGTGACCGCGGGCGGAAAATTGATT
>JARROD010000040.1:0-40511 GCA_037384225.1 Exilibacterium sp.
GTAGAGGCCGTTACCCCAGAGCCAAACGGATTGGATATTGCCTATTCATCGCCATTCATGTAAATTTGATGAATTCACCAAATTTACATGAATGGCGATGAATAGACCTTCCAGATGGCATTTTCCGCGCACCGATTTAGCCCAGGCCTATCTGCAACAGCTTGAGGCCGGCCTCAACAGCATTGCCATTTTCGCCGAAAGGCGAAAGGGCAAAACGGAGTTTTTAACCGAAGATCTGCAGCCCTGCGCCAGAGCCAGAGGTCTCAGGACGGCTTATATCAATTTTTGGGAAAGAAAAAGCGACCCGGTGTATTGCATCACCCAGGGCGTGCGCCGGGCCCTGGAAGCGGACTCACCGCGATTGCTGCGCAAATGGAAAAAGGAGTTCACGATCAAACTCGGCGTCTTTCAAGCCAAAAGCACCGCCAGTGCGGAGCAGCATCCGGAGATTGCGAGTGAAGCACTGGATCTGCTTATTGCGCCGAAAGGCGGGCTGCTGTTGATGTTCGACGAAATCCAGCATCTGGCGACGGACCCCGGTTACGAAGAGCTGATAGCTACGCTGAGAACTTTTCTCGACAGCAATAAGAAAAAAGTCAGAGCTGTGTTCACGGGCTCCTCTCAGGACCGGTTGAATAAAATCTTCCGCAACCAACGGGCCGCTTTTTACCGTGGCGCCAGTTTGGTGAATTTTCCGGATATGGGGGAAGATTTCATTCGCTTTCTGGTGAATAACTTTACTCAACTCACCACAAGAAATTTACCGGCCGAACGCGCGTTTGAAATCTTTGCCGCACATCACCATTCCCCCTTCGTCATCGTGGACCTTTTGCAGACCATGATGGGGGAGGGGATCTATGATTTTGACGAGGGACTGTCTTTCTACCTGCAGGTTAACAATCCCAATGAACAATGGCAGGAACTTTGGGAGTCCTTAAAACCGGTGGATCAGCTTGTACTCAAGCTGGTTATTCTACCTTCACGTCCACTCTATCACATCGATACTTACCAGTTGATTGGCGATAAGCTCGGTATTGAAAGGGTCAGCCGGGGTGTTGTTCAGTCTTCGGTCAGGAGGCTGCGTGAACAGGGCATTTTGAACAATGAAGGTCGGGGTCAATGGACGTTTGAGTCGATGGATTTTAAGCGCTTTGTATCTTCCGACTCCGATTGAAATCCAAGACAGCTGAAAAATTAATCCCTCCGTCCCCTTTTTTTCAATCCGGTTTCAGTGCGCTCCAGGCCGCCTCCGCAAAAATATCCCTAAATTTCCCGATCGGCTTCTTGCTGCGCCCGGACAGCCACAACCGGGCATAGTCATGGGCGGAACCCAACAGCAGCGAGGAATAACACTCCTTAGGCAATCGTTTTATCTTTCCACTCGCCATCAGCGGTTTAAACCAGTTGGCAATAGCGGCAAGAAAGCGTTGGGTTTCCCGTTCCGCCTCGGCCATTAATCCGCTCCTGGCCAGATAGCGGCGACTGTAGAGAATGAAACGCGCCTGCTCTGGGTTGGCCCCCACCCAGTCGATATAGGAGCGCGTAATCGCTTTCACTCCCGCCTCCGCATTTTCCGCCGCTGCCAGCAATCCTTGCAGGCCCTGTTGGTAATCGCGCACCGCCTCCAGATACAGAGTCGCGCCGATATTCTCCTTGTTGCCAAAATGATGGTAGACGCTGCCGACACTGGCACCGGAGTCTTCGCGGATCATCTCTATGGTTGTCGCCTCTATACCGTGCTCATTAAAGCTGCGCAACGCGGCGTCCAAAATTTTTTCCCGGGTGTTTTTCGTCCGCAGGATGGATTTTTGACGGGTCATACTTAAGTTCCGGCTTGACTAGAATAATATTCTAGAATAATGTTCCACGTAGAATCCCATTTAACGGGGAAAAATGCAATGCATCATTGGTTGCATTCGAACGGTCGGTTTTCAAAGAGCAACCGCTATGAATACAATTACGCTCACAGCCCATGACGGTCATAAACTCGCAGGCTACTGCTTCAAACCTGAAAATACACCGCATGCCAGCGTTGTCATTGCACCGGCTATGGCTGTACCACAAAGCTTTTACGCCCCGTTTGCTCGCTACCTCACCGCGCAGGGGTATGTTGTATGGAGTTTCGATTATCGCGGCACGGGTGAATCCCTGAAAGGGTCGATGCGCAATGTAAAAGCCACCATTAGCGATTGGTTGCGCAAGGACTTCGACGCCGTAATCCAAAAGGCCGGTGACAGCTACCCGAGCCTGCCCCTGTATGTCATCGGCCACAGTCTGGGGGGACAAACAGTACCACTTTTACCTTCCCTCCCCCGCCTCGCCGGCCTGATCAATATTGCCGTAGGCAGTGGCTGGGTACAACACAATGCACCGCGTGTACGCCGCACCGCGCCCTTTTTATGGTATCTGGTGGCTCCCTTGCTGTGTTCCCTGTTCGGTTATTTTCCCGGCGCGCGCCTGGGTATCATCGGCGATCTGCCAGCCGGCGTCATGTATCAGTGGCGCCGCTGGTGCCTGACCCCCGACTACCTTCTGTCAGGAGAACCCGGCGCCCGCGACGCCTACGCCCGTGTGAATTTTCCCATATTGGCTCTCACCTTCGCCGACGATGAGCTGTTACTGGAAAAAGGTTCCCGTATGCTGCACAGCGCCTACACCGGCACACCGGCCGATTATCGCGTTATCGAACCCGGTGACTTCGGTTTACGGCGAATCGGGCATTTCGGTTTTTTCAAACAGCAAAGTGAAACCACTTTGTGGCCGCTGGTAACGGGTTGGTTGAAGCAAACTACAACTGAATTAACACAGTGTAATTCGTAAAACTGGATTTGAGCGACGCGCGCCGAACATCATTCTCCACAACGCTGTAACACATCGACAATTAATCGTTCCGACATTCGATAACCGTGCCCCCGAAGAATTTCAAACAACGGCTTGACTTCATCAATAACACCAGCACTTTTCGCCTTGATCAAAATAGCCGCTGATCCTGTAACAGTGATGCCTTGCTTCGTGGCCGCCTTGCGCCCCTGTCGCTCGTCAATGAGTGCGACAGCGTTCAATTGCTTTGCCAAGGCTAATGCTTCGGCTTCACCTCGATCAAGCAACTCGACGAGTTCTTCGAATTTATCAGTGACTTCAACCGGATGCACCTTGATCAAACCACTATCCAGCGCAAGCTTTATCGCTTGAGCCCCCGGTTTTGAAATATCTTCAGTTGCTTCGATTACGACACTGGGCGGCACCAAGACCTCCGCAAATAAATTGGATAAGGTCGGAAGCAATTTCACGAGTGCCAAAGCGATCAGAGGCCCGGTATCGGCAACGATCACTTTAGTCACTGAGGGCATCCAAATCAGCATCCAACTCGCCGGCCGATTGATCAACCACCACAATCCCAAGCATTGCCAATTTTTGCAGGAAGGTTTCCACCGGCACCCTGCCGAGGGTTGCCGCCTTGGTGAGCGTTATTATTCCGTCTTCATACAATTTTACGGCCATATTGATATGGACGCCGGCATTGAGTAATTCATCTGTGAACGGAACCGCCAAAGAGACTGGATTATTGCGGTTAGTCACCAATACATATTCGCCTTTTGCGGCACATCGACTGAGAACGCCGGGATTTTCTCTGAGAGCTCTGACACCTATGGTTTTCATTGGATTTACCCCTTAAATGCACCCCCAAATGGTAGCACATAATGAACCCAATAGAATACTTCTTGTACAATGCAACCAATACATCAAAGTGATACCTTTCCCGCCGAACTTTCCAAATCCACAGGCAAAGAGGGAAACTATGGGTATGCGTCGATTTGACACCACCTGTCAGGTCTCGCACTTCAAATTACGTGATGGGGTAGACGCTCAAATGGAAGTTCAACCGGCCCGCAATCGCGCCTGGCGAATCAAACGCCGGATCAGGCTGCGCAGCACCGCCGGTTTAACCGGTTTCGACAGATAGTGAAAACCGCGCTCGTGGGCACTGTTGCGCACCGACTCTGAAATGTCGGCGCTAACCAGTATGGCCGGCGGCAGTTCACCCCAGGTCTGTGCCAACCCCTCCAGGGCATCCAGGCCGGTGGCGTTGCAGTCGAGGTGATAGTCCACCAATGCAATTTCCGGCCGCGGTCGGTCGGCACAAACCTCCAGGGCTTTTTCCAGGGAAACCGCCACCGCCACCTGGCAGCCCCAGCCCTGTAATAGACTCTGCATGCCCTGCAGAATAACCGGATCGTTGTCGACACACAGCACCCTGACCCCGACCAGATCTCCCGCCACAGTGGTGGCCGCTAGCTTGCGAACCTCCCTCCGGCTCGCATCCCCCAGGGGAACCCGCACCGAAAACAATGCCCCGCGCCCCTCCTCGGAATGCAGCCGCACCGGGTGCCCGAGTAATTCGGCACTGCGCCTGGCGATCGAAAGGCCCAGTCCCAGGCCCTTGTCGGTGCCCTTCTCCACTGGTGCCAGGCGCACGAACTCTTCAAAGATACGTTCCTGCTCCGCCGCCGCAATACCCGGGCCGCTATCCCATACCTGAATTTCCAAACTGCCGGGACGACGGCGGCAACCCAGCACCACCCGGCCGCGCAGAGTGTAGCGCAGGGCGTTGCTGAGAAAATTCTGCAGAATGCGCCGCAACAGGTAACGGTCACTGTAGACCCAGACACTGCAGGGAATATAGTGAAGACGTAACTGCCTGGCGCTCGCCATGGCCTGGCACTCGATCGCCAGGGCACGCAGCAGTTGGTTAATATTGAAATGCTCGCGGTTGGGGGTGAGACCGCCGGCATCCAGCCTGGAAATTTCCCGCAATGCGCCAATCAGTTCTTCGGCGCTGTTCAGCGCACTGTCCACATTGTTGATATCCTCTACCATTTCCCGCCAGCCCCCCCGCGCCACCTTCTGCTGCAGGGCCGCTACAAACAGCCGCGCCGCATTGATGGGCTGGAGTAAATCGTGGCTGGTATGGGCGAGGAATCGCGTCTTGGCCGCATGCAGATCACGCAGTTGTGCCTCGGCCCTGGCCCGCCTCTGATTCTCACTCTGTAAGGCGGCGTTGGCGCTGGAAAGATCTTCGGTGCGGCGTTGAACCCGCTCTTCCAGAGTCTGCTTGGACTCCTCCAGCGCATCGACAACAGCGCGGTAATCACTGATATCAGTGTAAGTGGTTACAAACCCACCACTAGGCATGGGGTTACCTCTCACCTCGATAATGATGCCGTTGGGCAGGTGCCGTTCGAAGCGGTGAGCGCTGCCGTGGCGCAGCAGTTCCAGGCGCTTATTGACTTGTATTTCCACTTCCCTATTGTTCAGATTGTCGCCATAGAGGCCGTGCTCGGCGTTGAAGCGGTAGAGGTTTGCTATCGGGCAGCCGATATACAACAGCCGCTCAGGGTAGTCGAACAGTCGCCGGTAATGGGTGTTCCAGGCCACTAGCCGCAGTTCCGCGTCCACAACGCTGATACCCTGGCTAACGGTCTCAACCGTGGTCTGCAGCAGGCGCTGGCTGAAACGCAGTTTTTGCGAAGTGCCGTCCACCAGGCGGGCGATGTCCTCGAGCTGCAGCGGGCGATTTCGCCGCAGCAGATCGATGACCCGGTGTGCCGTCGCCGAGCCGACGATGCCGGCCAGTATGATCTCAGCCTCGCGCACCACAAAACGCGGAGCGGCATCGTCGGCCAGCAGGCGCTGTTTACTGCGATGCTCGAAGTCACCCCAAACTTCCTCCAGCCGCACCCCGCCGAGAAAGGGTTCCAGCAAACTGCGCAGCTGTCCCATATGGATCGCCGTCAACGCCAGGTCATTGCTTTGACTGAGAAAATCCAGCTCCAATCCCTTGACAAAAGCCTCCGCCTGAACGCGGTCGTTGACCTCGGGACGGCTCACCAACGATACCGCCACAAATAACAGTAGATTGACCAACAGACTCAAGAACACACCGTGGCTGAGAGAGTCTAGCCCCCACAACCCCAATAACTGCTCCGGTCGCAACGAGGCGATCTCCCACGGCCCCTGTTTAACCAAAGCCAGTTCCGGAAAAGTGGCCGGCAACAGCAAACAGTAAAACCATAACCCGTACCCCGCCACCAGCCCGGCCAACACACCGTGGCGGTGGGCCTGGCGCCAGTAGAGGCCGGCCACCAACGCCGGCGCCAGTTGCGCCGAGGCAGAAAAAGCCAGCAGACCAATATCGGCCAGTCCCTCCATGCCGCTAATCACCCGGTGCACACTCCAGCCCAGCAGCAGTAACACTAAAATGCTGACGCGCCGTATCAACTGCAGGTGACTGCCCAGCCCCGCCGCCGACAGCGACGTGCATTCACTGAGTCGCAGCCACAGGGGGGCAACCCACTCGTTGGAAATCATCACCGCCAGGGTCACGGCAGCGACAATCACCATCCCCGTGGCGGCGGAAAAGCCGCCCACAAAAGCCAGCAGCGTCAGGGACGAAAAACCTTCCTGCATCGGCAGCGTTAACACCAGGCTGTCCGGCGCCGTGCCACTCTCGGAGTACAACAGATGCCCACAGATCGCCAGCGGTAGAATCAGCAAAGAAAATAGCAGCAGATACAGCGGCAAAAACCAGCGCGCCGAGTTCAAATCCCGCGCATCGTGATACTCAACCACCGCCATATGAAACTGGCGCGGCAGGCAGACGATAGCGGCTGTGGCCAGCAGCGTTTGGGTAATGAAGTTGGTATCGAGAGAAAATTCCCGCCAGATTGGGTCGAGCGCACTGAAATAGGTAAAACTTTCACTGAACCTGGGATTGAAAAACAACAGCCAGACAGCGAAAACCGCCACCGAGGAAAATGCCAACAGCTTGACCACCGACTCCAGCGCTATCGCCGCCACGATACCCCGATTGCGCTCCCGCCCCTCGAGCTGCCGAGTGCCAAAGAGTATGGCAAATACCCCCATCAAAAGCGCCGTAACCAGGGCTGTATCCAGATTAAAAAAGACCGCCTCGGCGGTAAACGCCCCCACCGCCTCGGAATCTTCCACCACCGTGGTACTCCAGGCCCCCACCGTGTTCCAGGCCATAGTCACCGCTCGCAGTTGCAGGGCGATATACGGAAGGGAACCGGCAATAGCCAGCAACGTTACCAGTGCCGAGAGCTTCTGACTTTTACCGTAGCGCGAGCCGATAAAATCGGCGATAGAGGTGACCTTTTGCCGTTCCCCCACCAACGTCAGTTTGTGCAAAAAGCCACTGCCGAACAAAAACAGCAGCATGGGCCCCAGATAGATGGGCAGATAGCTCCAGAGATTGGTGACCGCCTGCCCCACGGCGCCGAAGAACGTCCAGGAACTGCAATAGACCGCCAGGGCCAGGCTGTAAACCAGGGGGCGGAACCGCTGCAGCCACTGCTTGTGCTGATCCGCCCTCCAGGCAACGGCGAAGAGCAAAAACACGTAGAGTAAGGCAATCAGCAGTAAAAACGGTTTATCGATCATGCAGGGTCATGCCATGGCATTTTTATATAATAATCACCCTTTATACACTCTTTTATACTGCCATTTCTATTCGATATTGGTAGAGGGTCATCCCATTGCCAAGACGAGATGGACCCAAAACCGGATTTCAATCCACACAAGCAATCCCGACAGGCTCACTTTGCCCCTCGGAAGTCGCTTCGAACCGGATATGGTGAAATGTCTGTAAGCAACAGCAGTTTGTTAAGGCTCAGGGCCAAAAAAGTGTCAACTTTTTCCGATTAAAACGTCTGCGCCCTAGTTCAATCGTAGCGGAAACGTTTGGCCGGGGGCTCGTCTTCCGTCGCGGGCCTTTGTCTTGGTCTTAAGGATAATGACATTTCGGTATCCAGCAGAGTCCGCACCTGTTCGGTGTATAGCTCTTTGCTCCGTGCGTCCTTCTCTGGAATAAGGTTATTCAAACGTTGCCAGTCATGGCTATCGAAAGCTTCGCTCTCGATATTTTCAAATTCCTGATCCAGCGCACGCCACTCCTCCGGGTACTGCTTTTTCAGGTAGGAAGACATGGGATCCCAGCGGGAGAGAAACTCGCACAGCGGCTCGGGTTTATTTAACTGCTTGCGTATATTTCTTTCCGCCCGGTCCAGATCATTCTCCTCGACATGAGAGAGGTTTTCGAACCGCATATCGGCACTGCCCAGAGGAAGGCCCAGGCGTTTCATCATGCCGATCCTGTAGGCGAGGTGAACTTCCAGCTCATCCACTTCGTTCACCGATTGCTTTAATATATCGACCTTCTTGTCCGCTATTTTTTTGACCAGTTCACTAATGAACATATCCCGGCCTTTGACAAGCAGATCCCCGACGCTCAGTTCACCGCGGCGGGTTTTTAAACTGGTCTGTGCGGTCTCCATATCGTCGAGCCCCATGGCGATTTGGTCCACACAGGTAGAGGTTGCATGGTCCGCGATGCCGATGCATAACGGCAACATCTCCCTTTTTTCGGGGGGCAGGCTGAGTTCTTTGGTCAGTTTATCCAGCAGATCCGTCATTCTGCTCTTTAAATGCCCACGGACACGGAGATTACAGTATTCGCCGGTGTGCTCCATATTCTCCAGCCATGTATTGAGGTACTTGGCGTTATCATCGGATTGCCCCAGTTGCTGCCACTGCTTTTTTTGTTCCTGGCTCAGCGTCAGCCATTTCTCCACATTGGTTTCCAGCGGTTTGGTGGATTGTAAAATGCGGCTGCCGTCGTTGCTCAGGTCGGCTTCAATAATACTGGGTCCGTTTGCAGTTTGTGCCAGGTTGGTGATAATTTCCCGGGGGATTTGGTTGCCGCTCACATCGATACGGCATTGTTGGGGCAAGTGAGTGATTTCTTCAGGCAAGGAAGTCAATCTACAGCCAATCAGTGTCAGCTTTCTCAGCATTTGCAGTTGGCTTAACGCCGCGGGAAGCCCCGCTTCCGAAAAGTCATGACCACTGACATCGAGCACCTGCAGACCCGGCAGGGAGGGGATCACATCGGGTAAACGGGTCATATCAGTGGTGCCTACGCTGAGTTTCTGAAGAGGGAGATGACGTAGACTGTCAGGCAGGTCCGTAAGCGGATTGCAATTGAGATTCAACTCTTTCAGCTCAGTCAAACCACTTAAATCCGACAGTTGCTCGAAGTTGTTGCCGGAGATGTCCAGTGTGTTCAACTGGTTCAGCCTGTTGAGTGAATTGGGCAAGGTCTCGAGTTCATTTTCAGCGGCCTTGAGTTCCCTGAGATTGCTCAGTTTACTCAGACCTTCCGGCAAGGCTTCCAACCCGTTTTTGCTCAGGTTCAACTGTTCAAGCTTGGGCATATCCCCTATTTCCGGCAGTTCGCTCAAATCGCTGTTATCGACTATATCCAGGCGGGTAAGATTGGGGTGATTGAGCAGACTGGGAGGAATACTTTCCAAGTCGCACCCATGGAGCAGTATAGAGTCGAATTTATCGACAATCTCATTGTGGATGAAAATGTCGGGCAAGCTGCCCAACGACAAAGAATCCAGGTACAGTCCTTTGTTTCTATTGTTTATACTCTCCAGAATTTCCCGCCTGGCTTCCTGCCGTTCCCGGATTTGCTCAATACTTTTACCCTCGTGAATCCATTTACCCAGTTCTTTTTCCAGCTGTGGAGAAAATGGCGATGAAGCGGAGCTGGAAGCCCCTGCGGCCTGGGATACGCTAAGGTTGATCCACCCCGGCTGTGCGCTCATCAGCTGTACCATTTGTTGATAAGTGGCCAGCATCGCCGCAAGCGGAGGGTTTGGCTGTGAAGAGGAGCTTCCCGGCAAAGAATGAAGATTGAGTGGCAGCCTCAGCTCGGGTGGTCTGGGGGCTGAAGGTGCGTCCCAACGACTTCCGACAGCGGAATCCGAACCTGAGCCGGCACTATTGGCGGATCGGCTGGAATGCGGTGATAGAGGTGGAGTGTTCATAGCGTGATTTTTTTAACTCAGCGTAATATTGATCCAGAGAAGGGGGTTGGCCCAATCGCCTTTCCAGGCCCGCTTTCCTGGATACATTCGATGCTGGAAACCACAGTGTTTCCAACCGCTCACGTAAATATTGGCAGCGGATGATGAATTGATTCAGTGTTTTCCCTACATCGAGAGTACCGATTGACAATTCCGTGCACTGTTGCAGTAACAGCTGACGGGATTCAAGGTTGAGTCCAATGGAAGTGCCTTGCATTTCACGGGGTTGCAGGTTCAGTGACAAAGCCACCGCCAAATAGCGTCCGTCACTTTCCGGCTTTATTTCCCGCAACGGTGAATACAGATGCCAGTGTGTATTGCGGAGCCAAAATAGACAATTGATTCCTTCAGGAGCACGATAAATCGCCTGGCCTTGTTGGTCGAAAAATGTAACGCCTTGGGACGCGAAACCACCTTTTATTAACTCGTTTGTAAGCCAGGCCTCAGCTTTCAGTTGATTCATTGAATGTCTCTTTTCAAATTTTGACTATATACCCAAAGCGTTAACGCTCGACTGGGCAGCAAATTGAGTGGGGATATAGTGAAAAAAGTTCCTATATACCCGCAGTGTTCAAACTCCAAATATTTCAGAAAATGAATAAGATTCACGTTGTTGGAGGTGGAGGCGCAATGCTTCCTGAATGACTTTTTCTTCTTCGTTACACGCAACACCGCACTGACGCGGATAACTTCACCCTAAAAAGATGAAATGCTGGAATACCATGGGTTCACTGATGCATATACCTGTAGCGAATAGGAGTCCCGAGCCGGTGCGGTCCGTCTCGGGTGGCACTCACACGAACACGAACACGAACACGAACATCATTACGCTACCAAGGCTTAGGGACGGGCACGGAATAACTTCCCGTTTTCGGTTTTGAGGAACCCGCTTGGCTGGAAGCGCAACGGCGAGCCTTTTACCGGTGTTTTCGACTGGTCCACCAAAACTTCCCAATGCCGGCCATTGCTGGAAGATTCCAGTTTGAGCCGGTAGGTTTTCCACGCGTATTCCAGCCGCACTTCGTTGACACTGAAGGATTTGAGTTTACCAAAATCCAGCTGAATCCAGCTTTCCTTTTCATCGCCAAAGGCTTGCCATTTTGTGGCGTAGTTGTCATCCAATACATTTTCCGGGCCGTTTAACCCGCCGGATTGGCTGGATGCGCTGGCCGATGCCGGCAAGGCTTGTCGACAGGACGTAAGTCGCCCCACCGTCCCGCACCGCAAGCCAAGCACTTACTTTTCGAGGCTAAGGCCGGATGTATCACAAAACACGATTGCATAATGCGCCTGAAACAACTCGGGGCGCCGTTCCCGGAAGCATTTCTTAAATAAAACCGGCTGCCATTCTCCTATGTTAAAGCGATTTGTACGGGTCGCTCTGCTGAAAAGCCGCCGTGCACGCCCCTTACGTCATGAATCTGTATTTGTATCACTGGTCCGGAATATAACTCTTGATAGGCTCGACTTATAATCTTCGTCAAAGTCTTTCATTTCTTCTATTGCGCTTTTAATGTTATCTGTTGACGAGGAACTGCCTCGTGATGGCTGACCTATATTATCCGGGTGCATCGAAGTCCAATGCGATTCCCTGCTTGCTCCTGATTTGCTACTATCCCTATAGCTCCGGTAGTCTTCTTCCCTAAGCCGTATCGATATAGCCTCCCCGAGGTCACTCCCGGACGATATAGTACTAAATGTCTCTGGATCGTTCTTTTTCACCCAATCATATGATTTTTCGGACATCCAAGGCGTTTCACGTGTCACCCCTGGGATCCAGCCTTTAGGGCTGATACGAGGATCATTTTCAAACTTCTGTGTCATGCTGGATTCGAATAATTCATCTTCCCCGCGAGCCTTTCGTAGTAAGTTGCGCTTATGGTATATGAGCGAGTCAGGCAAGGATCCTAGTCTGTTTGGTGCGTTAATTATTCTGTCGGCAGTGCGGGTCAAGGATACTCTGCGATTGTCATCGCGACTCAAGGGTGTTCCGGTACGGTTGGGAGTTTCACCCCGTTGCTGGTCAGCCGATGCCCGCCGGCGACCGGAGTATGATGATATATTATCCATTGAATATTACACTTTTGGTTTCACTGGCTAGAAAAGTATGTGCTGGATCATGTTTAGAACCAGGGCGCCTCGTCTTTCGGGGGAAAGAAAAAAGGGGGCCCGATTAAAGCGCAAGATAATTGATGGCCGCCACCCTGTGGGCGTCTACGACGTCTAAATCTATTCCGGTAGACTTTTGACCATTGATCGTTTGGAGGGCATGCGAATGCACCAGCATGCACAAGTTGCATAACGACTTTCCTCATGAACGAAAAATGCACAAAAAATCAACTTCATATACCTAAATCTCAAACGCTTTGGGTATACAATGAGTGGAAAAACTGCGGATTAGTTCCGTCATCGATTGTATTGATAACCGGCACTTACCGGAAATACGCAGGCAGCTACCACCGGATGGCTGCCGCAGGGCGGAAATAAGGTCAGTACACTTGCCATTCAAATAACGCAGGCACCGGCTCGCCTTCACCCCCGGGGAAAACCAGGCGCAGGTAACGACCCGCCCCCTCTTGCTGGAAGCGCAACGGCGAGCCTTTTACCGGTGTTTTCGACTGGTCCACCAAAACCTCCCAATGCCGGCCATCGCTGGAAGATTCCAGTTTGAGCCGGTAGGTTTTCCACGCGTATTCCAGCCGCACTTCATTGACACTGAAGGATTTGAGTTTACCAAAATCCAGCTGAATCCAGCTTTCCTTTTCATCGCCAAAGGCTTGCCATTTTGTGGCGTAGTTGTCATCTAATACATTTTCCGGGCCGTTTAACCCGCCGGATTGGCTGGATGCGCTGGCCAATGCCGGCAAGGCTTGTCGAGATGCTTTGCGCTGAGTAAATACCGGCCCCCTGTGCGTGGGGGTCACCGGCAGAAAATGACCGTTGCCATCGAACGCCAGGGGATCGGCGCAGATCTGCCGGTTAATGACGTCCGGGCTGTAGGGGATGCTGTGGCGGTGGTACAGAATCCAGGGTTGGCCATTCTCTACAAATACGGCGTGATGCCCGGGGCTGACCACGTTTTTATCAATGTCGGTAACGAGAATCGGACTGTTGGGCTCTTCCATAAACGGCCCCAGGGGAGAATCGCCCACGGCGGAGTGCACCTGGTAGGTATCCAGCGGGGTTCTGCCGCTGGAATACATGAGGTGGTAGCGGCCACCGTGCTTGTACATAAAGGGCGCTTCGAAATAGTTGGGTGGAGTGACGTCGTGCACGGTGCCGTCAAAGGTTTTCATATCGTCGCTGAGTTTCACCGCCCAGCACTTGCCGTTGACCCAATTCCAGCCGGACCCCCAATACAACCAGGCCTGGCCGTCCTCGTCGATAAAGGCTTCGGCATCGATCATATGGAATCCAGGTTTGAAATTTTCCGGAATCAGCGGCTGGTCGCCCAGCAGGTTTTTCCACGGTCCCGCCGGGTGATCGGCAACGCCGGCCCACACTTCATTGCCCACCGACACATACATATAAAAGCGGCCGTCGCCACCCCGCACAACCGAGGGTGCCCAGACACCGGCACTTTTCGAAGTCGGGCTGGTGCAGGCCGCTTTTGTGGGCCAGTTCAGTTCTCTGAAGCTCCAGTGTTGAAAGTCATCGGATTCCCACAGCCCCAGCGTCTCCCCACCCCAGGGGTCCAGGGTTGCGTAGAGGTACGCTGTTCCTTCATAGATGACCAGTGAAGGGTCGGCATAGTAGCCGGGCAGAATCGGGTTGCTGCTTTGCGGCTCCCGACCGGGCAACATTTCGGGTGCGGAGCATGCCGAAAGCAAGGCAAACAGAAGGGTATTGAAAACAAAAAGAACAAATAGTCGCATAAAACCTGACCAGTAATGATTTTATATAAAGATCGGGTGAAGTCCGGGGCACCCACCGACTACAGCTTACCGCAATAAGCATTTCGATGCCGTACTAGTACGGGCACCTTAAGAGTACCTATATGTCATCTGAATGTACCACACAACGCTTTTCTTCTATATTCTGCACACATACAATACAGCAGTGGCGCGACCCACAATTTGGTATCGCGAAAAATACTATTAGAGGTATGCGTATGTCGGGAATTGAAGTTTGTGCAATACCGGGAACCATGTGCGATGAAAGACTCTGGTCACTTCTGACTCCCCATATAGATGCAAACATCCACATCCGCCATCTGGACATTACTGCCGAAGAGACTGAGGAAGGCATGCTCGATGCCATCGCTGCCGCCGTAAAACCAAAGGTACACTTGTTGGGATTTTCTATGGGCGGTTATCTAGCCATGCGTTACGCTTTATCAAACGCTGAAAATATTTCTTCCCTGACCGTGATTTCCTACTCTGCAAGGGGCTTGGATGCAAGAGAAATAGCGTCAAGGAAAAACATGATTCAATGGCTGTCTCATAATCGATATGATGGAATGTCCGAAATGCAGCTTTCCTTACTGATGGACAACGAATCTCTTAATAATCCAGAGATTGCTGATACAATATTGGCAATGGATAAGGATTTAGGAGGGAAAGTAATGCTGGCACAGCTGAAATCCACGAGCGAGCGACCTTCGTTAATGAACGAGATTTCCAGGCTGAAAATTCCGGTATTGATAGCTGGCGGTGAAAATGATTTAAAAGTAGACGTGGCAGAATTGCGGGAAATGAACACCAGGATAAATAATTCACAGCTACATATAGTTCCCCAATGTGGCCATATGCTCCCACTGGAAAAGCCCGAATTATTGGCTGAGCAACTCAATCGCTTTTATTTATCAATTGCGCCGTAAATTCTGCCCTTCAGGGCGGAGATGCAGCTCGTAATTGAGACAATATACCCAAAGCGTATGAGATTTAGGCCTCCAGAGCACGCCCCTAAGTGACACAACTGTTAGCCGTAAATTTCAGTCGCAATAATTTCTGTCCCGTAGGTTCGTGCAGTTTTTCTTCCAGAAAAACAAATCCGTACCTTGAATAAAATTTACAGCCAATAGCGTTGTCCTTAAACACCTTAACTTCAAGATCACCGTGAAGCTCTTGAGCTTTATCCATTAGCGCTTTCCCTGCGCCCCGACCGTGATATTCTGGTTTCAAAAATAGCGCTCCAACTACATTACCCATTAGTGCTATAAAACCCTTAACTTCGCCATCAAATTCAACAACCCATGTATCAGTATTGGATAGGTATATTTCAGCAACATTTTTCCTTTCCTGAGCGATAAATTCATTGGTCATAAAAGGATGGGCCAACCGAGTCGCCACTTCCCATGAAGAGAGAACCGCATCCAGATCTGAAATTTCGTATTGCCGTATTTTCACGGGTATTTTTCCCTTTACTGCTAATAGTGCTTCTGCGGAAATCTTAAGATTTTCGCCTTGCAGGCTATTTCCAAACCTAATAAAAGTCAACTTTAAACAGAGACTCTTTATGGGTATATGCCCAAAATGATTTATGTGGGTCATGTTTTTCTTGATGCTTGATAATCACTAAAGTGCTTACCTAAAATTACTGTGAGTATACCACTAAATATTACAATCGAAGAAAGTACTAATCTAATGGATAATATTTCATTAGCAAACACAACCCCTCCCAGCGCAGCAATTACTGGAACAAACAACTGAACAACGGCGGCCTGGATAGCGGAGAGACCACCAAGCGCCATATACCATATCGTGTAACCCACACCGGATGTAACTCCACCCGATAGAATGGCCAACAAGATTCCCTCTAAAGATAAACTGCTATCCTGAATTTTAATAGCTACTAAAATTACGACGAAAGGTATGGTACGTATGAAATTATAAGAAGTATCACTCAACGGGTTTTTTGAACCTTTTCCCGCCAGGGTGTAAAATCCCCATGCCACCCCTGAGAGAGACATAAGAATAAACCCAATGAGAGGAGGCGCGGTCAAACCTGGCGTTACCAAATATACAAAACCTGAAAATGCAACAATTGCACCTAGCCATTCAATATAATGAAGCTTATTTCCTGAAAGCAGTCCAGCCATAATTATCGTAATTTGAACAGCGGAAAACAAAATTAGAGCCCCCATACCGGTCTCAAGGGATATGTAGGCAAATGAAAAACTGATAGCATAGAGAAATAGCATAAAGGAAGCCTTCCAACTCCCCTTCGATACAGTGGTACCTTTTGGCTGCACTATTTTTAGAATTACGACTAAGAAAATAATGCCGGACAACAACCTGATCCATGTAAAGCTGACAGCATCAATGGCATTTTCACCCAATGCCAATCGACATAGAATCGAATTTCCTGCAAAAGCCAAAAGAGCAAGTATTGTAAATAGGATTGTTTTCATATTATCGTTCTTTTCTCACAAAATTGTACAAACAGAAGCGACAACATTTTATGTGGATACAAAAACCTATAACGGCGAGTATATACCCAAAGCGTTTGAGATTTAGGTGCACAGAGCACGCCCCTTTTTGTCCCTGGCCACGTTGCTCCTCTTCACATGGGGGCCTTACGTCAAGTTTTCGCAACGGCGCCAGGCGGGATGGATCGATAGTGGGCCTACGTCAAGTTTTCGCAACGGCGCCAGGCGGGATGGATCGGAGGCCCTCTCTAATCACTAATAAAAGGACCGGGAGTTATTTCGTGCACGTTCCTAAGTGGCGACCAGCCAATTACGCACCTGCTTCATTACTGCTACCTATATCCCGCTTATACATTAAGACCACGACATACACTAGCCCAAATACAGGAACTATTGAAAAAATGACACCAAGGAGTGCCGCAAGTACTGGAGTCTCTGTTTTCCTACAACCAAGGTAGTAGCTGACGATGCCAATAAGAATTGCAAAGACAAATATAAATGGACCGAGAAGTGAAATGTTAATGTTCATAACGAGAATTTCCCTTTGAGTTTATTAAAGCTTACAGCAGGCGCGCCGCTTTTGAGTATCGCCTGCCAGTGACTGCTAGGACACACTTAGTCAGCGCGACCATCCTCACAACGCACCACAAGTCTTGGGCCAATTTCATAGAATCCATTATTGCGGTAAAAAGCCACTGTCCTCTCCCATTTTGGCAAGCTAGGTGCTCCCACCTCAAGCGATGTCCAACCGTTGAAGCGACCAAACTCTTAGGAACCGCCCTTTCGGGCGACACCTGATGTCTACAACCTATTGAAAATCATACAACTATTATTATTCAAAACTGAGGCAAGAGAAATAGCCCATCCGCTACAAAAACAATAAACTTTTATATTCATCGCTGTCGCAAAAAAACACCTTTACCCCAAACCAAAAAGCAGGCTGCGGAAATTCCCGACGACGCAAAGGCCATGCACATGATCATAACCTGGTAGCGGACCGCCACCAAAGGTGAAATACCAGAAAGGATCTGCCCTGTCATCATCCCTGGGAAAGAGACCAGCCCGGCGGCAAACAGTGTGTTCGTAATGGGGATAAGCGCTGCCTGCAAGGCGGTGTTGCGGGCTTGGGGATAGTCACACCCGCGTTCAACCTCGGCCGCGAAGCGCTCGGCGGCAAGGCTGACACTGTTCATTGCGTTGGCGAAAATCATTCCGGCCAGCGGTACCATGTATTGCGGCCGGTACCAGGGGTCGAGATTCAGTACGCCTTGGGTTGCCGTTATCAGAGAGACACCACCCCCAACCGCCACGGCGGCCAGCGCGTATTTATACAACGCCATGCGCTTGGCCTGCAAGGTGCTCAGCGCAATCCAGCTGGATGCAAAAACCATGACGGCCAGTATTGCCAAAACAATGGCCGCACTGTCGGAGTGAAAAATGTACGTCAGCAGGTAACCGATCAGCAGTAACTGCGTCGCCATCCTGGCGATGGCGTAGATCGCGTGGTGGGCGCTGAGTGACCATTTAAACAAAATCCCCACGACCAGCAGCACGGGAATCAAGGCGATAGTGAGATCTGTCAGCGACAGAGACAGCACAGTGTTTTGCATAGAGGTGGCCTTAGATCACACATTACTCAACCACAAGCTCTGATAAGGCTTGAGCATGACCTCGGACTGCAAGTCCTCGATCCTGTCACCGCTGATCAGGTCCCGCCACGTATCCAGCTCGATCAGGTTGACCCGCGCCAGCGGCAGCAGTTGCGGCTGGTCACTGACATTGTTAATACAGAAAATGCTTTGGCGCCGATCGCTGCTCTGGCGCCAGAAGGCGAATAGCTGCGATCCCAGATGCAGGGTGTACTGGGTGGCGTTGGGGTGAAACGCCGGCTGTGCACGGCGAACATTGATCAACCGGGTCAACGCTTGAAACACCTTGCCGTGGTGGGTATAGGGCGAGGCGAGCTTGTCCTCGAGTTCCTGCAATTGCCACTGGTGCCGGTTAATGGCCCGGTTGCGGCCGGTGTGCTCCAAACGCTGGTAGTCGTTTTCAGTACCGAAGAGACTGTGAATATAAATGGCCGGAATACCTTCCAGAGCCAGCATAATCGTATGCGCGCAGATAAAACGGGCAAACTGAAAACCATCCTCGCCGCCGTGCAGAGTGCCGCGCATGGCGTCGTAAAAGGAAATGTTGATTTCATAGGGACGGTTTTCGCCGTTTTCCAGCGCCCGCCAGGAAACCCGTGCGCCGAAACGCTGCATCAGCCCCGCCACTTCATTCACCTCCTTTTCGCTCAACAGGCCCTCCACCGGGCGCAGGCCTATGCCGTCATGGGAAGCGATAAAACTGAGGTAGGTGGTGCCGTGTTGCGCCGGCGGCATACTCATCATCCAGGTTTTCAAATAATTGGCATCGCCGCTGACCAGCGCGTGCAGCAACAGCGGCGGCAGGGAAAAGTTATAGACAATATGCGCCTCGTTGGCATTGCCGAAATAAGAGAGGTTCTCGCGGTTGGGCACGTTGGTTTCACTGAGCAAAATCGCCTTCGGATCGCGGTGTTCGATCAGCGTCCGCAGCAGGCGCACCACTTCATGGGTTTGCGGTAAATGAATGCAACTGCCGCCGGGCTCCTTCCACAAAAAGGCCACCGCATCGAGGCGAAACATTTTCACACCGCGTTCGAGATAAAAGCGGATGATGCGCACAAACTCCAGCAGCACCTCCGGGTTGCGGAAATTTAAATCGACCTGGTCGTGGCTGAAGGTACACCAGACATGACGTTTGCCATTGAGGGTATCCACTTCCTGTAGCAGCGGGCTGGTCCGGGGGCGCACAACAGCGGAAATATCGACATCGGGTTCGACGTCGATAAAATAATCTTTGCCGGGAGCAAGACATTTCTTATAATTTTCAAACCAGCGGCTGCGCGCCGAGCAATGGTTGATCACCAGATCGGCCATCAACGGGAAATCAGCGCTGATTTTTTCGATATCCTCCCACTCTCCCATACCCTGGTTCACCTGGAGGTAATCGATTACCGAAAAGCCGTCGTCTGAACTCCAGGGGAAAAACGGCAGAATATGCACACCGCTGAATACATCTTTTAAATATTTGTTGAGAAAACCGTGCAGGGTGTGCAAGTGGGCCACGTTTTCGGATTGAATGGAGTCACCGTAGGTAATCGCCAAAACCGTTTGCTGGTCCCATAAATTGGTGTGGGGCGTGGGGCATTTGACGTCCTGCTCCCGCTCCAGCCCCGCCGCGGCCAACAGATCCCGCAGCAGCGGTTCATGGTTGAGGTCCGGGTAAATAATCTGGAGGTGGCCTAAAATCCGATGGTGCAGATTTTCAATCACAGAGTGGTTGACTACATTCATCAGCCGAACGCCTCCATATCCCCCTCCACCGCGTCCAGAAACTGCTGCTGCACCCCGGGCAGCGCACTGATCACGCGGTTCCAGCTGGATATGAAAGGTGTTTCCATTGGGTTTGCAAGGAAGTACTCCCCGGCTTTGAGAATATTCTCGGCAAATAATTCCACGGCCCGCTCCTCTTTGTGTATGTCCAGGTGCAACCCATTGATAACGGCGTCATTATAGTAGGTTTCTACGAAATCCAGCGCAATGCGGTAATAGCAGGCTTTGATGGAACGGAAAGTTTCCGACGAAAACACCACACCGCTGATGGCGAGTTTGCGAAACAGCGCCTTGGCGATATCGATCGACATTTTCGACAGACCACTCTGATCGTCGTCGGCCGATAATTGCTGATGCTTGTGGTCGTAAGCATCGGCAATGTCCACCTGACACAGGCGGTTGGTGGAATAGTTGCGTTTCATTTCCGCCAGCACACCGATTTCCAGGCCCCAGTCACTGGGGATGCGAATATCGTTAATGACATCCGTGCGCAGGGAAAACTCTCCGGCCAGGGCGTAGCGGTAACTGTCCAGATACTCCAGGTAGTCCAGATACTCCAGGTACTCATTGTGCTGCCCCAGACTTTTTTTCAATGCCCTCAACAGCGGTGTCACCAACAGCCGGCACACACGGCCGTTGATTTTTCCATCCGCCACCCGCGCGTAGAAACCTTTGCAAAAGGTGTAGTTAAAGGTTGGGTTCGCGACAGGATATATGAGCCGCGCCAGCAGCGAGCGATCGTAAGTCAGAATATCGCAATCGTGCAGCGCCACCGCGGCGGTGCGCCCCGACGCCAGCACATAACCCAGGCAAAACCAGACATTGCGCCCCTTGCCCAATTCCCCCGGATTCAGTCCCTTGCGCTCGAGCTCAGCGTGCAACGCCGCCAGACGCGGCCCGTCATTCCACAACACCTTGTGATTTTGCGGCAAGCGGCTGAAAAACTTCAGCGCCTGGCGATACTGAGCCTCATCAGCGCGATCCAGACCGATAATAATCTCTTGGAGATAGGGCACCCGGGTGAGGTGATTGACAATATTTTCCAGCGCCGGCCCTTCGAGTTCGGAATACAGACAAGGCAATACCAGCGCCAACGGCCGGGTCTGGGAAAATTCGCACAGCTCCCGCTCCAGTTCACTGAGTGGGCGCCGCGACAGATTATGCAGGGTCGTCACAATACCGTTTTGATGGAAGTCTCCCATTGTTCTACCCCTTGCGATCCGTTGATTCAATTAGGCTTAAAGCCACCAGTTTTTCCTGCACGGCCGCGTTCCACCCTTCGGGACCACAGGCCGCCGTCAATACCGCCTGCTCGGAGCCCGGCCAGCGCGGTGGCGGATTCACCGGCGAGCGAATAATAACGGCACTATCCGCCCGCTTTAGCATGGCAATATCATTGTTGCCATCGCCCAGCACCATGACTTGCGGGCGTGGCCCTGAATCGAGGCTGCCTGAATCCGCGCGGCGATAACAATCCACCAACCAGTCCATGGCCTGGCCTTTATCGCTTGCGCCAGTCACATGTACAAAGCGACCACCGCGGGTTACCCGCAACCCCTTTTTGTTCAGTATAGATGTGAAACTTTTCAGCGCCGCATCAGCGTCGTGCCACAATAACGGTTCGGAAAACAGCCGCTGCTTCGCTTTCTGACAGGCCTGCGGCGTCAATCCTGTTGCCCGGGCCACCTCTTCGCCGGTCATATCGCCAAAGCCCGTAAACCGGAACCCTTCGCGCTCGCGCATCGCCGACAGGGTCTGGCGAATATCGCCGTATGGCGGGCCGAAGGCTTTGACATAAAACGCCCTTAAGCGCACGCAGCCCGCCGGCACGGCATTAAAATAGCCTACTGGAATCACCACCCCTGCGCCGTTTTCCACGATAAAGGGATGTTCGACACCCATGGTTTGCTGCAGCTCGGCTGTTTCCGCGAGGGTTTTACTGGTATTGAAAATCAGTGGAATCGCTAACCGGCGCAATTGGTTTAACGCCGGACGGGCGGCTGCCCATTGGTAAGTGTGGTGATCGAGTAGGCTGCCATCCAGATCGGTGACGACGATTAAGCGGGTACCACCTTCAATCACAACCATGTCCAGGCCCCAATATAGACCTCAATGGCGTTGTAAGGCTCCAAATCGGTGCTTTTCTTGATTAAACAATCATTTCTTACGTGTAATAAGTCGATCATCGCCCTGCTATCCATAACTTGCCGCTATAACTTGCTGATAACCTACTGTTCCCACTGCGGCATCATTAAAACAAGGCAAGGGTGATGCCACAATAGTGCAGACTCACAACTTTAGCGCAGACTCCATCCATTCCTCACTTCTTTAACGTCGACCGTCGGTGGCGGCGGCCCGCCGGTATAAATAGAGTATGTAACCGCCCCAGACGTAGCTCAGTACAATAAACAATGCGCCGAGACCGAAGCTGAAACACGCAATCGTCATGGCGCTGTCCAGGTCGCCGGTTATAGTGAGCAGATTGCCCCAGTCGTGCGCACTCTCATCCAGGCCGCCGATAAGGGGAATGGCCCGGTAGGGAGCATCGGCAATATAAGGGGAAACGTCGATAAAATTCTGTCCGCTCCACCACAGCATAAGCGAAGCCGCAAAGTTGTCTCTCTGCTTGAGGATAAACGCCAGCATCAGACCGAGTGGCATCGTCACCTGAAACAGGCTACCGCCGAGGATACTCATGAAGCGCCCAAAAGGCGAGAAAAGCACATGGCCAAATTCGTGAAAAGGCAGGTTGGCATTGTGAAGAAAAGAGCCGCCAATGGCGGTCCAGTCGATGCCTGCGAAAATAAACCACCAACCCCAGCAGAAAAACAACGCAAACAAGGCTCCTCTGCCCCAGAAACTGAAAGCGTCTACGGTTGCAGGGATTTCGGTAATGGTCGATTTAACACGCTGCAGCGCCGACAGCCTGGGCTCCCGGGTAAAAACTGTCCCGACCTCTTCAGCGGGCTGGCGCTTCTGCCGTTGCAGCCACTTTTGATAGGCAATCCCACAGGCGGGGCAAATACCCGCCAGCACATGGTCGTCGCTAGGGCGACGCTGATAACCGCATTTGGGACACTGCACGTTTGACATATCGGCCGGACTTCCCCCCTAAGCGTTGAGCATAGCAATGAACACAACTCAGCACCCAGATAAAATAGCCACTACCCCCTGGAATGGCTCGATAAAATGCTCGCCGCCTCAATCAGCTTGGCCAGGTTCTTCACCTGCATTTTACTCATCACCCGGCTGCGATGAATTTCCACAGTCTTGATGCTGATCGATAGCTGCTCGGCAATATCGCGGTTAGCGGCACCTTTAACCACCAGCTCCGCCACTTGTTTTTCCCGTTTGCTCAAGGTATCCCAGCGTTGTCGAATATGCCGCTGCTCTTGCTGCCACGCAAACACTTTTTCACTGCGCTGCAATGTTTCGGCAACCAGCTTCAATAATGTTTCATCATCAAAAGGCTTTTCTATGAAGTCCACCGCTTCGTTTTTCATCGCCTGCACCGCCATGGCCACGTCGCCGTGACCGGTGATCACAATCACCTCCAGGGCCCAGTCGCGCTTTTTCAATTCCTGTTGCAACGCCAGCCCGCTCATGCCCGACATGCGGATATCGAGCAGCAGGCACCCGGGTTCGCCGGCGTATCGCCGCAAAAAAGCTTCACCACTGTCGAACTGGCGGCAGAAAAAACCCGCACTTTCCAGCAACCAACCCAGGGATTCGCGAAAGTCGATATCATCATCGACAATAAACACTGTCTGTCTGTTATTCATGGCCTCTTTCATTTACTCCACTAAAGGCTCTTTATCTAAAGCCGACTCCGGTAAAGGAAGCTGTATTTCAAAGGTGGTGTAACTGTTGCCGTCCGAAGCCACGGTTATCTGCCCACCGTGGGCCTCTATAATCGTGCGCGATATGGACAGGCCCAATCCCAACCCCGCCTGTTTGGATGTGTAATAGGGTTCAAACAGACAGGGAATTTTTTCCGCCGCAACACCTTTGGCAAAATCGGTAACCCGAATAATAACGGTAGCCGCCTCGCGGATCAGTTCCAGGATTATACGTTTTTGCGGCCGCTGTTGCTCGCGGTACGCATCAATGGAGTTGCGCAGCAGGTTAATCAGCACCTGTTCAATTTGAATGGGGTCGGCCTCAATTTCCACGACGGATCGACAGCCTTTAATCTCCAGCTCTATGGTAAGCTCAGTGAGCTCCCGCTGCACAAAACCGACCACATCCCGGCACAAACTTTCCAGTTGAAACCGGCAACGTTGGTAAGGGGCTTTCTTCACCATACTGCGCAGGCGCTTGATAATATCCGCTGCGCGCTGTGCCTGTTTGATAATCGCATTCATCACCCGGCGCAGCTTTTCCACCCCCAGGTTCTGTCCCTGATCCAGTTGTCGCAGCGTGCCGCGGGCATAATTCAGGGTCGTGGCCAGCGGCTGATTGATTTCGTGGGCCAGGCCACTGGCCATTTCCCCCAACGTCATCAATCGCGTGGCATGAGCCAGTTCCGCCTGGCGCTCACGCATTTCCCGCTCCACCCGCTTCTGTTCCAGTAGCGCAGCGGGGCTCTGGGTGACTTTAAACGCAAACTGCCGTGCCAGCTACCTTTCGCTTCCGCCACCTGAAACACCAGCGTTTTGAGTTTTTGCCGGCTCTCGACACTTAGCAAATCCCACAGATCGCAGCGAATCTGATCCTGGTCGCTAAAACCCAGCGCATTCATCGCCGTGCTATTCATATAGGTCACACGGGCTTTGCGGTCGCAGAAAATAATAATATCGAAGGAGGCCTGAACCACAGCCGCGAGGCGTTTATTGACCCGCTCGGCCTCCATCTGGACGGAGATATCACGGGTCACCGCGATGATTTCCTTCAGTTCTCCGGTCTTCTCATCGCGGATGGATCTGTGGGTACTCTCAACCCAGTAATATTTGCCGTCCTTGCGCCGGCTGCGGTAGCGAAAGGTGCGGGAACCGTGCTGGTAAATAGCCGGTATCAGTTTGTTTTTCATCGCCTCGGCGTCATCGGGGTGAAAAAAATCATAGACGGGTTTGCCCAGCAGCTCCTCCGGCGTATACCCCGAAATCTCATTGACCATTGGATTCATGGCCGTGTAGGCCCAGTCCCCCGGCCTATGGGTTGTAATCAGGTCGCCGACATGTTCGAGAATAAAGCGGTAGCGTTCACTATCAAACTGCAAGCCTTTGATTTCTTTACCTTTTGTAGTCACAACTCCACACCACTTCGAAATGCCCGAAAACCGAGATCGGGGGGCAAACCCTTATATTAACCGGAAATATTTCTCTATCAATCACCAAACAACTTGATTGCAGGTGATAAGTTCGTTTAAATATAGGGGTTTACCCTAATAAAGAGTTACTTCTCAATAACCCGGGGTATTTGTGCCTTCGATCCGGCGGCCATCCGGGGGTTCAAACAAGGGTTTAAACAAGAGTTGAAGCAAGTCTTGAAACAGGTCCTGAAAAAAGAGTCCAACAAAAAAACCAGCCCTTAGACATATAAAGAAAAACCGACGAGCCAGCCATGTCCACACAATTATTAAACGACCGAGATATTGACTTCATACTTTACGAATTCCTCGACAGCGAGAAACTGCTCACCCGCGACCGCTATCAGGAACATTCACGCGAGGTTTTCAATGCCACGTTGACAACCGCCAAAACCATCGCCGAAAAATATTTCGCCAACCACAATGCCAAGGGCGACGCCAATGAACCCCACTTTGACGGCGAAAACATCCATATGATTCCGGAGACCAAACAGGCCTGGGACGCCTTTGCGGAAGCCGGATTTCTGGCCGCCCATTACGATTTCGAGGAAGGCGGCATGCAAATGCCGGAGCTGATTTTGCGCTGTGCCAATGCCTATATCAGCGCCGCCAATATCGCCTCTTCGGGGTACCCGTTTCTAAGCCTGGGGGCGGCCAACCTGATCAGTTCCTTCGGCAACGCCGAGCAGAAAGCCCGCTTTATCCCCCCCATGCAGGAAGGGCGCTTCGCCGGCACCATGGCATTGACCGAACCGGGCCAGGGGTCTGCACTGGCGGACATCAAAACCTACGCCCTGCCCCAGGAGGACGGCAGTTATCGCCTGTTCGGCCAGAAAATGTTTATTTCCGGCGGCGATCAATCGATTACTAAAAATATCGTACATATGGTGCTGGCCAAGATTAAAGGAGCACCCGCCGGGGTCAAGGGCATTTCCCTGTTTATTTGTCCCAAGGTACTGGTCAACGACGACGGCAGCCTCGGCGAACGCAACGATGTCGCCCTGGCCGGACTGCTGCACAAAATGGGCTACCGCAACACGACCTCGACGGTACTGAGCTTCGGTGAAAAAGGCGGCGCGGAAGCCTATCTGGTAGGCGAACCTCACAAGGGTTTGCAGTACATGTTTCAGATGATGAACGAAGCCCGTATCGGAGTCGGCCTGGGCGCCACAGTGTTGGGCTATCAGGGTTACAACTACGCGCTCAATTACGCCCGCCAACGCCCCCAGGGACGCTTGCCGTCGTGCAAGGATCCGCAGTCGAAACAGGTTTGCATCATTGAGCACGCCGATGTCCGGCGTCAGTTGCTGGCACAGAAGACCTATGTTGAAGGCGGTTTGGCATTGTGTTTGTACGCCAGTTCGCTGTACGAAGACAGCCACACTGCCGCGCAACAGCAGGAGCGCCACAAGGCGGCCGAACTGCTGGATCTGCTCACTCCGGTGGTAAAGTCCTGGCCTTCGAAGTACTGTCTCAAAGCCAACGAAATGGCCATTCAGGTATTGGGCGGTTCCGGCTATATTCGCGAATACCCCGTCGAGCAGTACTATCGCGATAACCGCCTCAATCCCATTCACGAAGGGACGGAGGGGATTCACGGACTCGACCTGCTCGGCCGCAAGGTGGCCATGAACAATATGGCCGCTTACCGCCAGCTCAACCAAAAAATCGCCGACACCATCGCCGCCGCCAGAGGCAACCAGCAAACCGCGGAATTCGCCGCCCCCCTCGAACAAGCCCTCGCCACGCTGGATGAAGTCACCGGGGCACTGCTTGCAGGCCTTCAGGAAAACCTCGATCTGGGTCTGGCCAATGCCACCCTCTACCTGGATGTCTTTGGCCATACGGTGGTCGGCTGGATCTGGCTGCAACAGGCCATCGCCGCCGCCGCGGGCCTGCGGCGAGAGAACATTCAAAGCGACGACAGCCATTTTTACCGCGGCAAACTGCAGGCCGCACGCTACTTCATGCAATGGGAATTGCCGCAGATCCAACCCTGGGCAACGCTGCTCAGGGAGCGCAATTGCGTTTGCTTCGATATGCAGGATGTCTGGTTTTAAAGCGCCCGGATGTCTACACCAAGCCGGCCCCCCAGGCTGGCCCCTCTCTGATAGCCCATTCAAGGAAAAGCCATTATGAGTACAGTGACCCACTATCAAGTCCACGATAACATTGCTCTTATTACCATGGATGCACCACCGGTCAATGGCCTTGGCAAACATCTGCGCCGGGCGCTGCTGGAGGGGTTCGAGAAGGCCTGCGCCGACGACCAGGTGGCAGGGATCGTTATCGCTTCTGCCGGCAAGCTGTTTAGCGGCGGCGCCGATATCAAAGAGTTCGGCACCACCGACCCACTGGCGGAACCCAGCCTGCCGCAGTTGCTCAACGCCCTCGAAATCTCCACCAAACCCGTGGTGGCTGCCATCGACGGCCAGGCGCTCGGCGGCGGACTGGAGCTGGCGCTGGCCTGTGACTATCGCTTCGCCTCGCCCCGGGCCCGCTTCGGTCTGCCTGAAGTGCACCTGGGTCTGCTACCCGGCGCCGGCGGCACCCAGCGCTTGCCGCGCATCGCCGACGTTCCACTGGCGCTGGAAATGATTGTTTCCGGCAAACCCATCGGCGTGGACAAAGCGCTCCAGGCCCGCCTTGTCGACCGCCGTTCCAAATATAGTGACAAAGACGAAAACGGCGCTGAAAACGCATTTACCGAAGCGGCTTTGGACTACGCCAGGGAGTTGGTGGAAACCGAGGCGCCACTGCGCGACTGCGCCGAAATCCCCGTCGATACCAGCGCCTTGCCGGAAAATTTCTTCAGTGACTTTAGACGATCCATCGCCCGCCGCAGCCGCGGTCTGTTCGCGCCGGAATGTTGCATCCAGGCGGTGGAAGCCGCCTGTCAGCTGCCGCTGACAGAGGGTCTGCAAAAGGAGCGAGCGCTGTTCGCCGCCTGCATGGACACCCCCCAGGCCCGCGCCCAGCAGCATTTGTTTTTTGCCGAACGCGCCGCCACCAAAGTTCCCGGCATCGACCCCCAATGCCCGCGGCGCAAAATCACCACGGTGGCGGTGATCGGTTCCGGCACCATGGGCGGTGGCATCGCCATGAATTTTCTCAACGCCGGTTTTAAAACCACCATTCTGGACTTGAACGCCGATGCCCTGGAACGCGGCGTTGGCGTAATTCGCAAAAACTACGAAATCAGCGCCAAAAAAGGCAAACTGACCGCCGCGCAGTTGGAGGCGCGCATGGATGCCCTGAAAACCACTACCACCTACGACGATATCAAAGACGTCGACCTGGTTATCGAGGCGGTATTCGAAAATATGGAGATCAAGAAAAAAGTTTTTCAGACCCTGGATCAAGTCTGTAAACCCGGCGCCATTCTCGCCTCCAACACGTCCACCCTCGATGTCAATGAAATAGCCGCCGCCACCTCCCGGCCGCAGGATGTCATCGGGCTACACTTTTTCAGCCCCGCCAACGTTATGCGACTGCTGGAAATCGTGCGCGGCGAAGCCACCGCCGACGATGTGATCGTCACCTGTATCGATATGGCCCAAAAGATTAAAAAACTGCCGGTGGTGGTGGGCGTCTGCTTTGGCTTTGTCGGCAACCGGATGCTCGGCCCCTACGGGCGCGAAGCCTGTCGACTGGTACTGGAAGGCGCAACACCGGCGCAAATCGACAAGGTGCTCTACGACTTCGGCATGGCGATGGGGTATTTAAGCATGTGCGACCTGGCCGGTATCGATGTCGGCTTTCTGGTTCGCGAGGGAATTCGCGAGCAGTTGGCCATCGATCCCAGCTACGAAAAAATCGCCGACGAGTTGTACCACCTCGGCCGCTATGGCCAGAAAACCGGTCGCGGATTTTATATCTACGAAGGTCGCGAAAAACACGAGGACCCGGAAGTGGCGGAGCTGGCCGCAAAAACCGCTGCGGAACTGGGCATAGAACGGCGCCAAATCAGCGACGAGGAAATTTTAGAACGCACGATCTTTATGCTAATCAACGAGGGGGCACAGATTCTCGACGAAGGCATCGCCAACCGCTCCAGCGACTGCGACCTGGTTTACTGCAATGGTTACGGCTTCCCCATCGGCCGCGGCGGCCCTATGCAATACGCCGATGAAATCGGGTTGGATAAAGTACTCGACAGCATTAACAAATACCGCCGCGAACTGGGCGACTACGGCGAACTCTGGTTTAAGCCCGCACCGCTGCTGGAAAAACTGGTGGCAGAAGGAAAACGCTTCAAGGATTACCAGGTCCAGGCTTAAAACAACGGCCCCATCTATTAGGCCTTTATAACCAGTCCCATTATAACGCTGTTACCGGCGTTGACAGGAAACGCTGCACAACACTTCTGTCGGGACATCCAACAAGAAGTTCAAAGAGAGGAAAGCCACCATGAGAGAAGCTGTTATTGTCTCCACCGCCCGCACGCCCATAGGCAAGGCCTATCGCGGCGCGCTCAACAATATTAAGTCTCCCACCCTGGCCGCACACGCCATCAAACATGCCGTCGAGCGGGCCAATATCGAAGGCGCGGAGGTCGAAGATGTTGTACTCGGCTCGGTGCTCTGCGCCGGCACCGCCGGCAACAATATTGCCCGCAACGCTGCTCTCGCCGCCGGCCTGCCGTTTACTGCCTCGGCCCAGACCATGGATCGCCAGTGCGCCTCGGGCCTAATGGCGGTAGCCACCGCCGCCAAACAGGTCATGATCGACGGTATGAACGTCGTGGTCGCCGGCGGCCAGGAAAATATATCCGCGGTGCAAACCCCTTATGGCGAATGGGTCGCCAATGAGATCGACGAAAATGTGCTCAGGGCATCGGAACACGCCTATATGCCGATGCTGAACACGGCGGAATTCGTCTCCAAAAAATACCACATCAGCCGCGAAGCCCAGGACCAGTACGCACTCCAGTCACAACAGCGCACCGCCATCGCACAGGCCGAAGGACTGCTGGATGCAGAAGTTGTCCCCATTACCGCGACTAAAAAAATAGTCGATAAAGAAACCAAAGCCGTCTCCTATCAAGAGGTCACCCTCGACAAGGACGAAGGCAACCGTCCACAAACCACCTACGAGACACTGCAGGGTCTGAATCCAGTTGTCGACGGCGGTGTGATCACCGCCGGCAACGCCAGTCAGTTGTCCGACGGCGCTTCGGCCTGCGTGGTGATGGACAGCAAATTGGCGGAGCAAAAAGGGTTACAACCGCTGGGTATCTACCGCGGTATGATGGTGTGCGGCAACGAGCCGGAAGAAATGGGTATAGGCCCGATCTACGCCATCCCCAAACTGCTGAAGCAACACGGGCTGAGTATTGGCGATATCGGCCTGTGGGAGTTGAACGAAGCCTTTGCCTGCCAAGTACTCTACTGTCGCGATCATTTGAATATAGACCCCGAAATCTACAACGTGAACGGCGGTGGAATTTCCATTGGACACCCCTACGGTATGACAGGGGCACGCCTGGTTGGCCACGCTTTGATCGAGGGCAAACGCCGGGGTGTGAAATATGTAGTGGTTTCCATGTGCGTGGGTGGTGGTATGGGAGCGGCGGGTTTATTTGAGGTTGCTTAACGGCCACCCGGCCCTTTACACTGACTGCCAATAAAGGCCGTGGTTTTTCAAACCACGGCCTTTATTGCTTAGCCACCCATTGTTATTAACTTTTATTAAAAGTGAACTTTAAAATTAATAACCAAGTGGTCCTTTGAGGTTCAGTCAGATAATAGCCGGAGCAGTAACCAATGAGCCTGGATAGTTTTTCTTTAGCCAGTAATGTCGCCCTCGTTACCGGAGCCTCCAGTGGTATCGGCCACGCCATTGCCAAAGGGCTGGCGGAAGCTGGCGCCGCTGTTGTTGTCGCGGCCAGACGCGTCGAGCGATTGCACGAGTTGGTCGGCGAAATTGAGAGCAGCGGCGGCAGGGCGCTCGCCGTCACCATGGATGTGACTCATCAATCCAGTA
Organism: Exilibacterium sp.; assembly: GCA_037384225.1. GTDB lineage: Bacteria > Pseudomonadota > Gammaproteobacteria > Pseudomonadales > Cellvibrionaceae > JARROD01. The sequence continues at coordinate 31,036 of JARROD010000040.1, forward strand.
TCAGCGTCGCTTATGACGAAGCGGAAAAGCACCTCGGTGTTGTTGACGTCATCGTTAATAACGCCGGCGTAGCGGCCCCGAAAAACTTTCTGAAAATCGATAATGAATCGTTCAACTATGTGATGGACACGAATTTTAACGGTGTCTGGCATGTGGCGCAGGAAGGCGTCAAACGCATGATCGAAGCCGGACTTACCGGCAGTATCATTAACGTCGCTTCGGTGCTCGGGTTGGGCGCAAAACCGGGGCAATCTGCCTACTGCGCGTCGAAAGGTGCGGTGATTCAGTTGACCCGCAGTCTCGCCAATGACCTTATGAAATATAATATTCGCGTCAATGCCATAGCCCCGGGATGGTTTAAGACCGAAATGAGCGCGGATTATTTCAACTCTCCCAAGGGGCAGGCCTATATCGATAAAATGCCGGCAAAAAGACTGGGGCGGGTCGAGGAACTGGTGGGCCCGGTGGTAATGCTGGCCAGCGAAGCCGGCTCTTTTGTCAACGGCGTGGTGCTGCCAGTCGATGGCGCCATTCACACACGGTTGATTTAAGTACTCCTCCATCGTTCCTGACAGCGAAATCCCAAACGCTTTGGTATCCTTAGGGTCGTGCACGTCCCTAAGAAATATTCACGGACAAGAAACTTATCCATCTACTTTTCCACTCACCATTCAAGAGAAACACATAAGCCAAGTGTTTGAAATTTTGTTGTTATGTTCGCGCACCTGACAGCCTTTAAGTATGGCATTAACGCCTGAAAAGCGCTTAACGGAACCTCATTAGTGCGCACGTCCTTTTCATGTTTTTACCGGAGTAATAAAATGAGACAAAGTACCGTTCTTCCCTTATCACCATCAAGCCAATCGCAAAGCAGCGGTACCACAGATAGTGGCCGGTTCCCAGTTTTGAAAAAAATTTTACACAAGTGGTCGAAAAGCACTGCCAACCCTGTGTGTCGACATCACAGGATTACTGCGTCTTCGATGATCATCAACGCGCTGGCGCGGCGTAAACCATTGACACTTAACAATTTGAGACTGGGTAATCTACCAGACATTTTTTCACTGCCGGAAACCATGGACCTGAAGCACATAACACTGGCCCAGTGCCATCTGGCCGCACTGCCACCGTCGCTGTTTCAACACCCCAATATGGAACAACTGACAGTGACAGGCAATCCAGTGGAAGCCTTACCGAACACCGTACAACTTCCCAAACTGGAAAAATTGTGTGTCTCCAACAACAGACTGCGTACTCTGCCCGATAATCTTTCGGGGCTGAGCAACCTCACACACTTGCTCGCCGGGGGCAATCAGTTGACGGCGCTACCGGAAAACCTCTGCGAATTGGTCAAGCTCACGCATTTATTTCTCGGCGGAAACCTGCTCACAGAATTACCGACAAACATCTATAGACTCGTTAACCTCAAACACCTGTTTGTAGGGGAAAACCGGCTTATTACATTGCCCGACAGTATTAACCAATTATCGCGATTGCAATATCTCAACGCGTCGGATAACCGGATCCACCACTTACCTTGTGACCTCAGCGGGATGACGTCACTGACCTGGTTGTTCCTGGAGCGCAATTCGCTCAGCGTGCTGCCCGAGGGTATCTACAGACTTCCACTTCAGAGTCTTTGGCTGACGAACAACCGCTTTACACGGTTCCCGGAACCGGTAGCGCGAATGTCGGAATTAAGCAAATTACATCTGGCCGACAACCCCCTGGAAGAAATACAGGAAAATCTCCATTATATGAAAGACCTGGAACTGCTGGATCTCTCTTGCTGCGCACTGACCTTTGTGCCGGCAAAACTTCTGCAGTTGCCGGCGTTTTGTGACGTGCAGTTGTCCGGCAATCCCCTGCCCCGGTCGGCAGTAAAGCGGCTGCGCAGCCATCCCTACATTGGCGGGGGCCCACAAATACAATATGCTCTTCAAAGCGCGGGCGTGCGGAGAAAATCCGCAGTGCAACGTATCGCCGGAAAGCTGAGAAAATGGATTACCACAACGCAGGACAACGGCAAGAACGTTGATAGCGGTTACGCCACTCCCATTGCCAAAAGAGGTTTTATGTATTGCGATCCCCAAAAAGCATCAAACTTTTAAACACCTCAAGGTGTGCAGTCAGGCCCCCAGGGATAGGTTGGTGATCAACGCCCGCATCCAGGCGTTGGCCTGATCACCGTCCGCGCTTTTGTGCCAGCTCAGGTTCCAGTTCATGAGATCCAGCACGAACGGCAGTTCCACTGCTTTCAAATCCAGACTGAGCCCCAGTGCCCGCGGCGCCGTCCAGGCCAGATTGGTACGCCGCACAATCCCCGGGGCAATCATATAATGTTGTACCCGCAGTCTGATATCGCGCTGAACACCGAGTTTACTCAACGCCAGATCCACGTGCCCCAGCCCCCGGCGGCGGCTGGATACGTGAATGTGCCCCAATGACAAATAGTCATCCAGCGTCAGCGCTTCCCCCACCAGGGGATGGTCGCAACGCACAAGGCAGACATACTCGTCCTTTGACAGGGCGACACTATGCAAATCCGGCGAGTGGGCCAGGGGAACGTCAATAGCAAAATCTGTGGTACCCGCAGCCAGTTCCTTTGCCACTTGATCGCGGGGCACCTGATAGCTGCTGACGGTAATGCCCGGCGCATGCTTTTGCAGATATTCCAGCAGGGGCGGCAGCATCAGCGCTTCGGCCAGGTCATTCATACTGAAGCGAAACTCCTTGTTCGCCGATTGCGGGTCAAATCTATCCCCTTCGTGAACACTGGTGGTCAAAAGCTGTAAAGCCTCACGTACCCGGCCGACAATATTCTCCGCCACCGGGGTCGGCATCATGCCCCTCGGGGTACGGACAAACAGTTGGTCGTTGAACGTTTTGCGCAACCGGTTGAGGGCGTTACTCACCGCCGGCTGAGTGATACACAAAACATCAGCGGCGCGGGTGAGATTGCGCTCGGTATAGATTGCGTCGAAGACGACAAATAAATTTAAATCCACCTGGCTGATCCGCATACAAGCCTCTCATTATTCGCCCACCCGATACCTTTCCCCAGCACCGGTCGCAGATTCTCGCAGACTGACTGAGAACCGGCTATCAATAAGTAACATGAATGCAACCTTATTAAAATAATAAATTTTATTAATAGAGAAGCCAAGACTATTCTCAGTTTTCCAGCAGTGTTAATGACGCAATCGACAGTGGAAAACCCCATGTTCGAATTTTATTTGATTCGCCACGCTCAAGCCTCATTCGGCGCGGAAAACTACGATAAGTTGTCACCTCTAGGGCACCGTCAGGCGCATTGGCTGGGTGAGTATTTTCAGCAGCGGGATATCGCTTTCGACGCCGTCGTCACCGGCGCCCAGGTGCGCCACCGCGAGACGGCGGAAAGTCTCTGTGGGATTTACCCGAGTGCCCCCGAAATCAGCATCCACCAAGGACTGAACGAATTTGATTTTGAGGCTGTTACCAGCGCTTATTTACACACCTGCCCACAGCAAAAGCCGGCGGCGAGCGCCGGCCCGAGGGCCTATTACCAACTATTGAAAAATGCTATGCAGGCCTGGCTGAGCGGCGAGTTGGACGGCGGTGTGCCAGAGTCCTGGCAGGCCTTTGAAGACCGTGTGGCAGCGGCGCTCGAATTCATTTGCCGGCTCGGCGACAGCGACGCATCAGCCACGGCGGGGGCGGCCAAACGCCGCCTGCTGGTGGTCAGCTCGGGCGGCGCCATCGCTGTGGCACTCAAGCACATTCTCGGATTCCCCGGCGACACGGTTATTCACCTGAATATGCAGATGAAAAACACCGGTGTAAGCCACTGCTACAGCAACAACAACGCTATCCGCTTGAGCAGTTTCAACAACGTCCCCCATTTGGAAACAACGGATCGTCTGGAGGCAGTAACCTACAGTTAATCGCCCAGCAAGCCACCGACATTTGTCAGGAGTACACCGTGAATTTTGAATATTCAGACAAGACCAGCGCCTTGATAACCCGTGTACAGTCTTTTATGGACGAGCACATTTACCCCGTGGAACAGGACTATGGCAAAGCGCTGCGCAATGGTGCCAACCCCTGGACAACACCGGATACAATGGAAGCGCTGAAAGCCAAAGCCAAAAGCGAGGGACTCTGGAATCTGTTTTTACCGTCAGAATACGGTACCCTTGGCGCCGGTCTCAGCAATCTGGAATACGCTCCGCTGTGCGAACTAATGGGGCGCGTTATCTGGAGTGCAGAGGTATTCAACTGCAATGCGCCGGACACAGGCAATATGGAAGTGCTGGCCAAATACGGCTCACAAACGCAAAAAGAGCAATGGCTGGCCCCGTTGCTGGAGGGTAAGATTCGCTCCGCCTTCGCTATGACGGAGCCCGCGGTCGCCTCTTCTGACGCCACCAATATCGAAACCTCCATCACCCGTGACGGCGACGACTATGTAATCAATGGTCGCAAGTGGTATATCAGCGGGGCTATGGGCAGCAACTGCAAAATATTGGTCGTCATGGGCAAAACCGACCCGGGCGCCCCCAAGCACCTGCAACAATCCCAAATACTGGTGCCGATGGACAGTCCCGGACTCAGGATTATCCGCCCGATGTCAGTGCTGGGGTATTTGGATGCGCCCCTGGGCCACGCCGAGTTGGTTTTCGAAAATGTGCGCGTGCCCGCCGCCAACCTGATTCTCGGCGAGGGCCGCGGTTTTGAAATCGCTCAGGGGCGCCTCGGCCCGGGTCGCATACACCACTGCATGCGCTTGATCGGCTGCGCCCAGCGGGCGCTGGAACTGACCTGCCAGCGGGTCGAAAACCGTATCGCCTTCGGCAGCCCGCTGAGTAAGCAGCAATCGGTGCGCGAAGCCATTGCCGAGAGTTATTGTGACATTGAACAGGCGCGCCTGCTGACGCTGAAAGCGGCGGATAAAATGGACCGTTATGGCAATAAGGTTGCCCGCGATCTGGTCGCCGCTATTAAAATTGTCGCCCCCACCATGGCCTGTAGAGTCATAGACCGGGCCATACAAATGCACGGTGCCGTCGGCCTGAGCGACGACCTGATGCTGGCTGAAGCCTATTCCTACGCCCGCACCGTGCGCCTGGCCGACGGACCGGATCAGGTGCATATGATGCAGCTGGGCCGCGATCTGGTAAAACGGTTTAACGGACAGCGAGCGGAGGGTTAGCCGTTATGTCGGAAGTGGTAAGCACCCTGGATGAAAACAAACTCAGCGAGTATTTAAATGGGGTGGAGCTGGAAGGAGCCAATGTCGAGGCTTTCAGAGGCCCTTTGAGCGCCACCAAATTCGCCGACGGCCAGTCCAATCCCACGTTTCTGATCCGGGCGCAGTCAGGCATTTATGTGCTGCGCCGCCAGCCACCGGGCAAGCTGTTGCGGTCCGCCCACGCCGTCGATCGCGAGTTCCGGATACTGCGCGCTTTGAGCGACTCTGATGTGCCGGTACCCCGCGTTTATCATCTGTGTCAGGATAGCTCGGTTATCGGCAGCATGTTTTACCTGATGGAGTTTGTGGACGGCCGGGTTTTCTGGGACGCCGCGCTGCCGGAAGCCGGAGACAACAGCGCCCGGGCGGCAATGTACACTGAAATGAACCGGGTTCTGGCGGCGATTCACCAGGTCGATTTCAACGCTGTGGGACTGGCCGATTACGGCAGGCCGGGCAACTATTTCGAACGTCAGTTGCGCCGCTGGCGCGAGCAATACCGATTGTCGGAAACGCGGAAAATCGACGCCATGAATACTTTGATTGCCTGGCTCGAAGGCCACCTGCCCCCCGATGACGATCAAGTGGCCATAGTGCACGGTGACTTCCGTTTCGACAATGTTATGTTTCACCCCCGCGAGGCCCGTATCGTCGCCGTGCTGGACTGGGAGCTGTCGACCCTGGGTCACCCGTTCGCCGACCTCGCCTACCAGTGCATGCAACTGCGCCTGCCCGCCGATACAATGCACTCAAAAGGCCTGCTCGGCATCGATCGAGCCGCGCTGGGTATTCCCAGCGAACAGCAATACCTGGCCGACTATTGCCGGCGCCGGGGGCTGAAGTCGATTCCCCACTGGGATTTCTATCTCGCGTTCAGTTTTTTCCGCCTCGCCGCCATCGCTCAGGGCGTGGCAAAGCGGGCACTGGACGGTAACGCGTCCAGTAAACAGGCCGCCAATGTGGGCGCATTGGTCGAGCCTCTCGCCAGACAGGCGTTAAAAACCATAGATTCAGGAGACAACAACGCATGAAAGCCATTGTGTGTGAAAAATTCGCGCCGCTGGAGCAGTTGCAATACACCGATATACCGGCCCCCCAAGCGGGGCCGGGACAGGTGGTTATCGATATTAAAGCCATCGGTGTCAATTACCCCGACGGGCTGCTGGTTCAGGGCCTGTATCAAATAAAGCCGCCGTTTCCGTTTATTCCGGGGTCGGAAGTGGCGGGCGTCGTCAGCGCGGTGGGCGCCGAGGTCACGCATTTGAAAACGGGCGACCGGGTGATGGCTTTCTGCGGCCTCGGTGGCTACGCCGAAAAAGTAGCCTGCGACGCCGCCAACACCTTGCCGATTCCGGAACCGATTCCCGATACGCAAGCCGCCGCTCTGATTACCGCTCACGCCACCGCCCATCACGCTTTAAAGCAGCGCGCGCAATTGCAGCCGGGGGAAACCCTGCTGGTAACCGGTGCCGCCGGCGGCACCGGTCTGGCGGCAGTGCAAATCGGCAAAGCCATGGGCGCGACTGTGATCGCCGCCTGCTCCTCGGCTGAAAAGCTGGCGACCGCTCGCGACAATGGCGCCGATAGCAGTATCAATTACAGCACCCAGGATTTGAAATCCGAGATTAAAAATATCACTGACGGCAAGGGCGTCGATGTGGTCTACGAGACCGTCGGCGGTGATATCTTCGACACCTGCAGCCGCTGCGTGGGCTGGAACGGGCGCCTGCTGGTCATCGGTTTCGCGTCCGGGCAGATACCCAAATTTCCCGTCAACCTGGCACTGCTGAAAGGCTATTCCGTGGTCGGCGTATTCTGGGGTTCATTCACCACCCGGCAACCGCGGGAGTTTGCGCAGAATATGCGTGAGTTAATGCAGTGGTATGGGGAGGGCAAAGTAAAGGTGGTTGTAGACTCAGCGCTGCCGCTGGAGAACGCTTCGGCGGCGCTGGCCAGAGTAATGGACAGAAAAGTGCGGGGTAAAGTAGTGTTACAGCCGTGACTTTTCAATAACCCAGGGTACCTTGTATTTGATGAGCTTAAAGCCCTTGGAACGTTTCAAAATCGGGAGCTATAAAATGGCCACAAAGTTGTTTGATCTTACCGGAAAAATTGCCATGATCACCGGTGCCAGTCGCGGCATAGGCGCGGAAACCGCCAAATTGCTCGCCGACCAGGGAGCCCATGTTATCGTCACCAGCCGCAAAGTCCAGGGCTGTGAGGAGGTGGTCAACGAAATAAAATCCGCCGGCGGCAACGCCGAAGCGCTGGCCTGTCACGTCGGCAACCTGGAAGATATTAAAGCCGCCTTCGACTATGTTCGCACACAATTCGGCAAGCTCGACATTCTGATCAATAACGCCGCCACCAATCCCTTTTTCGGTAACGTACTCGATACCGACCCGGAGGCTTATCAAAAAACCGTGGACGTCAACATTCGCGGTTATTTTTTTATGTCTGTGGAAGCGGGCAAACTGATGCGCAAAAATGGCAACGGGGTAATCGTCAATACCGCATCGATCAACGGCATCCAACCGGCTATAGCCCAGGGTATTTACTCAATCACTAAAGCCGCGGTTATCAATATGACCAAAGTCTTTGCCAAGGAGTGCGCACAGTTCGGCATTCGCTGCAATGCATTGCTTCCGGGGCTGACGAAAACAAAGTTCGCCGGTGCCTTATTTACTCACGAAGAAATTTATCAGTCGGCGCTACAAATGATTCCCATGCGCCGTCACGCCGAACCGCAAGAAATGGCGGGGACCATGCTCTACCTGGTTTCCGATGCCAGCTCCTACACCAATGGCGCCTGTATTGTGGTTGACGGTGGACTGACCTGTTAGGAACGGGCACGGCGGTAAAAACCGCTGCGCCGATGGTTCAGACCAGGATAGTTGGCAACGCCGAAACACCCGCCCCGGTTCTGCGTCAAATCGCATCATAATCAACCACAACCCGCTGGCTGATGGGGTGCGCCTGACAGGTTAATATCATACCGTCCCGCACCTCCTTTTCACTGAGCGCATGATTTAAGTCCATCTCGACATCGCCTTCGACAAGGCGAGCCTTGCAGGTTGCGCACACCCCGCTCTTGCAGGAAAACGGCAGGTCGGCACCGTTTTTCAAGGCGCTGTCAAGTATATTCTCGCCGACGGTATTGAGTTCGAAATGCGAGCGACGCCCCGCCACGGTGACCACGACTTCACTCACACGCCCCGCATACTGCTGGGCGCGGGCGTGGTGTTTCGCCACCACCGCTTTGGCATCTTCCGCCGAAGCAAAAAACAGTTCGTAGTGAATATGGGATTCGTCGACACCCGCCTCGCGCAACCCGCGGGAAACTTCCGATATCATCGACTCAGGACCGCAAAGGAAAAACTCATCGGTGGCGGAAATATCGATTAAATGCTTTCTCTGCAATTCAGCGCCTTTGCGATTGTCGAGACGGCCGTAAAGCACTTCGGCATCCTGCTCCTCGCGGCTGAGAATGTTCACCCAGTTAAAGCGACTCGTATAACAGTTTTTCACCAGGCTCAATTCCTCTTTGAACATCACGGTGGAGGAATTGCGATTTCCGTAGAGCAATGTTACTTCACTATGCGGCTCCCGGCTTAAAATGGATTTAATAATGGAGAGCACTGGCGTAATGCCGCTGCCTGCGCAAATACACATGTATTTTTTCTGATTGCCCGGCGACAACTCGGTGTAAAACTCTCCCCTCGGCGGCATTACCTCAATCACATCGCCGACGTTAAGTGCACGGTTGGCAAAGGTCGAATACACACCGCCCTCAATTTTTTTAATGCCCACCTGTAGCCGGTGGTCGTCAATACCCGAGCAAATGGAATAGGAGCGGCGCACCTCCTCGCCGGCAATATCACTGCGCAGAGTCAGGTATTGCCCCTGGGTAAAATGAAATTTTTCCCGCAGCTGTTCAGGCACCTCAAAGGTGAGACACACGGCGCTGTCGGTTTCCGCACGCACATCGGCAATGCGCAGAGGATAAAAGTTGGTATCGTTCATATTCTTGCCCGCTTGATAAGGACCGCCTCAACCACCCGGATTATTACCGCTTCGAGGCGACGACGACTGAGGACTGTGCACGCCGGTCATTGCTAAGGAAGGTGCACGAAATAACTCCCGGTTTTCGCCTCCGATCCATCCCGCCTGGCGCCGTTGCGAAAACTTGACGTAGGCCCACTATGCCGGCGTTTTCGCAACGACACCAGACGGGCGCCTCGAA
>JARROD010000041.1:0-16372 GCA_037384225.1 Exilibacterium sp.
AATGTGCAGATGACAGTGACGCTGATCGCGCCGATTGCGATGGAAGAGGGGCTGCGCTTTGCGATCCGCGAAGGTGGCCGGACTGTGGGCGCCGGTGTCGTTGCCAAAATCATTGAGTAGTAACTGACAGATTATAAGTTGCAGTGTCAGTCAATGAGTGGATATTCTAAAAGATTATAAAAACGTAGCATATCCACTGATTGAAGTTTTAGGCCAGTAGTTCAATTGGTAGAGCACCGGTCTCCAAAACCGGCTGTTGGGGGTTCGAGTCCCTCCTGGCCTGCCAATTTCGTTGAGGAAAGCATCAATTTATGAATGCTAAAGCCGAAGCCCCAAGCTTTCGTCTGGATGGCTTAAAGTGGCTGATCGTCGTTGTACTGGTAGCAGCCGGCGTTATAGGGAACTCTTATTTTTCGGAAGTTTCAATTCTCTACCGTGTTCTGGGTTTGGTTGGGCTGGGGCTCGCCGCCGCCCTCATTGCGGTTAACACGGCTAAGGGATTTGTTTTCTGGGATCTGCTCAAAGAGGCGCAAAAAGAAATTCGCAAAGTGGTCTGGCCTACGAGGCAAGAGACTACACAGACTACGTTGATAGTCGTTGCAGTGGTTTTATTAATGGCGCTTTTGCTTTGGTTGCTGGACACCTTTTTAGGCTGGCTGGCATCTCTGATTATCGGCTAGAGGTGAAAGCATGGCTAAACGGTGGTATGTGGTTCACGCCTATTCGGGCTATGAAAAAAAGGTTGCTACTGCGCTGAAAGAGCGGGTCGAGTTGCACAGCATGCAGGACCTGTTTGGCGAAATCCTGGTGCCGACAGAAGAAGTGGTCGAAATGCGAGGTGGTCAAAAACGCCGCTCCGAACGCAAATTCTTTCCCGGTTATGTCCTGGTGCAAATGGAGCTCAATGACGACTCTTGGCACTTGGTGAAAGATACTCCCAGGGTTATGGGGTTTATTGGCGGCAAGGCGGACAAACCAGCCCCGATTACGGAGAAAGAGGCCCAGGCGATCCTACAGCGAGTAGATGATTCGGTTGAAAAGCCCAAGCCAAAAACCATTTTCGAACCTGGGGAAATGGTCCGTGTTATCGATGGACCCTTTAACGATTTCAACGGCGTGGTAGAAGAAGTCAACTATGAGAAAAACAAGCTGCAGGTGGCAGTTCTGATTTTCGGTCGTTCCACGCCGGTGGAACTGGAGTTCAGCCAGGTCGAAAAATCCTAGCGGGATAATCTACAGGAAGGCTACCCTGTGATTGACCATAGTTGTGATTTTAGTAACCGTTAAAAAGACAGTTAAACATTGGCAGGTAGCATACGCATTATTCTAGCCTTCTTCTGTTAAGTAAACAGAGGAGGGCGTTTGTGTCTCTAAAAGGCGCCGTGATAGAAAAGCGACTTTTATGAGAGAAGGGGAGCCAGTGACAAGGCAAGTGGAAAAAGCCAATGCCTTTGAGGCGCTAATTACCCAAATACGGGAGTAAAAAAGTATGGCAAAAAAAGTTGAAGCTTATATTAAGCTGCAGGTGGCCGCCGGTCAGGCAAACCCAAGTCCGCCTGTGGGGCCGGCTCTGGGTCAGCGCGGTGTGAATATCATGGAGTTCTGTAAAGCGTTTAACGCCCAGACTCAAGGTATCGAGCCGGGCGCACCGGTGCCGGTAGTGATCAGTGTCTACAGTGATCGCAGCTTTACCTTTACCATGAAAACGCCACCTGCGTCTTTCCTGTTAAAAAAGGCAGCAGGCATCAAAAAGGGCAGTGGTCGTCCCAATACAGAAAAAGTCGGTAAAGTAACCCGCGCTCAACTGGAAGAGATCGCTGAGACAAAGCTGCCCGACTTGACCGCATCCGATATGGAAGCGGCGGTGCGCTCAATCGCCGGCTCCGCTCGGGCCATGGGGCTTGAGACGGAGGGGGTGTAACATGGCTAAATTATCCAAACGTCAGCGCAGTATTAGAGAAAAGATCGACCGTGCCAAGCTGTACAGCATAGATGAAGCGGTGTCTCTGCTGAAAGAGTTGTCCAGTGTTAAATTTGCCGAATCGGTCGACGCCGCTATTAACCTGGGAATAGATCCGCGTAAATCGGATCAGGTCGTGCGAGGTGCTACCACACTGCCTCACGGTACAGGCAAAGAGGTACGGGTAGCCGTATTCACACAGGGTGCCAACGCCGATGCGGCCAAAGAGGCCGGCGCGGATGTAGTGGGCATGGAAGATCTCGCCGAACAGGTCAAGGCCGGTAATCTGGAATTTGACGTGGTGATTGCCGACCCTGCAGCTATGCGGGTGGTGGGGCAGTTGGGCCAAATTCTCGGCCCTCGCGGACTGATGCCGAACCCGAAAACAGGCACCGTAACGCCGGATGTTGCTACGGCCGTGCAGAATGCCAAAGCCGGACAGGTACGTTTCCGGGCTGACAAAGGCGGCATTATTCACGGCGGGATCGGTAAATTATCCTTCGACGCTAAGACGATCAAGGAAAACCTGGAAGCGCTGGTAATCGATTTGAAAAAAGCCAAGCCTGCTTCTGCCAAAGGGATATATCTGAAAAAGATCTCTTTGAGCACTACAATGGGGCCGGGGTTGTCAATAGATCAGGCCAGTCTGGAAATTTAATAAGTCTAAAGCAGACTTTTCCGGACCGTGGGAAACTTTGGGGTCTGTGTCGATAAGGTGGCATGCCGCCCATCGATATGGGCCGTCAAAGACCGTAGGCGCGAAAGGGATATTCGCTTAATGAAGTCCTCGGAGAGAAGTATCGAGCCTACGCAGACGGTGAGACCCGATTCAGTTTTATACAGAGCTGGATTTGATCACCGAAAACGCTTTTACACAGCAATTGAATTTCCGGTAACTGGGATTGCGCTGAGTAAGAGTTGAAGTAAACGATTAGTCGAGCCCGGCTTCATCAATGACAAAAGCCGATGGTAATTGGCAAGGCTAGTCAAATCCAGGAGAAAATTTCGTGGCATTAGGACTCGAAGACAAAAAAGCGATTGTCGCTGACGTTAACGAGACTGCGAACAATGCTTTGTCACTGGTGATCGCCGACGCGCGCGGCGTGAACGTGACAGATATGACCGCGCTGCGCAAGCTGGCACGTGAAAACAAGGTTGACCTGCGTGTGGTTCGCAACACTTTAGCGAAACGCGCTTTTGAGGGCACCGAATTTGAATGTGTCAGCGATGTGCTGGTAGGGCCTTCGCTGTTTGGATTCTCAATGGAGGATCCGGGTGCGGCGGCTCGTCTTTTCAAAGACTTTGCCAAAGCAAACGCAAACTTTGAAGTCAAGGGACTGTCTGTCGGTGGCAAAAAACTTGAAGCGGCGCAAATTGATGCACTGGCTAAATTGCCGACGCTGGAACAGGCGTTGGGCATGCTGGCCAATGTAACTCTTGCACCGGTTACCAAGTTGGTTCGTACCTTTAACGAAGTACCGAGCAAGATTACTCGCGTTGTTGCGGCTGTTCGTGATCAAAAGAAAGACGCTGCTTAGAAATCAGCGGTTTCGAGACGTTCGTGGTCTGACATCAGAACCACGGTAGTTAACCTTTTTATCTGGAGATTTGAGTCATGGCTCTGTCTAAAGACGATATTTTAAATGCAATTGCTGAAATGTCCGTAATGGACGTTGTTGAACTGGTTGAAGCAATGGAAGAGAAGTTTGGCGTTTCCGCTCAGGCTGCTGTTGCCGTTGCTGCTGCCCCTGCTGCAGATGGCGATGCCGCTGCTGAAGAGCAGACAGAATTCGATGTGGTTCTGAACGCTGCCGGCGACAAGAAGGTCAATGTCATCAAAGCTGTTCGCGCACTGACAGGTCTCGGTCTGAAAGAAGCCAAAGAGTTGGTGGACAACGCTCCCAAGCCTGTGAAAGAAGGTGTTTCCAAAGAGGACGCGGAAGAGGCCAAGAAACAGCTTGAAGAAGCTGGCGCTGCAGTAGAGGTTAAGTAATAGTCTCGGTTGAGTTGAGGTTATTTAACTGAGTGTTAGTTGACCGCGCTTTGCGCAACTTCATAAGCCCGGTTTAGGTTGGGCTTGAGGCTGGTGGGTGATATTGACCTGCCGGCCTTTTTCCGTTTGCGGCTGACGGCAAAGCTTTGAGCTAGTGTAAAGCCGAAGTGGTGTAATCGACAATACTGCGGCGTGGTTATCCACGTATTTCGAGTGCTTAACGCGTCTGGGTAATTGCGGTAGTCGTATTATTGCTTATTGGTCATCGATATTCGATGGTATCGGCACCGACAGATTGCCCAAGTAACGTTACTGTAGTGCTAAATAGCTTTGCTGAAAAGTGGTTTCGACTATTTATGAGCAGCGACAGCTATATGGTACTTAAAACTGCTAAAAAGTTCCTACGTGAACAAGCTGGGGATTACTAATGGCTTACTCATATACTGAGAAAAAACGTATCCGCAAGGACTTCGGCAAACTGCCGACTGTCATGGATGTCCCGTTCCTCCTGGCGATTCAACTGGACTCCTATCGCAAATTTACCCAGGCTGACAAACCTGCCGATAAACGTCTGGACTACGGTCTGCACGCGGCGTTCAAGTCGGTGTTTCCGATAGTGAGCTATTCCGGGAGTGCCGCTCTCGAATACGTGAGCTATAACCTGGGCAAACCAGCGTTTGATGTGAATGAATGTCAGTTGCGCGGCGTTACCTACGCTGTACCGTTGCGGGTAAAAGTTCGCTTGATTATCTACGATAAAGAGTCCGCCAATAAGGCCATTAAGGACATTAAAGAACAGGAAGTCTACATGGGTGAAATTCCACTCATGACGGACAATGGTACCTTTGTGATTAACGGTACCGAGCGTGTGATTGTTTCCCAGCTGCATCGCTCGCCGGGTGTTTTCTTTGATCACGACAAAGGCAAAACACACTCTTCAGGTAAGCTGCTTTACTCCGCCAGGGTAATACCCTACCGCGGCTCCTGGCTGGACTTCGAGTTTGACCCGAAAGATATGGTTTATGTGCGCATAGACCGCCGCCGCAAACTGCCGGCAACTATCCTGCTGCGGGCACTGGGCTATACCAGTGAACAAATGCTGGAAATGTTTTTTGAATTCAGCACTTTTCAATATGTCAACGGTGAATACACGCTGGAATTGGTGCCGTCGCGCCTACGCGGTGATGTCGCCATGTTTGATATCAAAGACGATAAAGGCAATGTCGTCGCAGAAGAAGGGCGTCGTATTACCGCCCGCCATATTCGCCAGTTGGAAAAAGCCGGGGTGGAAAAGCTGCTTGTGCCCCAGGACTACTTGCTTGGACGCGCCTTGGCAAAAGACATTATCGATACCGAGACCGGCGAAGTTCTGGTCGAGTGTAACACCGAGATTACCACTGAAATTCTGGATAAACTCGTCGAGTCCAAGGCTGAAAAAATCGAAACCCTGTACACCAACGAATTGGATTGTGGTGCCTTTATTTCAGAAACCATGCGTATCGACCCGGCTCGTTCCGAACTGGAAGCGCTGGTTGAAATCTACCGCATGATGCGCCCGGGCGAACCGCCGACCAAAGAGTCTGCCGAAGCCCTGTTTCAAAATCTGTTTTTCAGCCAGGAACGTTACGATCTTTCCGCCGTCGGGCGCATGAAGTTTAACCGCCGCCTGGGCAGAGCGGAGGAAAAGGGCGAGGGAACCCTGTCGAACGACGATATTGTGGATGTTTTGCGTACGCTGATCGGTATCCGCAATGGCAAGGGTACCGTGGACGACATCGACCACTTGGGTAACCGCCGGGTGCGTTCCGTCGGTGAAATGGCCGAAAACCAGTTTCGGGTTGGCCTTGTGCGTGTAGAGCGGGCGGTCAAAGAGCGGCTGTCTATGGCTGAATCCGAAGGTTTGATGCCTCAGGACCTGATCAACGCCAAACCGGTTGCCGCAGCGGTAAAAGAGTTTTTTGGCTCTTCCCAGCTGTCTCAGTTTATGGATCAGAACAACCCATTGTCAGAGGTGACCCACAAGCGCCGCGTATCCGCACTCGGACCGGGTGGTCTGACCCGAGAGCGGGCTGGCTTTGAAGTGCGCGATGTGCACCCGACCCACTATGGCCGTGTGTGTCCCATTGAAACACCGGAAGGCCCCAATATCGGCTTGATCAACTCGTTGGCGACTTACGCCCGAACCAACAATTACGGGTTCCTGGAAAGTCCCTATCGCCGTGTTGTCAATAAGCAGGTGACCGATGAAATCGACTATTTATCGGCCATTAACGAATCGGAATACGTGGTTGCGCAAGCGTCGGCAACGGTGGACGAGAAAGGATGCCTGTCGGACGAACTGGTCTCCGTTCGGCATATGAATGAATTTACCCTGAAAGCGGCAGAAGATGTTCAGTATATGGACGTTTCCCCCCGCCAGGTGGTGTCCGTTGCCGCCTCTTTGATTCCGTTTCTGGAACACGACGACGCCAACCGCGCTCTGATGGGGTCAAATATGCAACGTCAGGCGGTGCCGACCCTAAAAGCCGACAAACCGCTGGTGGGTACCGGAATGGAGCGAAATGTAGCTCGGGACTCGGGTGTTTGCGTGGTTGCCAAGCGTAGCGGCATGATTGAGCGGGTCGACGCGGCGCGCATCGTTGTGCGGGTCAGTGACGAGGAAGTGGAGACCGGCGATGCGGGTGTGGATATCTACAATCTGACCAAGTACACCCGCTCCAACCAGAATACCTGTATCAATCAACGCTCCATCGTCAGAGTGGGCGACAAAGTGACCCGTGGCGACATTCTCGCCGATGGCCCCTCAGTGGACCTGGGCGAACTGGCACTGGGGCAGAACATGCGTATCGCCTTTATGCCCTGGAATGGCTACAACTTCGAGGATTCGATTCTGGTCTCCGAGCGGGTAGTGCAGGAAGATCGCTTTACCACCATCCACATTCAGGAATTGACCTGTATCGCCCGCGACACCAAGCTGGGTAGCGAAGAGATCAGTGCCGATATTCCCAATGTGGGCGAGGGTGCTTTGTCGAAACTGGATGAGTCGGGCATCGTTTATATCGGTGCGGAAGTGGGCCCGGGCGATATTCTGGTGGGCAAAGTGACTCCCAAAGGGGAGACCCAGTTGACACCGGAGGAAAAACTGCTGCGGGCGATCTTCGGTGAGAAGGCCTCCGACGTGAAAGACACCTCCCTGCGCGTGCCTACCAGCACCAAGGGTACGGTTATCGATGTTCAGGTGTTTACCCGCGACGGTCTGGAAAAGGATCAGCGTTCCCAGGAAATCGATAAGTCACAGCTGGATAAAGTGCGCAAGGACCTTAACGAAGAGTACCGCATTGTTGAAACAGCCACTTTTGAACGTCTGCGCTCGGCCTTGATGGGACAGGCCATTGCCGGTGGCAAAGATGTGAAAAAAGGTGATCTGATCACCGATGAGCTGCTCGATACACTGGAGCGGGAAAAGTGGTTCAAGCTGCGGATGGCCGACGATGCACTCAATGAGCAGCTCGACCGTGCCGAGGAACAGCTCGCTGAACGTCGCAAAATTCTCGATGAGCGCTTTGAAGACAAGAAAAAGAAACTGGAAACCGGCGACGACCTGGCTCCGGGAGTACTGAAAATCGTCAAGGTTTATCTGGCTATCAAGCGGCGTATTCAACCTGGTGACAAGATGGCGGGACGCCACGGTAACAAAGGGGTTATTTCGGTGATCATGCCCGTGGAAGACATGCCTTACGACGAAAACGGAGAACCGGTGGACATCGTTCTCAATCCCCTGGGGGTACCCTCGCGGATGAATGTGGGGCAGATTCTGGAAACACACCTGGGCATGGCGGCAAAAGGGTTGGGTGTGAAAATCGACAGAATGATTCAGGAGCAGCGCCAGATTGCTGAAATCCGAGGATTTTTGGAAGATATCTACAACCGCACTGGCAATGTCGGCGCCAAGGAAGACCTGGCGTCTTTCAGCGATGCGGAGGTCCTGGACCTGGCGCAGAACCTGAGCGGCGGTGTGCCGATGGCGACACCGGTGTTTGACGGTGCCAAGGAAACCGAAATCAAGGCGCTGTTGCGCCTGGCTGATCTCAGCGACACCGGGCAGACCCGATTGTACGATGGCCGCACCGGTGACATCTTCCAGCGTCCGGTGACTGTCGGCTACATGTATATGCTGAAGTTGAACCACTTGGTTGACGACAAGATGCACGCGCGCTCGACAGGTTCTTATAGCCTGGTTACCCAGCAGCCGCTGGGCGGCAAGGCCCAGTTCGGCGGTCAGCGTTTCGGAGAGATGGAGGTGTGGGCACTGGAAGCCTATGGCGCGGCCTACACTCTGCAGGAAATGCTGACGGTTAAATCCGATGATGTCAGCGGCCGTACCAAAATGTACAAAAACATCGTTGACGGAGATCACCGCATGGAGCCGGGTATGCCGGAGTCCTTTAACGTGCTGGTTAAGGAAATCCGCTCACTTGGCATCAACATGGAACTGGAACACGAGTCCTGATCCTTTTAGGAGGCTACCTTGAAAGACTTACTTAACTTACTGAAGTCCCAGGGACAGACAGAAGAATTCGATGCTATTCGCATTGCATTGGCCTCGCCGGAAATGGTTAGGTCATGGTCCTTTGGAGAAGTAAAAAAGCCGGAAACGATCAATTACCGCACCTTCAAACCGGAGCGGGAAGGTCTGTTCTGTGCCAAAATCTTCGGGCCGGTCAAGGACTATGAGTGTTTGTGCGGTAAATACAAACGCATGAAGCACCGCGGCATCATCTGCGAAAAATGCGGTGTTGAGGTGACCCTGGCGAAAGTGCGCCGCGACCGTATGGGGCACATCGAACTGGCCAGCCCGGTGGCTCATATCTGGTTTTTGAAATCGTTGCCGAGCCGCATCGGCCTGCTGTTGGATATGACCCTGCGCAATATCGAGCGGGTCCTTTACTTTGAGTCCTATGTCGTCACCGATCCGGGAATGACAACGCTGGAAAAAGGACAGTTGCTGACCGACGAGCAGTACTTCGAGGCTATGGAAGAGTTCGGTGATGAATTCGAAGCGAAAATGGGCGCTGAAGCGATCCAGGAACTGATGAAAGATATCGACCTGGAAGCCGAAATTAATAGACTGCGGGAGGAAATTCCCCAGACTAACTCCGAAACCAAAATCAAGAAACTGTCCAAGCGCTTGAAATTGCTGGAAGCTTTTTTCAACTCCGGCAACAAACCCGAGTGGATGGTGATGGAGGCGCTGCCGGTATTGCCGCCGGATCTGCGTCCGCTGGTGCCCCTCGACGGCGGTCGTTTCGCAACCTCGGATCTCAACGACCTCTACCGCAGGGTGATCAACCGCAACAACCGCCTGAAGCGGCTGCTGGACCTAAACGCTCCTGACATTATTGTGCGCAACGAAAAGCGTATGTTGCAGGAATCCGTCGATGCGTTGTTGGACAACGGTCGCCGTGGCCGCGCTATTACCGGTTCCAACAAACGCCCGCTGAAATCCCTGGCCGATATGATCAAGGGTAAGCAGGGACGTTTTCGCCAGAACCTACTGGGTAAGCGGGTGGACTATTCCGGCCGTTCCGTAATTGTGGTCGGGCCGACGCTGAAGCTGCACCAGTGCGGTCTGCCCAAAAAGATGGCTCTGGAGCTGTTTAAACCGTTTATTTTCAGCAAACTGGAGCTGCGCGGCCTGGCGACCACTATCAAGGCCGCCAAAAAAATGGTTGAACGGGAAGAGGCGGTGGTCTGGGATATCCTCGACGAAGTGATCCGTGAGCACCCGGTGCTGCTCAACCGCGCGCCCACATTGCACCGTCTGGGTATCCAGGCTTTCGAACCGGTGCTGATTGAAGGTAAAGCAATTCAATTACATCCCTTGGTGTGCGCCGCTTACAACGCCGACTTTGACGGTGACCAGATGGCGGTTCACGTACCGCTGACGCTGGAAGCTCAGCTGGAAGCGCGGGCGTTAATGATGTCTACCAACAACATCCTTTCACCCGCTTCCGGTGAGCCGATTATCGTGCCTTCGCAGGACGTGGTGTTGGGGCTGTACTGGATGAGCCGCGAGCGTGTCAACGCCCAAGGGGAAGGTATGGTGTTTTCCGATACCGCCGAAGTTTCCCGTGCATACTACGCCAAACAGGTCGATCTGCAGGCAAGAATCAAAGTGCGGATAAAAGAAAAATTTATTCGCGAAGACGGCGAACAGGTGGAAAATGCCTCTTTGGTTGAATCCACCGTCGGTCGGGTGCTGTTATGGGAGATAGTTCCCGATGGATTGCCGTTTGAGATGGTCAATAAGCCCATGGTCAAAAAGGCGATTTCTCGGGTCATTAACGACTGCTACCGCACCGTCGGTTTGAAAGCGACCGTTATCTTTGCCGACCAGTTGATGTACATGGGGTACGATTTTTCCACTAAGTCGGGTTCTTCCATCGGCGTCAACGACTTCGAAATTCCCATTGAAAAAGCCGCAATCATCGACCGCGCGGAAGCCGAAGTAAAGGAAATTGAATCCCAGTACGCTTCGGGTCTGGTGACCCAGGGTGAGAAATATAACAAGGTCATCGATATTTGGTCCCGTGCCAACGATCTGGTGGCGAAATCCATGATGGAAGGCATCAGCACGGAAATCGTTAACAACCGCGAAGGTAACGAGGTACAGCAGGACTCGTTCAACTCAGTCTATATGTACGCCGATTCCGGTGCCCGGGGTTCACCCGCACAGATTCGCCAGCTAGCCGGTATGCGCGGGCTGATGGCGCGTCCGGACGGCTCGATTATTGAAACCCCGATCACGGCCAATTTCCGCGAAGGTCTGACGGTACTGCAATACTTTATCTCCACCCACGGTGCCCGCAAAGGGTTGGCGGACACGGCGTTGAAAACCGCCAACTCCGGATACTTGACCCGGCGCCTGGTGGACGTCGCCCAGGACTTGGTGGTGACCAAGGTAGATTGTGGCACAGACGCGGGTTTGACCATGGCGCCTGTGATCGAGGGTGGCGATGTGATTGAGTCGCTGGGCGACCGCATCCTCGGGCGTGTAGTGGCCCGCGATGTATTGCGCCCCGGCAGCGATGAAATCCTGGTGCCGGCGGGCACCATGATCGATGAAAAGTGGGTGGAACGCATCGAGGAAATGGGGATTGATGAGGTATGTGTGCGCTCACCAATCACCTGTGAAACCCGCCATGGTATCTGCTCTCAGTGCTATGGTCGCGACCTCGCACGCGGACACCGTGTCAACCAGGGCGAAGCGATTGGCGTGATCGCGGCTCAGTCCATCGGTGAGCCGGGCACCCAGCTCACCATGCGCACCTTCCATATTGGCGGTGCGGCGAGCCGGGCTTCCGCCGCCGACAGTGTACAGGTGAAGCAGGCCGGTACGGTGCGGTTGCACAATATCAAGGTGGTGACCCGCAGCCACGATGGCGTGTTGGTGGCAGTATCCCGATCCGGTGAGCTGGCCGTGGCCGACGCCAGTGGCCGCGAGCGCGAACGTTACAAAATTCCCTATGGTGCTGTCATTAGCGTTAAAGACGGAGCCAAGGTAGAGGGTGGCGTTATCGTTGCCAAGTGGGATCCGCATACCCACCCCATTATCACGGAAGTGGCGGGTAAGGTAGCTTTCTCGGGCATGGAAGACGGTCTTTCAATCCGGCGCCAAACCGATGAATTGACTGGTTTGACCTCTATCGAAGTTATCGATGCCTCCGAACGTCCGGTGGCCGGTAAAGACCTGAAGCCGGCGGTGACGCTGGTAGATGAGTCCGGCAATGAGCTGTGCCTCGCCAACACCAATGTTCCGGCGCACTACATGTTGCCGACCAGAGCGGTGCTGAGTTTGAGTAATGGAGAAAATGTCGGTATCGGTGACGTTATTGCCCGTATTCCTCAAGAGGGATCTAAAACCCGCGATATCACCGGTGGTCTGCCCCGGGTGGCCGATCTTTTTGAAGCCCGTAAACCGAAAGAGCCTTCGATTCTGGCAGAAATCAGCGGTACCGTCAGCTTCGGTAAGGAAACCAAAGGCAAACGCCGGCTGGTGATCACGCCGGTAGACGGTCAACCCCTGTCCGACGGGTCCACGCACTATGAATGCCTGATTCCCAAGCATCGTCAGTTGACTGTGTTCGAAGGGGAGCAGGTGGCCAAAGGGGAAGTGGTGTCGGATGGTCCGAGCAATCCTCACGATATTCTGCGCTTGCAGGGGGTGGAAGAACTGGCCCGTTATATCACCAACGAGATTCAGGATGTTTATCGTCTGCAGGGTGTGAAGATCAACGATAAGCATATTGAAACGATCGTGCGCCAGATGCTGCGCAAGGTTGAAATTACCGCGATGGGTGATTCGAGCTTTGTGAAAGGTGAACAAGTGGAGTACACCCGTGCTTTGCAAGAGAATGAGAAACTGCGGGCCGAAGGCAAGCAGCCAGCTCAATTCGAACGGCTGTTACTGGGTATTACCAAGGCATCGCTGGCAACGGAGTCCTTCATCTCCGCCGCCTCCTTCCAGGAAACCACTCGGGTCCTCACCGAAGCGGCGGTAACCGGAAAGCAGGACGGACTGCGTGGCTTGAAGGAAAACGTGGTGGTGGGGCGCTTGATCCCGGCGGGAACGGGTCTGGCCTACCACAAAGAGCGCCGTCGCACCCGGGGTGCGGAAGTTTCAGTCGAAGGGGTGAGTGCGGAAGATGTGGAAGCCGCGCTGACCGAGGCTCTGAAATCCAGCGCCAATTAGTCATTGATCCCATATTGACGGGCGATCTTGACTGGGGCGGGTGGCATCTATACAATGCGCCACCCGCTTTTTCTGAGCGGAGCGGTCGCTGTAATTGGCTTTTAATTTAAAGACAGGTACAGACCGCTGCTTTTAACGAGCCTTCTACTTCTAGTAAAGGCATTTTTTATTTTGTGGAGTTATTTTTCATGGCAACGATCAACCAGTTGGTTCGTAAGCCGAGAAAACGTAAGGCAGCCAAGAGTGACGTCCCCGCCCTGCAGGGCAACCCGCAGAAGCGTGGCGTATGTACTCGTGTCTATACCACTACACCGAAAAAACCCAACTCAGCGCTACGTAAGGTTTGCCGTGTACGCTTGACCAATGGTTTTGAAGTGACTTCTTACATCGGTGGTGAAGGGCACAATCTGCAGGAGCACAGTGTCGTTTTGATTCGCGGCGGTCGGGTAAAAGACCTGCCTGGTGTTCGTTACCACACTGTTCGCGGCAGCCTCGACACCTCCGGTGTGAATGACCGGAAACAAGGTCGTTCGAAGTACGGTACTAAGCGTCCCAAGTAATACTCTGACACCGGTATTCAGGCGACGTGGCTTTTTTCGATGGTTTGAAGCTTGGGTGTCCTGGTGATTGAGTGGTTATTGAGTCCAGTACTGTAATACGTTTTCGGTAAGAACCGAGTAAGGCTAAGCAGGTTCACAGTCTCTTTGCGGAGATCGATCTGTGGGCGCTATGTCTTAGAAAACCCTGAAGAGAGGCGAGTTAGCATGCCAAGAAGACGAGTAGTCGCCAAACGTGAGGTATTGCCTGATCCAAAATATGGCAATGTCACTTTGGCAAAGTTTATGAACATGCTCATGGTTAGCGGTAAGAAGTCCGTAGCTGAGCGTATTGTTTACGGAGCTTTGAGTATTGTTCAGGAACGTCTGAACAAAGATCCGCTGGAAATTTTCGACGAAGCTCTGGAGAAAATAGCCCCAATGGTGGAAGTAAAATCCCGCCGGGTGGGTGGAGCGACCTACCAAGTACCGGTTGAGGTGCGCCCGGCCCGACGCGCTGCCCTCGCGATGCGCTGGTTGGTAGAGTATTCCCGCAACCGCAGTGAAAAGTCTATGCCCCAGCGTCTGGCGGGTGAATTGATCGATGCGTCCCAGGGTAAAGGGGCAGCGGTCAAGAAGCGTGAAGACGTTCATCGTATGGCTGAAGCCAACCGGGCGTTCTCTCACTATCGTTTCTAAAGCGAATTGGGTAAGCGCTGTTACTGTAGCTGGAAAGTTTGGACATGTAGCGGCCGTTGAACCACGGCTGTGTTAAAAAGACAGTCCTTCAATCGCTGTATTGGTGCAGTAGTAAAAGGCAGCTAGCTTCGCTGCCTTTTAGCGTTTAATACCTTCGTCAGAAAATTTTTACATATGGGGAATCCAACCGTGGCACGTAAAACTCCAATCGCACGGTACCGCAATATCGGTATTTGTGCCCACGTAGACGCCGGTAAAACCACAACTACCGAGCGTGTACTTTTTTACACTGGTCTGTCCCACAAAATTGGTGAAGTACATGATGGTGCTGCAACCATGGACTGGATGGAGCAGGAACAAGAGCGTGGTATTACCATCACCTCGGCGGCAACCACCTGCTTCTGGCAGGGTATGCAGCAACAATTTCCACAGCACCGTATCAATATCATCGATACCCCCGGGCACGTCGACTTTACCATTGAAGTGGAGCGCTCTTTGCGGGTACTGGATGGCGCGGTTGTCGTTCTGTGCGGTTCTTCCGGTGTGCAGCCCCAGACCGAAACCGTATGGCGTCAGGCCAATAAATATGAAGTTCCGCGGATCGTCTTTGTCAATAAAATGGACCGTGCCGGCGCCAGCTTTCAAATGGTTGTCAATCAACTGAAGCAGCGTTTGGGAGCCGTTGCCGTGCCTCTGCAAATGACTATCGGTGCCGAGGACGAGTTTAAGGGCGTTGTAGATCTGGTCAAAATGAAGGCTATCCTCTGGAATGAAGCCGACCAGGGGATGACATTCGAATATGCTGATATTCCCGCCGATCTGCAGGCAACGTGTGAAGAAATGCGCGAATTTATGGTGGAAGCAGCGGCCGAAGCCAATGAAGAGTTGATGGAGAAATACCTGGAAGGCGGTGAACTGACCGAAGAAGAGATCAAAGCCGGCATTCGTCAGCGTACCCTGGCTAATGAAATCGTACCGGTGCTGGGCGGATCGGCGTTTAAAAACAAGGGTGTTCAGGCTGTGCTTGACGCCGTGATCGAATACCTGCCAGCGCCCACCGAAGTGAAGTCGATCGAAGGGGTTTTGGACGACGGTGAAACCCACGACACCCGCGGAGCCGACGATGATGCGCCTTTCTCCGCTCTGGCTTTCAAAATCGCCACCGACCCATTTGTGGGAACCTTGACCTTTTTCCGGGTTTATTCCGGCAAATTGAGTTCCGGTGACAGCGTTTACAACCCGGTGAAGAGCAAAAAAGAACGCATTGGCCGTATGGTGCAGATGCACTCCAATGAGCGCAAGGAAATCAAAGAAGTGCTGGCCGGTGACATAGCGGCTGCGATCGGACTGAAAGATGTGACCACAGGTGACACTCTCTGTGCTCAGAACAGTATCATCACCCTGGAGCGGATGGAGTTCCCCGAGCCGGTGATTTCGGTGGCGGTAGAGCCCAAGTCCAAGGCCGATCAGGAAAAAATGGGTATCGCACTGGGTAAACTGGCCCAGGAAGACCCCTCATTCCGGGTTAAAACCGACGAAGAAACCGGCCAGACGATTATTTCCGGCATGGGCGAGTTGCACCTGGATATTCTGGTGGACCGTATGCGCCGTGAATTCAATGTCGAGGCCAATATCGGCAAGCCCCAGGTGGCCTATCGCGAGCGCATCCGCAATGTTTGCGAAATCGAAGGTAAGTTTGTGCGCCAGTCCGGTGGTCGCGGTCAGTATGGTCATGTGTGGATCAAATTTGAGCCGGCGGAAGATGAAAACGCCGAAGGGCTGGAATTTATCAACGAAATTGTTGGTGGTGTGGTTCCCCGCGAATATATTCCGGCGGTGGAAAAAGGTATCAGTGAACAGATGCAGAACGGTGTGTTGGCCGGCTATCCACTGTTGGGGTTGAAGGCGACAGTCTACGACGGTTCATACCACGATGTTGACTCCAGTGAAATGGCCTTTAAAATCGCCGCATCCATGGCGACCAAAAAGTTGTCTCAACAAGGGGGGGCGGCATTGCTGGAACCGATGATGAAGGTTGAAGTGGTGACCCCGGAAGAGAATATGGGTGATGTGGTCGGTGATTTGAATCGCCGTCGCGGACTCATTCAGGGTATGGATGAAAACCCGGCCGGTAAAGTAGTCAATGCCGAAGTCCCTCTGGCAGAGATGTTTGGTTACGCAACCGACCTTCGTTCCGCGACCCAGGGCCGCGCAACTTTCACCATGGAGTTTCACCGCTACGCTGAGGCGCCTAACAATATCGCCGAAGAAATCATAGCGAAAAACAAAACGGGTGGTTGAGCTTAGCTTAAAACCCGGTTGGCCCGGGTTAATGGCTTTGATTCATATAAAACGTTAATTGATATAAAAGTTACAGGTTTCGAAAAGGTTAGTTAGAGGAATAGAAAAGTGGCTAAAGAAAAGTTTGAACG